>DASWCJ010000027.1:0-3472 GCA_036390155.1 Anaeromyxobacter sp.
TGGTGGTGGTGGCGATGGAGGACCGGCGGGTGGGCCTATCGATGGACGAGCTCCTCGAGCTCCGGACCCGGGGGCGGCGGGTGGTGGACGACATGAGCTTCGCCGAGGCGGCGCTGCAGCGGCTGCCGCTCTGGCTCGTCCGCCCGAGCGCCCTCGTGTTCGACGAGGGGTTCCGGGTGTCGCGCGCCACGCGCTTGGCGAAGCGGCTCGTGGACCTCGCCGGCGCGGCGATCCTGCTCGCGGTCCTCTCGCCGGTGATGCTCCTCGCCGCGCTCGCGGTGTGGCTCACCGACGGCCGCCCGGTGCTCTACGTGCAGGAGCGGACCGGGCTCCAGGGCCGCCCCTGTCTCGTCCGCAAGTTCCGTACGATGCGGCGCGACGCGGAGGCCCTCGGCGCCGCGTGGGCGACCGACCGCGACCCGCGCGTCCTGCCGGTGGGGCGGCTCCTGCGGCGGACCCGGGTCGACGAGCTGCCGCAGCTCTGGAGCGTGCTGCGCGGGGACATGAGCCTCGTCGGGCCGCGCCCCGAGCGCGAGGTGTTCCTCCGCGAGCTCGCCGCGCGCTGGCCGCTCTTCCGGCTCCGCGAGCTCGCGAAGCCCGGCCTCTCCGGCTGGGCCCAGCTCAAGTACGGCTACGGCTCGACCGTCGAGGAGCAGGGGCGGAAGCTCGAGTACGACCTCTACTACATCAAGAACACCTCGCTGTTCCTCGACCTCGTCTGCCTCCTCGCCACGGCGAAGGTGGTCCTGCTCGGGAGGGGGGCGCGATGAGCGCGGTCGAGGAGCGAGCGGCGCGCGAGGCCGCCGCCGTGGAGCCCGCGCGGCCGCTCCGCGTGGTCGCCGCGGGCGGCGGGACGGGGCTCCCGCGCGTGCTCGCCGGGCTCGCCGGCGGCATCGACCCGGAGGACGAGCGCCGGGTGGAGGTCACCGCGATCGTCACCACCGCCGACGACGGCGGCAGCTCGGGCGCCCTCCGGCGGGCGTACGGCGTCCCGGCGACCGGCGACGTCCGGAACTGCCTCGTCGCCCTCGCGACGGGGGCGAACCCGCTCGCGGCGGTCTTCCAGCACCGGTTCGCCGGAGCGGACGGGCTCGCCGGACACACCGTCGGGAACCTCGTGCTCGCGGCGCTCGCGGAGCGGCTCGGCGGGTTCGCCGAGGCGGTGGATGCGGCGGCCGCCCTCCTCGGCGTGCGGGGGCGCGTCGTCCCCGCGACGGAGGAGCCGGTGGAGCTCGTGGCGCGACTCCAGGACGGCCGGCTCGTCCGCGGCGAGACCCGGATCGCCCGCGCCGGCGGGAGGGTCTCGGAGCTCCGGTTTGCGCGGCCCGCGGCTGCGCCGCGCGAGGCGATCGAGGCGGTGCTCGCCGCGGACGTCGTGGTGCTCGGCCCGGGGAGCCTCTTCTCGAGCGTGCTCGCGAGCGTCGCCGGGCGCGGCATGCGGGAGGCGCTCCGCGCCACCGCCGCCACGCGGGTCCTGGTCGTGAACCTCGTCACGCAGCCGGGCGAGACGGACGGCTTCCGCGCCTCCGACCACGTCCGCGCGGCCCGCGACCACCTCGGCGACGCGATCGACGTCGCGCTCCTGCACCGCGGAAGCCTGCCGGCGCCGGTGGTCGCGGCGCACGCGGCCGAGGGGGCGCGGCCGGTGGAGGCGGATCGCGCCGAGGTGGAGGCCCTCGGCGCCGTCCCGGTGGCGGTGGACCTCCTCGCCCCGGGCGCGGTCGCCCGTCACGACCCGCAGAAGCTCGCGCGCGCGCTCCTCACGATCGCGCGGGCCCGGTGAGCCGGTGCTCGCGCCCGCCGTCACCCCGACCGCCCCGCGTTCCCTCCCCTGGAGCGTGGAGGTGACGCGCGGCCGCAAGGCGTTCGACGCGCTCCGCGCGGAGTGGGAGGCGACCGTCGCGCGCGGCCCCGCGGACGTCCCGTTCGCGCGGCACGGATGGCACTCGGCGTGGCTCGACGCCTTTGCACCGGAGGCCTCGCCGCTCGCGCTCGTGGCCCGGGCGGCGGGCGGCGCGCCGCTCGGCATGGCGGTCTTCCTCGAGGAGCGGCGCCGCGGCGTGCTCCGGGTCGCGGCGCCCGCGAACGACCACTCCTGCCGCGTGGAGTGGGCGCTCGGCGCGGACCCGGCGAGCGCGGTGGCCGCCCTCTGGGCGCACCTCCGGGACCGCGTCGCCTGGGACGTGCTCGTCCTGCGCGACGTCCTCCGCGACGGGCCGACCTCGGCGCTGCTCGAGCCCCTCGCCCGCGCCGACGGACACCCGGTGGGCCGCTGGGAGTCGCTCCGCTCGCCGCGGGTGCCGCTCGGCGGCACGCCCGCGGAGGACCGGACCAGCGCGCGCTTTCGGGCCAACCTGCGCCGCCGGGCGCGGCGGCTCGCCGAGCTCGGGGCGGTGTCGGTCCGGCGGGTCGGACGGCCGGAGGAGGTGGCGGAGGCGATGGCGGACTTCGTCGCGCTCGAGGCCGCGGGCTGGAAGGGGGCGCGCGGCAGCGCCATCGCCCTCGACGCCGCGCTCGTCCGCTTCTACGCGCGGATCGCCCGCGACGCCGCGGAGGCGGGCGGGCTCGCGCTCCGCGCGCTCGAGCTCGACGGCCGGCCGATCGCGATCCACCTCGGCCTCGTCCACCGGGGGGCCTACCTCCTCCCGAAGACCGCGTACGACGAGGGGCTCGCCCAGGTGTCGCCGGGCCAGCTCCTGCAGCGCGAGGTGCTCGCGGAGTGCGAGGCGCGCAAGCTCTCGGCGTTCGAGTTCCTCGGGCCCGACATGCCCTGGAAGGACGACTGGGAGCCGGAGCACGCGGTTCACGACTGGCTCTACGTCTACCGGCCGACCCTGGCCGGGCGGGCGCGGTACGCGCTCCGGCACAAGCTCCGGCCGGCGGTGAAGGAGGCCCTCGCGTGGAGGCGGTGAGCCGCGCCCTGGCCCTCGCGCCCCGGGTCGCCGCCCGGCCGCCGCGCGAGCGGTACGTGCCGGCGCTGCCGACGCTCTGGCCGGCGATGCTCTCTCCGCTCGCCCGCGGGGCGGCGGCGCCGTTCCCGCTCGGCGCGCCGCGCACCACCCTCTACTACCTCGCGCGGAACGCGGTGTTCCACGGCGCGCGGCTCCTCGGGCTCTCGGGCCGCGAGGTGCTCGTGCCCGCGTATCACCACGGCGTCGAGGTGGGCGCGCTCGTCGCGGCCGGCGCGATCCCCCGCTTCGTCCGGGTGGACGCCCGGATGCGGCTCGACCTCGAGGACGCCGAGCGCCGGATCGGCCCGCGGACGCGCGCCCTCTACGTCATCCACTACGCCGGGTTCGCCCAGCCGATGGACGACGTCCTCGCGCTCGCGCGGCGGCGGGGGCTCCTCGTGGTGGAGGACTGCGCGCTCTCGCTCCTCGCCGCGGAGGGCACGCGGCCGGTCGGCTCGGCGGGCGACGCCGCGATCTTCTGCTTCTACAAGGCGCTGCCCGTGCCGAACGGCGGCGCGTTG
>DASWCJ010000028.1:0-1982 GCA_036390155.1 Anaeromyxobacter sp.
TCGTCCGGTTGGCGGTTTTTTTTTGGCCGAGCCCGGTCCGCGCTGATGCCGTGCTGACGCGCCGGGTCCGACTCCGGACAGTCCATTGATCGTCCACCGCGCGAAGATGCAAGGGTGCGGCAGGATGCGGCGAGCTCCACGTCAACCGAAGCCTTCGTCACCCAGCTCGAGCGGGCCCGGGCGGCCGGCGTGCTCCGGTTCGACCTCACGGAGGCCGACCCCGCCCGATGTGGGATCGGCTGGGACGCCGGCGAGCTCGAGATGCTCCTCGAGACGGCGCGCGGCCTGCCGATCTCCTCGTACCACGCGGCGCTCGCCGTCGCGCGCGAGGCGGTCGCGAGCTATCTCGCCGGTCACGGGGTCGCCGCCCACCCCGACCGGATCTTCTTCGCGCCGTCGCGCGCGGCGGCCCGGCGGCGGGCCCTCGATGCGGTCTGCCGGTCGGGAGACGACGTGCTCGTCCCGGCCCCCGGGCGTCCCCTGCTCGACGCGGAGCGCGGGATCCGGTCCTTGCGCCAGCGGGCGTACGCGGTGGAGTTCGAGGGGCGCTGGCGCCTCGATCGCCGGTCCCTCCGGAACGCCCTCGGACCGCGCGCGCAGGCCATCGTGGTCGGCAATCCCGCCGAGCCCTCGGGCGCGACGCTGGCACACGACGAGCTCGCGTTCCTCGAGGAGCTGTGCGGCGCGCGCGACGTGGCGCTCGTGGGGGACGAGGCCTACCTCGATCTCGCCCTCGGGCCGGCCTTCAGCGTGGGCCGGGCGAAGGGGTGCCTCGCGCTCCACGTGTCGGGCCTGACCGGCGTGTGTGGCCTGCCGCGGCTCGGCGCGGAGTGGATCGCCGTGACGGGGCCGGACGCGCTCGCCGCGCCGGTCGCGTCGGGCCTCGGCGCCGGAGCGGAGCTCCCTCGCCCGGTCGAGGAGGAGGCCCTCCGGGCGATCCCGGCGCTGCTCGCGCGGCGCGAGCCGTTCCTCGCGCGAGTCCGCGCGCGCCTCGCCAGGAACCGGGGGCTCGTCGCCTCCGCCGCGCTCCGCGAGGCGCCCTGGAGCCTGCAGTGGGGCGCCGGGCCGTGGGCGGTCCTGCAGATCAACCCGTTCCGCGACGCGACCGCGCTCTGCTTAGCGCTGCTCGACGCGGGCGTGGCGGTGCAGCCCGGCGCCCTCGACGGCCTCCCGGGCGGCCACCTCGTCGTGTCGCTCCTCCCGGATCCCGCCACCTTCCAGGCGGGCCTCGATCGGCTCGAGGCGCAGCTCCGCAGCGCAGCCCCTTGAGCGGGCACTCGCGGACGCTACGTCCGGGTGACCCCGACCGCGACCCGAACCGTCCGGGGGCCCCCATCGAAGTCGCTTGACGGAACGTGAACGCCGAGGCGAAATCGTGCAGGCAGCTCACCATGCACGCCGAGCCGGCGCCGGGCACGCCCGCGCGCCGGCGAGCGGAAGGAGCAACTGATGCGCCGCGCAGCGTTCCGACTCGTCTTCGCGACAGCCATGACCCTCCTCCTCACGCCGAGCGCCCAGGCGGTGCCCGGCTACGCGCGCCTGTACGGGGTCGACTGCACCTCCTGCCACTCGATGTGGGGATCGCTGAACGTGAATGGCGCCACCTTCCGGCTCTCCGGCTACCGGGCGATGGCCGGGCAGGAGCTGCCCCAGGTCGAGAAGCCGAACGAGTTCGCGAACGGCCTGCTCACGCTGCCGGGCACGTTCCCCGCGTCCGTCATCACCGGGTTCGCCCTCGAGTTCCGGAACGAGCAGCGCAACGCGCCGGCGGTGGAGCGCCTCCCGGGGGCGGGGGAGAGCGGGACCATCGAGCGGGCCGGCCTCAACCTCACCGTCGCCGACGCGTCCATCTTCCTCAGCGCGCCGCTCGGGAAGCACCTCTCCTTCTTCATCGAGTTCCCCATGTTCGAGACGAAGGCGTGGGAGTTCACGCCGACCGGTCCCGGCGAGGCGCGCCGCAGCCTGCACGGGGACCTGCAGCT
>DASWCJ010000029.1:0-11579 GCA_036390155.1 Anaeromyxobacter sp.
GAAGGCCGCCCACCGCCTCGTCACGGCGAACCTCCGCTTCGTCGTGAAGGTCGCCTACGAGTACCGCTCCTACGGGTTCCGGATCGCCGACCTCGTCCAGGAGGGCAACATCGGCCTCATGAAGGCGGTGCAGAAGTTCGATCCGGACAAGGGCATCCGGCTCATCTCGTACGCGGTCTGGTGGATCCGCGCGTACATCCAGAACTACATCCTGAAGTCGTGGTCGCTCGTGAAGCTCGGAACCACCCAGGCGCAGCGCAAGCTCTTCTTCTCCCTCGCCCGCACCCGCCGCGAGCTCGACCGGACCTCCGTCCAGCAGGGCGCGGACTCGGACGGCCGCGACTCGGAAAAGGTCGCGCGCAAGCTCAGGGTGAAGCCGTCCGAGGTGGACGAGATGGCGCGGCGGATGGAAGGGCGCGACTTCTCGCTCGACGCGCCGATGGGCGACGACGGCGGGACCACCCACGTCGAGTTCGTCCCCTCCGCCACCCCGTCCGCGCACGACGAGCTGTCCGGCGCGGAGGAGCAGGCGCTCGTGTCCGGCCGGGTCGGCGCGGCCCTCGCGCAGCTCGACCGCCGCGAGCGGTTCATCATCGAGCAGCGGGTCATGGCCGACCGCCCGATGACGCTGAAGGAGCTCGGGGACCACTTCGGCTTCTCGCGCGAGCGGGCCCGGCAGCTCGAGATCCGCGCGAAGGAGAAGCTGAAGCAGCAGCTGCAGGCGCTCGCCGCCGAGGTCGACTGGCCTACGGACGGCGTCGCCGCCGAGCTCGACGACGTGCAGGCCGCGTAGCGTCCTCCGCCCCCTCCCCGCCCGGCGCCCCCTTCGCCGGTGCGGTGGAGGGCGCGTGCGCCTCGGCCCGCACCGCGTCCGCGATCGTCGAGGCAGTCCAGAGCGCGAGCGGCACCGAGACGACGAGCAGCGCGCGGTGGACGGTCCCGTGGTTCAGGGTGAACTCCGGGACGAGGAACACCGAGCTCACCAGCACCTCGCCGAAGAGCGCCCCCACCGCGAGCAACGGCCACAGCTCACGCCCCCGCACGATCGCCCGCGCGCGGACCGCGATCGTCGCCGCGGCGATCCAGTAGAGCATCCCCTGGTCCCCGAGGCGAAAGAGGGCTCGGTCGAAGAAGAGGGTGGCGACTTCGTGTGTGACCTGGACCGGGGCGGTTCCCGTAACCACCTCGCCCGCTTGCTCCGCCATGAACGCGAGCATCGGGAAGGCACCCAGAAGCCCGGCCGCCGCGATCTTGCCGGTCGCGCAGAGCATGAGCGGCGCCACGAGCAGCGCGAGCGAGCGCCAGGGGAACGGGCGCCCGTCGCGCGCCTCCTTCACCAGCCAGAGCACGAGCACCGCCGCAGGCGCCGCCGCGACGAGCTCCCCCTCGCGCTTCACCATCGCCGCAATTCCGAGGAGGAGAAGCGCGAGCCGCGCGTCGGCGCGATCCCCTCTCCTCGCGTACTCCACCGTGAAGAGGATCGCGGCGCCCACCCGCATCGCGAGGACCGCGTCCGAGTAGGTCGAGGTCGCGTGGAAGACGAAGAGCGGGAGGGTGAGCAGCCCGAACGCCGACGCCCATCCTCGCTCGGGCGCGCCGCGCGACGAGGCGAGCGCGACGGTGAGCGCCACGAGCGCGACGAGGTCCGCGAGGATCGCGTAGTTGACGTGGAAGTGGTCGAGCGTCCCGGAGAGCACCCAGCCCACCACCGGGACGAAGGTCGAGAGCGGGCCCGCTATCGAAAGGATCGCGCGCGCCTCCGGCGGCCATCCGTCCTCGAACGCGAGCATGGGAGCGAAGGCGCGCACCCGCTCGCCGTCGTCGGTCTGCGTCGGGGTGTTCGCGCCGTGGAGGAGCGTCATCGCGAGCACGATCACGACGTACGCGGCGATGGGGATGAACACCCAGAGCGGCCGTGGCAGCCAGCGCGCCCCCTCGCCCGGGGCCCCCTCGCGCCCGGCGCCGGACGTCGCTCCTGCCTGCGCGCCCGCCCGTTCCGCCGCGGCGGCCCGCCGGGCCCGCCAGCCCAGCGCGGCCCATGCGGCAGGCGGCGCGAGGAGGACGACGAGCAGCGAGGGCCGCCCGAGGGGGAGCCCGGCGGCGAAGCGCGCCACGGGGACGACCGCCGCCACCCAACCGCTCCCGACGAGCCACGCGAGCGGTAGGTCGGCGGCGGGGTGGCCCGAGCCGAGCCGGAGGATTCGCAGGACTGCGAGCCCGGCGAGCGCCACGAGCGCGGCGGCGACGAGGAAGCTCACGGGCGGCGACGTCCCAGCCACCGGATCGGGCCGATCCCCGCGATCCGCTGGAAGCCCGGCGGCGTCCACTCGCCCCGGAAGAAGACGATCGCGTCGAGCTCGTCGTCGCGCAGTGACCCCACCCCGGAGATCCCGCGGTGCACTTCCTCGCCCTGCCGCACGATCACGCACGGCCGGGGCGCGAGGTTGAAGCAGAGCGTCTGCGACGCGAACCAGTCCCTCTGGCGCGCCACGATCCCCACCCGCTCGGCCGGCCCGAGCTTCTGACGCGCGAGCGCCGCCATCGCCCCGAGGTCGGGCGCGAGCGAGTAGTTCTCGCGGATGCGCTCCTCGCGGCCGGGCGTCGGCCGGAGATCGAACGCCGGGAGGAAGCGGACGAGGAGGTACGCGCCCCAGAGCGAGGAGGCGAGCAGCGCGGCCAAGGCCATGGCGAGCGCCGGCCGGGGACGCCCTTCACGCAGGCGCGTCGCCGCGAGGACGACGACGAATACGGCCGCGGCGAGGGCGGCGACGACGTCCGAGAGCCAGACCCCGCGCGACTCGCTCCAGATCGCCGGGGTGATGAAGTTGATGGTGGTGTGGCCGATCGACTCTGGCGCCCAGAAGTTCGCCCGGTCGTAGGCGGCCAGCAGGCGCGCGACGTCGGACTCGATCGGGAGCCAGCGCGCCGCGCGGACGACGAGACGGCCCGATCCGGTGAGGCCGATCTGCGGCTCGGAGCTCGTCGCCCAGCCCTTCGCGATGCGGAAGTCGAGCCGGACGGTCGAGCGCCCCTGCGCAAGGGTGAGGTGGCGCCAGGGCGGGCCGAAGGGCGTGTACTCCACCCCCGGCGTCCGCACCGCCCAGGTGAGGAGCAAGAAGCCCTCGACCTCGACGTCGAGTTCCATGACCTGCACGCCGTGGAGCGGCGGCCGGATCGAGTCGGTCCCCTCGACCGACAGCTCGAGCCCGTCCGGCCCGAGCGCGTGGATGGTGCCCTGGTACACGCCGTCCTGCAACACGTCGAGCCCGAGCGGGCGCAGGCCCGGCTCCGCGGCGAGAGGGCGTGCCGGCGCGAGCACGGCGACCGACGCCAGGACGCACGTCCACGCTCGGCCGCGGGCGCGGAGACGTGGGGCCGAGACCGAGGGCGGGCACATCGCGGTCGCAGGGTATACCACGACACGTTCACGGCGCGCCGACCGCCGCGCCGAGCGCCGCGTAACGCGAGGCGACCTCGGGTGACGCGCGGCGCCCCTGCTCGAACGCCTCGAGCGCCTCGCGCCTCGCGCCGAGCTGGAGGAGCGCGATCGAGCGGGTGAACGGCGCGTCGGGCGGGAGCTCGCCCTGCTCGAGGGCGAGCTCCGCCTCGCGCAGAACGACGCGCCATGCGTCGCGGCTCGGGAGCGGCTCCATGCCCGCCGGGAGCGGCGCACGCGCGAACACGAGCCCGTCCGTCGCGCGCACGAGACGCCACTCGGGATTCCCGAGGAGCCATGGCACGACCGGCAGGAGCCGTCCGGAGTTGTTCCAGATCGAGCGCACGAGCGCGGTGCGGAACCCGTACCGCTCGACGACGGGTCCCGGGTCTCCCGACTCGATCGCGTCGTGATCCGCCATCCGCTGCTCGTCCCCGAGCCGCCCGTCGAGGAAGGTGCGCGGCGCTCCGTCCCAGGCCCACGCGAGGTAGCCGCCCCAGTCCCACGAGTTGTACACGGGGGCACCGAGCCCCGCGGACTTCACGAACTCCGCGGCGTCGCGCGGGAACACGCGCCAGTCGACCCCCACGCCGAACGGGCAATCGCGGTCCCTCGCGACGAGGACCCCGAGCGCGAGGAGCGCCGCGGCCGCGAGGGCGTGCGCCGCCCGGCGCGGGCGCGCGGAGGTCGGCGGGGGTGCGCCCGCGGCGGCGGCGGGGATGAGGGCGAGGGCGGCGAGCCCGACGTTCCGGACGACGACGAGGCCGAGCAGGAGCGCCGCCGCCGAGAGCGCGAGGCGCGCGGGCCGCCCCTCGGGCCGACCCCACGCGAGCGCGCCGGCCGCGCCCGCGAGCGCGACGAAGGGGATCGCGATTCCCGGGAACTCCCAGGTGGGCCGCATCTCGGTCACCGCGACGAGGACGCCGCCCGAGAGCTCGCGCGCGACGAAGAGCGCGAACCTCGCCGCCGGGAGCGCGAGGAGCGCGGCCGCCGCCGCCGCGCCGAGGCGGAGCGCGAGCGGCTGGCGGCGCCAGAAGTCGAGGCGGGGCGCGGCCACGAGCGCGGTGCCCGCGAGCGCCATCCCGATCGCCCAGGACGGGTGGAGCGGACGCCAGGCGACGAGCAGGAGCGCGATGCCGGCCAGCACCCGCCACCGCGGGTTCCGCCCCCACTCGAGCGCGAGCAGGAGCACGCCGCCGAGGAGCACCGCGGCGGGGACCTCCGGCCGGGGAGCGAAGCGGAAGCGCGCGACGAAGAACGCGGCCGCCGCGAGCGTGACGACCGCGGCTCGGCGGCCCGGCGTGGCCGGGCGGAGCACCGGCGCCGCGAGCAGCGCGGCGGCGAGGGCGGCGCAGGCTGCCATCGCGACGGACACCGCCTCGTGACCGAGCGCGCGCTGGACGGCGTGGATCCCGAGCTGGAACGGCCACTCGCCGGACGAGGTGAGCGCGTGCCAGAGGCCGCTGGCGTCGAGCGGCGCCGCCCCGGCGCCGCGGCCGAGCACGAACGGATCGCCGATCGACAGCGTCCCGGCGCGCGCATAGGCGCGCCCGAACGCGAGGTGCGTCCAGTAGTCGAGGTCGTTCACCTTCCGGAGGCAGGCGAGGAAGGCGAAGGCGGCGATCGCGCCGAGCGCGGCCCGTCCGCCGACCCGAGGGTCCTCGCGCGCCCCGCTCACCGCCGCGGCCCCGGTGCTACGCCATCCCGTGCTTCTTCAGCCGGTAGCGCAAGGTGTCGCGCGACACGCCGAGGAGCCGCGCCGCCTTCGACTGGTTCCCGCTCGCCCGCTCCATCGCCTCGGCGATGAGCTTCTTCTCGACGTCGTCGAGGACGAGCCCCTCCTCGGTGATGTTCGGGACGATCTTGTCGGGCTTCCGCGACGGGGCCGCCCGGTGCAGCTCCGGGGTGAGGTGCTCCGGCCGGAGCTCCTCCGCGCCCGCGTGGAGGATGAACGCGCGCTCGATCACGTTCCGGAGCTCGCGCACGTTGCCGGGCCAGTAGTAGGCGCGCAGCATCTCCATCGCCGGCGCCGAGACGCCGAGCACGTTGCGCTTCATCTCCTGGTTGAATCGCGCGACGAAGTGGGCAGTGAGGATCGCCACGTCCTCGGGGTGATCGCGGAGCGCCGGGACCGCGATCCGCACCACGTTGAGCCGGAAGAAGAGGTCGGCGCGGAAGCGCCCCTCCTCGACGCGCTCCTCGAGGTTCACGTTGGTGGCCGCGATGACGCGCACGTCGGTGCGGAGCTCCTGGACGCCGCCGACCCGCCGGAACGTCTTGTTCTCGAGGAGCCGCAGGAGCTTCGCCTGCCCGCCCGGGGGGAGGTCGCCGATCTCGTCGAGCATGACCGAGCCGCCCTCGGCGCTCTCGAAGAGTCCCCGCTTCTGCGTGTGCGCGTCGGTGAACGCGCCGCGCTCGTGGCCGAACAGCTCGGACTCGAGCAGCGGCTCGGGGAGCGCCGCGCAGTTCACCTGCATGAAGGGGCGCTCGGCACGCGCGGAGCGGTAGTGGAGCGCGCGGGCGACGACCTCCTTGCCCGAGCCGCTCTCGCCCTCGATGAGGACGGTGGTCGTGTCGCTCGAGGCGAGGCGACCGATCATCGAGCGGACCTGCTCCATCGCCGCGGAGCCGCCGACGATGGCGTCGAGCACGTTCGCGCCCTTGCGGTCGCTCGTGAGCGCGGCGATCTGGTTCCGGGTGCGCGCGGTGGCGATGGCGCGCTCGACCGCGGAGTCGAGCGCCTGGAACGGGAACGGCTTCACGAGGAAATCCACGGCGCCGTGCTTCATCGCGTCCACCGCGATGTCCACGGTCGAGTGGGCCGACATCATCAGCACCGCGAGCCCCGGCTGGATCGCGAGCGCGCGCTGGAGCGTCTGGACCCCGTCGATCCCCGGGAGCCGGACGTCGAGCAGCATGAGGTCCGGCGGCGTCGCGGCGAGCACCTCGAGCGCCTGCTCGCCCGACTCCGCGGACAGCACCTCGAACCCGTTCCGCTGCAGCCGCTCGGCGACGGACCAGCGGATGAGCTTCTCGTCGTCGACGACGAGGACGCGGGCGATGGGGGTACTGCTCGTCATGCGGCGTGCTCCGTGGCGCGCCCTGGGCGCGCCTGCTGCAGCGTCACGGTGAAGATGGTGCCTCCGGCGGGCGGGCAACGATACCCGATGTGCCCCCCGTGCTCGGCGATGATTCGCGCGGAGATGGCGAGCCCGAGGCCGTTGCCCTCCCGCTTCGTCGTGAAGAAGGGCTTGAAGACCTGCGCCCGCAGGTCGGCGGGGATCCCGGGGCCGGTGTCCTCGATCTCGACCACCACGTTGCCGTCGCCGGCGCGCGAGGCGATCCCGAGGGTGCCCCCGGTCCGCGACATCGCCTGGATGGCGTTGAGGCAGATGTTGAGGAACACCTGCTCGAGCTGGAAGGGATCGGCGAGCACCGGCGGCAGCGCCTCGCCCAGCCGGGGCTCGAGCGAGACGTTCCCGCCGCGGCACTGCTGGTTCACGAGGAAGAGCACCTTCTCGAGCGAGCCGTTCACGTCGGTGGTGCGGAGCTTCGTGCGCGCCGGGCGCGCGAAGCTGAGCAGGCTCTCCATCGTGTGCGTGAGCCGCGCCACCTGGTGGCGCATCTCGGAGACGATCTCGGACTGGCGGGGATCCCTCGAGAGGTCCTCGGCGAGGAGCTCGAGCGCGCCGGAGAGGCCGGCGAGCGGGTTCTTGATCTCGTGGGCGAGGCCGGTCGCGATCTCGCCGACCGCCGCGAACCGGTCCGCGCGCACCATCCGCTCCCGGTAGAAGGCCTCGAGCTCCGCCTGGCTGCGCCGGAGCGCGGAGAGGGTCGCGTCGAAGCCGCGGGCCGCGATGCCGATCTCGTCCGGGCGCCCCTCGTCGGCGCGGACCGAGAGGTCCCCCGCCTCGGCGCGGCGCATCACGGCGACGAGCCGCTGGAGCGGGGCGACCGACTCCCGCCCGAGGAGCCAGAGCGAGATGGTGATGAGGACGACGAACGCCATCGTCGCGGAGAGCGTGAGCGTCCGCGCGAGCTGCGCCTGCGCGACGAGCGTCGGCATCCGGCTGAACCGGAGGTCGAGCCAGCCGTTCACCCGCGACTGGGTCCCGTGGCACCGGGCGCAGAACTCGGCGTTCACGAGGGGGTGGATGACCGCGTACTCCGTCTCGTTCCCGCCCGGTGACATGACGAGGGTCTGCTTCTCGAACCGCTGCAGGTCGCGCCAGGGAATCGTCCCGAGCAGCCGCGGCGACGACGACGCGGAGACGTTGCCCGAGGGCGAGACGAGGCTCGCCGCGACGAGATCGGAGCCGTGCCCGGGGAGCGTCTCGAGCAGGAGCGGCACCTCGTGCGGCCGGCCCGCGAGCATGACGTTCGAGATGCCGCTCGCGACCATGCCGGTGAAGACCTCGGCCCGCTCGCGCCGGCCGCGCTCGATGTCCGACCCGTACATGTGGACCGCGGCGGCAGCCATGAGGGCGAGCGTCACCGCGAACAGGAGGGCCGTCGGGACGAGGATCCGCGCGCGCGTGCTGGAGTCCAGCCCTCGGTAGGCGCGTTCGAGCAGGTTCATCCTGGGCAGGGGCTCCGTCGGGGACTCTCCGCCATCATCCCAGGGACGGCCCGCTCGGGGAAGCCCTCGGGAATCACCGGTCGTTTCATGTAGGTCTGAGGGATTCGGACCGTCCCGACAGGCGACACAGCAAGCTCCGTGCCTGCCCATTTATCGCGCCATATTCCAGCGGACTATGCGGTCAAATGGCGCAAGCGCTGCGCCATATGCCCCTATCTCGTCTCACGGGCGAAAGGCATGCATGTAGGTGCGACGGCGTGACCGAACCCCACAAGGGCCCGTGATCAGGCAGGAGCCCGGAGGGACGTAAGCTTCCGGAAGGATTCACTCGCCCGTCCCCATCTAGGGTTTTGCGGCACCCCGATTGCACTCGTCCCGCGCGCACTTGGCCGCAGGCGCGCCTTCCCCGACCACGGAGTGACGATCCACGTGTCCGTGAGAACCGACGAGAGCCGGAAGGCTCCCCGCCTCGCCTCCGCGCTGACGCACCGCGTGGGACGTGGGATCGCCCTCGCAGCGCTGCTCGCCCTCGCGTCGGTCCCGCTGGCGCCCTCCGCCGCGGACGTCCCGCTACCGCCCCCGCCCCCCGGGACGAGGAAGATCGAGGTCCCGCTCCCGGCGCCGCAGCTGCAGGCCGCCCCGGCTGCCCCGCCCTCCCCCTCCTCGAGCCAGCTCGGCCTCGTCGCGGGCGAGCGCTGCACGGGCTGCCACGCGACGCTCGCCAAGGGCCGCGTGATGCACGGCGCCCTCGAGAAGAACGACTGCGCCGCCTGCCACCGCGCGATCACGAACGAGGCGGGCAAGTGCAAGTCGAAGTCGGCCTCGAAGTGGGCCCTCGTTCGCAGCGAGCCCGAGCTCTGCTACGGCTGCCACAAGCGGAAGGACCAGTCGAAGTCGGTCCACACGGTGATCCGGCAGGGCAGCTGCCTCTCCTGCCACGCCGCGCACTCGTCCAACTTCTCCGGGCTCATCAAGGACGCGAGAGAGAAGATCTGCTTCGACTGCCACGAGCAGGACGGGCTCGTCACGAAGCCGGTGAAGCACGCGCCGGTGACCGAGGGGCGCTGCCTCGACTGCCACGACGCCCACGGCGGCAACCTCCCGAACAACGTCCGCGCCGAGAGCGGCACGGCGTTCTGCCAGAAGTGCCACGACGCGAAGGCGCCCACCGGCAAGGGCACCCCGGGCACGGCCTACCGGATCGACCTCGGCAAGAAGGTGACCCACGGGGTGTTCAAGCGCACCGACTGCCTCGGCTGCCACGACGGCGGCCACGGCTCGGACAACCTGAAGCTCCTCAAGAAGAACGCGGTCGACCTGTGCAACGGGTGCCACGAGCGGAAGGACCGGGCGAAGTACCCGCACGCCGCGGTGGTGGTGGGCGACTGCGCCATCTGCCACGACCCCCACTCCTCCGATCAGCCGAAGCTCGTGAGGAAGCCCACGACGCAGGAGACCTGCTTCCTCTGCCACCAGGACGACCTCACGGGCCGGAAGGTGGTCCATGCCCCGGTCGCGAAGGGGTGCGAGCAGTGTCACGACCCGCACGGCGCGCCGAGCCGCAACACGCTGAAGATCGGCGAGGGCAAGGCGGGCTGCTACAAGTGCCACAAGCCGGTCGACTCCGGGAAGGTGAAGCACGCCGCGCTCGAGCGCTATGGCTGCACCGCGTGCCACGACGTGCACGGGGCGGCGTACGCGGCGCTCATGCCGCGGAAGGTGAACGCCGTCTGCATCTCCTGCCACCCGCTGCAGAAGGACGGGCAGCACGTCACGCCCGTCGCGAACAACCACGTGGTGGGCGGGTCCAACCTGCGCGACCCGAAGCGCGAGGGGCGCGAATTCTCGTGCGCGAGCTGCCACAACCCCCACGGCTCCGACAACCCGCGGTTCTTCTACTACGGCAGCACCGGGATGCAGAGCTGCGCGTGGTGCCACGGGGACAAGAGCGGAAACCGCACGGACCTGAAGGACGTCGCATCGTTGAGCCGGCCGAAGCCGACGCCGGCCGCCACGGGCGCTGCCGGCGCGGGCGCCGCGGCGGGCGCGAGCGGCTCGGGCGGCGGCCCGGGCGCCGGAGCTCCTGGAGGTACGCCATGATCCTGTCCCTTGCCATCGCCACCCTGCTCACCTCCGCACCGGCGAGCCCGGTCGTCGCGCGCGTCGATGCCGTGGAGATCACCCGGTCCGAGATCCTCGAGACCCTCGGCCAGCTCCGGGCGCGAGATCCCGGGACGAAGCTCCAGGATGCGGTCGACACGCTGGTGCTCGACGCCCTCTTCGCGGCGGAGGCCCGGCGGAGCGGCCTCGCCGACCAGCCCCGGGTGAAGGAAGCGCTCGAGCGCGAGCGGCGCCGGGTCGCGGCCGCCGAGCTGGTCGAGCGCGAGGTGGCAGGCGTTCCTCCCCCGAGCGACGAGGAGCTCCGGCGCCGGTACCACTCCACCGCGGACTCGGTGCGCCTCCGCGTGCTCGTGTTCGGGAGCGCGGACGCGGCGCAGATCGCCCTCGGGCTCGTGCGACGCACCGGCAACTTCGACGACGCGGCCCGCGCGCCCGTGCCGGGCTTCGAGATGCCCGGAACGGGCGGTGGCCCGAAGATCCGGGCCCAGCTCCCCGCCGCGCTCGTCGAGACCGCGTTCTCCGCGCCCATCGGGATCGTCGTCGGCCCGGTCCAGCTCGACACCGGCTGGGCGCTCGTGAAGGTGCTCGAGCGCCGGCTCGGCGACGAGGCGACGTACGCCGCGCAGCGCGAGGCGCTCTTGCGGGCCGGGAAGGAGCAGCTCGTCGGGGCGATGAAGTCCCACGTGCGGGCGAAGCTCCGCGCGCTCGCCCGCGTCACCAGGGACGACGCGTTCCTCGCTGCGCTCGGGCGGAGACCGAATGCCACCCCCGCCGAGCTCGAGCACGTCGTCGCGACCGTGAACGGCAAGCCCGTCCGGTACCGCGACATCGAGCCCTCGCTCCGCGCCCTGTCCGAGGCGAGCGGTCACGCCGCGGGCCCGGAGGTCCGCACCGAGGTCCTCGACCGCGAGATCGACGAGCGGCTGTTCCAGGACGCCGCCGCGGAGCGCGGGCTCGTCTCCGACCCCGCCGTCGCCGCGAAGCTCCCCTCGGCGGAGCGGCGGGTCCTCGCGACCGCCTACGTCGAGAAGCTCGGCGCGAGCGCCCCCGCCCCTTCGGACGAGGAGATTCGCGCGTTCTACCGGAAGAACGTCGCGCCCACCGGGGAGAGCCTCGAGTCGGTGCGCGGTCAGATCGCGTCGCAGCTCGCCGAGGTGAAGCGGCTCGAGCAGCTCCAGGGGAGAGCGGCCGAGCTGAAGCGCCGCTCGAAGGTCGCGATCGACCCGGATGCCCTCGCGGCGATGGCGCGGTAGCGCCCCCCTGCGGACCGGACCCGATGACCAAGATCCTCCCGAGGCGCGAGATCAAGGGTCCGGGCGGGAGCATCCCGCTCCCGGCCGAGGACGGGGCCGCGACGGACCTCGTCATGCTCATCGAGGGCGAGACCAGCGGCCGTGGCCTCGACGACGTCCTCGCCGAGTTCGGGCGGTCCCGCAGCACGTA
>DASWCJ010000030.1:0-5351 GCA_036390155.1 Anaeromyxobacter sp.
GGAGGACGTCGCCGGCGCGTTCCGGCTCGCGTTCGAGCTCGGCTGCAAGGGGATCACCGTCTACCGCGACGGGTCGCGCGAGCAGCAGGTCCTCACCTCCGGCGCGACCCGGAACGGCGAGGAGTGCCCGCAGTGCTCGGAGCCGCTCGTGCTCTCGGGCGGGTGCCGGACCTGCGCGCGCTGCGGCTGGGCGTCCTGCGAGACGACGGAGTAGCGGCCGGGTGCAGCGTAGGGGCAGCCGGACGAGGCTGCCCCGGAGCGACGGGGGTTCGGGGGGCGCGACGAGCGCAGCGAGACGAGCGCCCCCCGCTACGTTGACTCGGGGCGGCCCCTCGCCGGGCTGTGCGCACGAGGTCGCGCGGGAGCACCTTCCCACCGGGGATCGGGGGGAAGGAGTCGGGCCGTGAACGGTCACTTCCGCGTTCCGCCGCCGCGCAACGAGCCGCCCCTCGCGTACCGTCCCGGGTCGCCCGAGCGCGCGGAGCTCCGGACCCGCCTCACCCAGCTCGGCGCGGAGGAGCTCGAGATCCCGGTCGTGGTGGGCGGCCGCGAGGTGCGCACCGGCCGCTTCGCCGAGGCGCGCGCGCCGCACCGGCACGCGCAGCGGCTCGCGCGGTACCACGAGGCGGGCCCCGCCGAGGTCGACGCGGCCGTGAAGGCGGCGCTCGCCGCGCGCCGGGAGTGGGCCGCCCTGCCGTTCCACCAGCGAGCGTCGGTCTTCCTCCGCGCGGCCGATCTCCTCGCCGGCGGCTGGCGTCCGACGCTCGACGCCGCGACCATGCTCGGGCAGTCGAAGACGGTGGACCAGGCGGAGGTCGACGCCGCCTGCGAGACCATCGACTTCTGGCGGTTCAACTGCGCCTTCGCCGAGCGGATCCTGGAGGATCAGCCGCTCTCTCCGCCCGGCCTGTGGAACCGGGTCGAGTACCGGCCCCTGGAGGGGTTCGTCCTCGCGGTCACCCCATTCAACTTCACCGCGATCGCCGCGAACCTGCCCACCGCGCCCGCGCTCCTCGGCAACGTCGTGCTCTGGAAGCCGGCGCCGAGCGCGATGTTCTCGGCCCACTGGCTGCTGAAGCTCCTCGAGGCGGCGGGGCTCCCGCCGGGCGTCGTGAACCTGCTCCCCGGCGACGGGAAGGCCGTCGCCGACGTCGCGCTCGCGAGCCCGGACCTCGCGGGCGTCCACTTCACCGGCTCGACCGCCGCGTTCCGCTCGATCTGGTCGACCGTCGCGGAGCACCTCGGCCGGTACCGTGCCTGGCCCCGGCTCGTCGGCGAGACGGGTGGGAAGGACTTCGTCTTCGCCCACCCGTCGGCGGACGTCGACGCGCTCGCCACCGCGCTCTGCAAGGGGGCCTTCGAGTACGGCGGGCAGAAGTGCTCGGCCGCGTCGCGCGCGTACGTCCCCGCGTCGCTGTGGCCCGCGGTGAAGGACCGGCTCCTCCCGATGGTCGCCGCGTTCCGGGTCGGGGATCCCGTCGACGACTTCGAGGTCTCGATGGGCGCCCTCATCGACGAGAAGGCGTTCCGGAAGGTCTCCTCGTACGTGGAGCTCGCGAAGGGCTCCGCCGACGCGTCGGTGCTCGCCGGCGGCCGCTGCGATCCGTCCACCGGCTGGTTCGTCCACCCGACGGTGGTCCAGGTCACCGACCCGCGCCACCGGCTCATGCAGGAGGAGATCTTCGGGCCGGTGCTGTCGATCTTCGTCTACCCGGACTCCGCGCTCGACGACACGGTGCGGCTCTGCGAGTCCACCTCGCCGTACGGGCTCACCGGCGCGATCTTCGCGCGCGACCGCGTCGCCATCGAGCGGCTCGTCCAGGCCTTCGTGGACGCGGCCGGGAACCTGTACGTGAACGACAAGCCGACCGGCGCGATCGTCGGTCAGCAGCCGTTCGGCGGCGCGCGCGCGTCGGGCACGAACGACAAGGCCGGCTCCATGTGGAACCTCGTCCGCTGGCTCTCGCCGCGCGCGGTGAAGGAGAACCTCGCCCCGCCGACGCGGGTCGTGTACCCGCACCACGGGGAGCGGTGACTCGCGCCTATTTCGCCGCCTCGCCCAGCTCCTTCGAGCGCTTCGTCGCCGCCTCGACCGCCGCGATGAGGGCGGCGCGGAACCCGGCGATCTCGAGCGCGTGCACGCCCGCGATCGTCGTCCCGCCGGGGCTCGTCACCTGGTCCTTGAGCTTGCCGGGGTGCTCGCCGGTCTCGAGGACCATCCGCCCCGCGCCGACGATCGTCTGCGCCGCCAGCGCGAGCGCGGTCGCCCGCGGAAGGCCCACCTTCACGCCGCCGTCCGCGAGCGCCTCGATGGCGAGGAAGACGTAGGCCGGCCCGGATCCGGAGAGGCCGGTGACCGCGTCGAGGAGGGGCTCGTCCACGACCACGGCGGTCCCGACCGCCTTGAAGAGCGCCGTCGCCTGCTCGAGGTCCGCGTCCGTCGCGCCGCCACCGCGCGCGAGCGCGGTCGCGCCCGCGCCGACGAGGGCGGGGGTGTTCGGCATCGTGCGGACGATCCGCGCGCCGGCGCCGAGCCGCCGCGCGAGCGCCGAGATCGGCACCCCCGCCGCGATCGAGACGAGGAGCTTCGAGGTGCCGAGCGCCGGTGCGATCTCCGCGAGCACCGCGTCCACGACCTGCGGCTTCACGGAGAGCACGACGATCGCGGCGTCCGCCACCGCCGCGACGTTGCTCGCGCTCACCGCGACGCCGTACCGCTCGCGCAGCTCCTCCCGGCGGTCCGGCCGCGGCTCCGCGCAGACGATCTCCCCGGTCGCGGCGATGCCGGACGAGAGGAGCCCCTTCACGAGCGCCTCGGCCATGTTCCCGGAGCCGAGGAAGGCGATCTTCTTCCCGAGTGCCATGGGGCCGAATCTAGCGCCCCGCCGCTCGGAAATCCTCTTTCGGCACGGCGCGGGGATCCCCTCGGGGGCTATGATCCGCCCGTGTCGGCACTCTTCGTCTTCGTGGACGGCGTCGGCGCGGGCGCGCGGGACCCGGACCGGAACCCGCTCGCGCGCGAGGACTTTCTCCTCTCGCGCTTCGAGGACGGGACGGGCGCGCCGCTGCCTCGCGGAGGGCGCGCCGTGCTCGCCGACGCGACGCTCGGCGTCCTCGGCCGGCCCCAATCGGCGACCGGCCAGACCACGATCCTGACCGGCGAGAACGCGGCGGCCCTGCTCGGGCGCCACCTGCTCGGGTTCCCGAACGCGCCGCTCCGCGAGCTCCTGCGGCGCCGCTCGCTGTTCCGCACGCTCGCGGAGACCGGGCGGACGGTCGCGTTCGCGAACGCGTACCCGGTCGCATACCTGCGCGCCCTCGGGATCGAGGTGGAGGGCGACCCCGAGTTCGAGCTCGGGAAGCGCCGCGCGCGCGCGGCCGCGACCACCGTCGCGTTCGCCGCCGGCGGCGGCCGCTTCCGGACCTGGCCCGACGTGCGCGCGGGCCGCGGCCTCACCCACGACATCACCGGCGCGCGCGCCCGCGCGTTCGGCGCCGACCTCCCGGTCCGCGAGCCGGAGGAGGCGGCGGAGGTGCTGCGCGCGCTCGCCCGTGCCCACGACCTGACGCTCTTCGAGTTCTTCGAGACGGACGAGGCGGGCCACGCTCGCTCCATGGAGCGGGCGCAGGACGCGCTCGTCCGTGTCGACCGGCTGCTCCGCGCGCTCGTCGCGGCGCTCGGGCCCGACGACACGCTCGTGGTCGCGAGCGACCACGGCAACGTCGAGGATCTCTCGACGCGGAACCACACCCGCGCGCGCGTTCCGGTGCTCGCGTTCGGCCGGGGTGCGGACGGGCTGGAGCGGGTGGGGGATCTCACCCACCTCGCCCCACTCCTGGCGCGACTGGCCACCCCGGAACCCTTGCTTACGCAGGGTCAAGCCGGGTAGACCGGTCCTCGTGGTCCGTCTCCTCTCCGTTCTCGCCGCGGCGTGGCTCGCCAGCGCCTGCGCTCCGCGCGTTGCGCAGGGCGGCGGCCAGCGAACCCAGGAAGTCACGACGGACACCGCGAAGTTCTGGATCCTCTACGGCCCGGAGGACGCGGACTCCGCGCTGAAGGTCCGCCAGGCGCTCGAGGTCGCGGCGCCGCGCATCGCGCGCTGGGGCGGGCTTCGCTACCCGGTCACGATCACGATCCACCCGAGCCACGACGCGCTCGAGGCGGCAGTTCACCGGCAGAACTACGACTGGCTCCGCGCCTGGGCGCGCTTCCAGACGATCGAGCTGCAGTCGCCGCGGACCTGGAGCTTCTTCGGCGGGAGCCAGAAGAAGCTCGAGGAGCTCGTCACGCACGAGCTCACCCACTGCGCGATGTACCAGCTCGCGGGCGACGACCTCACCTGGATGTACAAGGAGATCCCGCGCTGGTACGCAGAGGGCGTCGCGAGCGTCACCGCGGGCCAGGGCTACCGCTACGGCGGGGTCGAGGTGCTCTTCGACTTCTACCAGGACAAGCTGCCCGGCTCCGGCGACGGCGACCCGGGCCGCACCCGCGCCGCCGCCTACGTCGCGCCGCAGCCCGGCGATCCCATCGTGGACCCCGACACGCTCTACCAGGACCAGTCGCACGTCGTGTACGGCGCGGCGCACCACGCCGCCGAGTTCCTGGTCGCGCGCTACGGCGAGGGGCGGGTGCTCGAGGTCATGAAGCTCATGGGCACCGGCCTGCGGTTCCCCGCGGCGTTCCGCGAGGCGATCGGGATCACCGACGCCGAGTTCGCCGCCGATTTCCGCCGCTACGTCGTCTGGCAGGGCTGGCGCCGGTAGCGCCAATGCCGGTCACTTAGCGGCCGGCCGCTTCCGGGGTAGCTGCGCATCTTCAGCTTCGGCGAACGCTCCCGTCGGGCCTCGGGCATGGCCCCCGTCCTCCTGCGCCGCCGCCAGGGTCGCAACCGGCACCGGACGGTCGAACGGGTCCAGAAACGTAGACGCCGGCGCACGCCCGGGCGCGCCAGCTCCGCGCGAGAGCGTTCCCGTATGGTGGCGGGCACGGCGAGCGCCATGGGCGCGGCCCCGAACGGTCACCGGATCTGACGCGCGAAGCTGTCACGCCGCGTGCACGCCGGCTCGCGTACGGACACCGTATCCGAACGCAGCGACGGCGGCGTGCACGCGGCGTGACAGCGGCACACGCCGGACCCGCTCGTCCTCGGTGGCGCCCGCACTGGTTGCGCCGTGCCGGTCGCCGTCCGGTTCCGGTGCCGTGGGCCGCTGGCGCGCCCGGGCGTGCGCCGGCGTCTGCGTTTCCGGGCCCTCTCGTCAGGCCGGCGCCGGTCGCGACTCTGGCGGCGGCGCAGGAGGACGGCGCCTTCCCCGGCCCGCCACGGCGGCGTTCGGTCCGGGCGACGAGA
>DASWCJ010000031.1:0-3332 GCA_036390155.1 Anaeromyxobacter sp.
GTCGGCGTCCTCATCGTGCTCCTCGCGTTCGTGACGCCCACCTTCGAGAAGATGTTCAAGGACTTCGGCGGGGCGATGCCGGCCGCGACGCAGTTCATGATCGACCTGTCGCACGGCCTGCTCAACTACTGGTACTGGTTCGCCGGCGTCCCCATCGCCTTCTGGACCGCGTTCAAGGCGTTCCTCCGGAACCCCAAGGGGCGGGACCTCTGGGACGGGTTCGTCCTCAAGACCCCGCTCTTCGGGCCGCTCGTCCGCAAGGTCGCGGTCGCCCGGTTCACCCGCACCCTCGGCACGATGCTCTCCTCGGGCGTGCCGATCCTCGACGCGCTCGAGATCGTCGCCAAGTCCGCGGGCAACAAGACGATCGAGAAGTCGATCCTCTTCGTGCGGGCCAAGATCTCCGAGGGCAAGAACATCGCCGGCCCGCTCGCCGAGACGAAGGTCTTCCCTTCCATGGTCGTGCAGATGATCGGCGTCGGCGAGGCCACCGGCGCGATGGACCAGATGCTGAACAAGATCGCCGACTTCTACGACGACGAGGTGGACGTCGCGGTCGGCGCGCTCACGAGCATGCTCGAGCCGCTCATGATGGTCTTCATCGGCAGCATGGTCGGCGGCTTCATGGTCGCGATGTACCTGCCGATCTTCAGCATCGCCGGGAACATCAAGTAGGCCGGGCGTGGCGGCGGACGCGACGCTCGCCGAGGCCCCGGCCCCGGCCCCGGCCCGGATCGGGCCCGGCTCGCTCTTCGCGGGCGGCGACCTCCACCGGAAGCTCGTCTGGCTGACGCTCTTCCGGCTCGTCACCATCACAGTGCTCCTCGGGGGCACCGCCGTCGTCAACTGGCAGTTCGGCGCGTCCGCGGCCGAGGTCGTCGCCCCGCTCTATGCGGTGGTGGCGGTCACCTACGCGGCCTCGCTCGCGCTCGCGCTGGCGCTGCGCGCGCGGACCCCGGCGCTCGACCAGGTGCTCGCCGGCGCGCAGATCGCCCTCGACGTGGGCCTCGCCGTGGCGGTGGTGGCGATCACCGGCATCACCGAGAGCGTCTTCGTCTTCATGTTCCTGCTCGCGATCGTGAACGGGGCGATCCTGCTCCACCGCGCCGGCGCGGTGGTCGCGCTCGGCGCCACGCTCCTCGCGTACGGGACGACCGTCTACTGGCTGCACCCCGCCCCGGAGCTGGTCCGGGGGACCCTCTTCGCGCACGCCTCCGCCTTCGTCGCGACCGCGGCGCTGGCGGGCTTCCTCGCCGAGCAGCTCCGCCGCACCGGCGAGCGGCTCGTGGTGAGCGAGCACGATCTCGCGGCGGTGACTGCGCTGCACGAGTCGATCATCCAGTCGGTGACGAGCGGCCTCGTGACCCTCGACCTGGCCGGCCGGATCACGTTCATGAATCGGGCCGCGGAGCTGATCACCGGGATGGCGCTCGCCGACGTGGCGGGGCACCCCACCGAGCGCTTCTTCCCCGCGTTCGCGCGCGGCGGGCGCGACGAGGCCGCGTGGGAGACGCCCGCGGGCGCGCGACGGCTCCTCGGCTACACCGTCTTCGACCTGCACGGGCGGGGCGGGGAGCGGGCCGGCACCGCCGTCATCTTCCAGGACCTCACCGCGCTGCGCGCGATGGAGGAGGCGATGGACCGCTCGAAGCGGCTCGCCGATCTCGGCACGGTCGCGGCCGGGCTCGCGCACGAGCTCCGCAACCCGCTCGCCTCGATCTCGGGGTGCGTGGAGCTCCTCGGGGGCGCGAGGGGGCTCTCCGCCGAGGACCAGCGGATCATGGGCATCGTCCTCCGCGAGACCGCGCGGCTCGACCAGCTGCTCACCCGCTTCCTCGAGTTCACCCGGCCGGCCCCGCCGCTGCGGCGCGACGCGGACCTCGCCGCGGTCCTCGGCGAGACCCTCGACGTCTTCGGGAGCGATCCCGCCGCGGCCGGGCTCCGGATCGAGCGCGCCCTCGCGCCCACCCCGCTCGCCTGCGACCCCGATCAGCTGCGCCAGGTGGCCTGGAACCTGGTCGCGAACGCGGGCCAGGCCTGCCGCGCCGCGGGCCGCCCGGGCAAGGTCCGGGTCGGCTGCGCGCCGGCGCCGGAGGGCGGCGCCATGCTCTCGTTCGAGGACGACGGCCCCGGCATCTCCGCGGCCGAGCAGAAGCGGATCTTCACCCCGTTCTTCACGACCAAGGCCGGCGGGACGGGGCTCGGGCTCGCCGTCGTGCAGCGGATCGTGGACGCGCACGGCGGCTCCGTGGAGGTGGAGTCCGCGCCGGGGCGCGGGGCGCGCTTCACCGTCCGCCTGCCCGGCGGTACCGACCGGGCGTCAGAGGCGTCCGGCTAGGGACGGTGTACCATCCCGCGTGAGGGGCGAGGAGCCGATGGCCGCGATCCTGGTGGTCGACGACGAGGCGTCGATGCGGGAGTTCCTGGAGATCCTGCTCGCGAAGCAGGGTCACCGGGTCCGGACCGCCTCCGACGCGAAGGGGGCGCTCGCCCGGCTCGCCGAGGCGGAGGCAGACCTCGTCATCACCGACCTCCGGCTCGGCGCCGACTCCGGCATCGACGTGCTGCGGCGGGTGAAGGAGCTCTCCCCCACGACCGAGGTCGTGGTGGTGACCGCCTTCGCGACGACGGAGAACGCCATCCAGGCGATGAAGCTCGGCGCGTACGACTACGTGCTGAAGCCGTTCAAGGTGGACGAGCTGCGGCTCGTCGTCGAGAAGGCGCTCGAGCACCGCGCCCTCCTCCAGGAGAACCGGGTGCTGCGCCGGGTGGGGAAGCCCCGGCAGACGGTCCCGGAGATCATCGGCCGCAGCGCGGCCACGGAGGAGGTGCGGGCGCTCGTCGAGAAGGTCGCGCCGACGCGCACCACGGTGCTCGTCACCGGCGAGAGCGGCGTGGGCA
Source organism: Anaeromyxobacter sp. (assembly GCA_036390155.1). Lineage (GTDB taxonomy): Bacteria > Myxococcota > Myxococcia > Myxococcales > Anaeromyxobacteraceae > Anaeromyxobacter. The sequence goes on from DASWCJ010000031.1 coordinate 2,902, forward strand.
AGGAGGTGGTCGCCCGCGCCATCCACGACCGCAGCGACCGGCGCGGGGAGCCCTTCGTCGCGATCAACTGCGGCGCCATCCCCGAGGGGCTCATCGAGAGCGAGCTGTTCGGGCACGAGAAGGGGAGCTTCACCGGCGCGACCGAGGCGAAGCCGGGGCTGTTCGAGGTGGCGGGCTCCGGCACCCTCTTCCTGGACGAGGTGGCCGAGCTCCCCTTGCAGCTCCAGGTCCGGCTCCTCCGCGCCGTCCAGGAGCGGCGGCTCCGGCGCGTCGGCGGCCAGGGCGACGTGCCGTTCGGCGCGCGCATCGTCGCGGCCTCCAACCGCGAGCTCGGGGAGGAGGTCGCGGCCGGACGCTTCCGCGAGGACCTCTACTACCGCCTGAACGTGATCCAGATCCGCGTCCCGCCGCTGCGGGCGCGGCGCGACGAC
>DASWCJ010000032.1:0-8645 GCA_036390155.1 Anaeromyxobacter sp.
TCGCGTTCGGGTGCGCGTGCGAGAGGGCGTCGCGCGCCTCCTCGAGCCTCGCGTGGAAGCCGCGGTCCACCGTGAGGTGGATCCGGCTCCGCTCGGCATCGAGCGGCCGGACCTCGACGCGGGCAGGCGGCTCGACCCGACACGAGGTGCCTACCGGTAGGCACCCTGCGCCAAGCGCCTGGGCGGGAGCGACCGGCGCCGCGGCTTCGCGCCTCCCCAGGTCGAGGGCCGCGGTTGCCGTGGTGAGGGCGGACTCGCGGACGGGCGTCACCACCGTGCGCTCGGGAATGGTCTCGGCGGGAACGATCGAGGCGGCGACCTCCATCGCCTCCCGCCGGGACAGCCCGAAGAACCGGGGGAGGACCTCGTCGAGGTTCTCCGGGGTGAGCACTCGGGCGAGCTCGAAGGAGGTGGTGAGGCAGAGCCGGCCCGACCGGAAGGCCGCCTCCACCGGCGGGAAGCGCTGGATCAGCTCGACCGCGGTCTTCCGGTAGTGGGCGGCGCTCCGGGAGAGGCCGAGCTCGCGGTGGAGGTAGGCGAAGAGGTTGGCGTAGCCGAGGTCGACCCATAGGCGCCTGCGGTCGAAGTCGGCGAGCGCGAGGAGAAAGTCGGCCATCGCCACCTGCTCGGCGCGGAGCAGGTCGGCGAGGCGGGCGGAGAGCGCTCGTGCGTTCGTGATCATGACGGAGAGTGTCGCACGGGTCTTTGAGCCCCCCGGAAACGCACGAGGACGGGCGGTGAAGCGCGGACGGAGGCTGGGGGCGGGTCGCCCCCTCGATGTCTCGGGGCGGCCCTGAGCGGCCGCGCGGCGCGTCGAGGCGGGCCTTCCCTGCACGCCCTCGCCGCGGGAGCGGGCTTCGGGGATTACCGTGTCAAGGGACGCCCGCGATCCGTTGGGTTCGCCGCTTCGAGTCATTCACGATGGGTGGAATGACGGTCGCCTTGCGTCCTCGGGCGCTCGCCGTGTCCGCTTCGCCTACTGGCTTCTTGCGAGCCGACCGCGCAAGACCGGTTCCGGCAGGCGGAACGGGTTCGCGCCTCGCCCTCGTCGAGAGCCACTCAGCGACGCGGGTCCGACGAAGACGCACCACGCGGGAGGGCGGCCGCCGGACTCGTGATGAATCGCGAGAGCCGCGGGTGGGGTCCCTCAGCGCGTCCCGATCGCGGCGGAGAGCGCCGCCGCGAGCTCCGCGAGGTCGAGCGGCTTCGGGAGCAGCGCGCGGGCGCCGATGGCCCGCGCCTCCGCCTCGTCGAGCCGCGCGCTGTAGCCCGTGCAGATGAGCACCGGGAGCCCCGGGCGGATCGCGAGCAGCGCGAGCGTGAGCTCGTCGCCCCCCATCCGCGGCAAGGTCTGGTCCGTCAGGACCGCGTCGAACGCCTCGGGCGCGGCGCGGAATCGCTCGAGCGCCGCCTCCGCGGTGTCGTCGGTCGTGACCTCGTACCCGAGGGACGCGAGCATCCGCGAGAGCGCCCGTGCCACCGGGGGATCGTCGTCCACGAGGAGCACGCGGCGGCGGGCCTGCGCGACGGCGCGGGCGGGCGCCTCCGCGGTGGCGGGCGCGGGCGCGTCGAGCCGGGGGAGCCAGACGTCGACGCGCGTCCCCTCGCCCGCCGCGCTCTCGAGCGACACCGCCCCGCCGAGCGCCGCGGCGATGCCGTGGACGACGGAGAGGCCGAGGCCGCTCCCGGCGCCGACGGGCTTCGTCGTGAAGTAGGGCTCGAAGGCGCGGGCGCGGGTCGCCTCGTCCATGCCGTGCCCGGTGTCGGCGACGGAGAGGCGCACGTAGCTGCCGGGAGCGAGGCCCGCCGGCGCGTCCGGACCGGGGACGGAAGCGCGCTCGACCGCGATCGCGAGCACGCCGCCGCGCACCGCCATCGCGTCGCGCGCGTTGGCGGCGAGGTTGAGGAGCACCTGGTGGAGCTGGGTCGGATCCGCCTGCACCGCGCCGGCGTCGGGAGCGGCCCGGACGGCGATCTCGACGTTCGCGGGGGTCGCGGCGCGCACGAGCGCGAGGTCCTCCTGGATGCACGCCGAGACGTCGACCGGGGCCGCCTCCGACGGGCGCCGCCGGGCGAACGCGAGGATCTGCTGGACGACGCCCTTCGCGCGGCGCGCGGCGGCCGCGATGTGCTCGGCGTCCTCGCGGCCGACCGAGCCCGGCGGCAGCTCGTCCGCGAGGGCGGCGGCATGGCCGAGGATCGCCGCGAGGACGTTGTTGAAGTCGTGGGCGACGCCCCCCGCGAGCGTGCCCAGCGCCTCGATCTTCTCGGCCTGGCGCAGCCGCTCCATGAGCTTGCCGCGGTCCTCGTCCGCCAGGCGCCGCTCGGTCACGTCCCGGATCACCGCGATGACGGAGCCTCCCGCGAGCGGTGCGGCCCGGGTCTCCGCCCAGATCTCCCGGCCGTCGAGCCGGAGCAGCCGCTGCACGAGGGTGGGCCCCCGCTCGCCCTGGAGCGTGCGGGACATCCGCTCCGCGACGGACGCGCGCTGCTCGGCGTGGACGCGGTCGAGCACGCTCAACCCGATCACGTCCTCGGGCCGTGACGCGCCGATCGCCTGCACGCCGGCCGCGTTCACGAAGGTGATCCGTCCCTGCGCGTCGTAGGTCACGACGCCGTCGGGGAGGAGGTCGAGGAGCAGCCGGTAGCGCTCCTCGGAGGCCGCGAGCGCGGCCCGGGCCTGCTCGTTCTCGCTCGCGTCCCGGACGAACGCGACGACTCGCACCGGCCCCTCGCCCCGGACGAGCGCGAGGTGCGTCTCCACCGGGAACGTCGTCCCGTCCTTGCGCCGGTGGATCGCCCGGTAGGTGGCCGACCCCCGGGTCCGCACGTGCTCCTGCATCCGGGCGACGTGGTCGGGATCCATCCCCTCGACGAGCTCGCGGACGTGCTTCCCGACGAGCTCGTCGCGCGTGTACCCGAGGCTGCGGCAGGCCTCCTCGTTCGCCTCGACGACGTAGGCGTCGCGGTCGTGGAGGATCACGGCGACCGGCGCGAGGTCGAGCAGCTTGGGTGGGAATCTCTCCGTCACGCGGGTCCCCCGAGCGAATACCGGCAGGCCCGGGCGCGGTCAAGACGACCTGGGCGAGTCGCCCGGGTCACGGCGCGAGGAGGAGCCGGACCGCGACGACCGCCGCGGCCATCCCCGCGAGATCCGCGAGGAGCCCCGCCGCGAGCGCGTGCCGGTAGCGCGTGACGCCGGCCGCGCCCATGTAGACCGCGAGGACGTAGAAGGTCGTCTCGGTCGAGCCGGCCATCACCGAGACGAGCCGCCCGGCGTAGGAGTCCGGGCCCTCCGCGCGCAGCACGTCCCCCACGACGCCGAGCGCGCCCCCGCCCGAGAGCGGGCGGACGAGGACCATCGGCACGACGCTCGCGGGGACCCCGAGCGCGGCGGTGACGGGCGCGATCGCGCGGGTGAGGGCGTCCATCGCGCCCGAGGCGCGGAGCATCGCGAGCGCGACGAAGATCGCGACGAGCGGCGGGATGATCCGCACCGCCGTCTCGAACCCCGCCCGCGCGCCGTCCACGAAGGCCGGGTAGACCTTCGCGCGGCGCGTGAGGGCGAAGAGCGGGATCCCGGCGACGAGGAGCGGGATCGCCCAGGTGGAGACGGCGTCGGCCGCGGCGCGCAGCAGGATGGTCATGGCTCTCGGGCCACCTTCCGCGGGGCAGGGAACGCGCGGGCGAGGAGCTTCGCCGAGACGAGCGCGACCACCACGCCGCACGCCGAGGCGAGGAGGGTCGCCCCCACGATCTCCTGCGGCGCCCGCGAGCCGGCGGCGGTCCGGAGCGTGAGGACGGTGACCGGGACGAGCTGGAGCGAGGCGGTGTTGAGCGCGCAGAAGAGCGCCTGCGCGTCGGTCGCGGTCCCCGGGTGCGGGGAGAGCGTCTCGAGCTCCTGCATCGCCTTCACGCCGAACGGGGTCGCGGCGTTCCCGAGGCCGAGCACGTTCGCGGAGACGTTCATCAGCATCGAGCCCATCGCCGGGTGCTCCGCCGGGACGTCGGGGAAGAGCCGGACGAGCACCGGCCGCGCCGCGCGCGCGAGCGCCCGCACCACGCCGGCCTCCTCGGCCACCTTCATGAGCCCGAGCCACAGCGCCATCCCGCCGGCGAGCCCGAGCGCGTAGGTGCCGGCCTCGGTCGCCGACTGGAGCGCCGCGCGGGTGACCTCGGCCATCCGGCCGTTCACCGCCCCGGCGACGACCGCGACCGCGACGAGCACCGTCCAGATCGCGCCCATGGCGCGGGATCGTGGCACGGCGGGTCGCGAACGCGAGTTTTTGATAGAAGGGCGTGCACATGAGACGCCTCGCCCTCGCCCTCGCCCTCGCCCTCGCGCTCGTCGTGCCGGTCGCCGGCTGTCCGGAGCAGCGCCCGGCCCCCACGCCGCGCCGGCCTCCCCAGGCGGTCATCGCGGCGGGCGCCGGGTCGCTCGCCGACGCGCTCACGCTCCGCCGCCCGGACGGGCCCGAGTGGTTCGGGCTCTACCTCGTCGGGAAGAAGGCCGGCTGGACGCGCACGGAGATCCGGCGGGAGCTGCGCGACGGCCGCGACGTCGTCGTGGGCCGGACCGAGACCCTCATCCGCGCGGGCGTGGGCGGCAAGGAGGTGGAGCGCCGGCAGGAAGAGGAGCGGATCTGGGAGGCGCGCGTCGGGGGACGGCTCCTGTCGTTCCGCGCGACCTGGGCCGGGGACGGCGGCGACCGCACCGTCACCGGGACCTGCGAGCGGGCCGCCTGCAAGGCGCTGCTCGTGTCCGGCGCGTCGCGGGACGAGCGGACGATCGCCGACGTGAAGGAGACGGTGGAGCTCGCCGACGCGGCGCGGCTCGCCGCGGCGCGGCGCGGGACGGTGGCGGGCTCGCAGCTCGACCTCGAGAAGCTGCGGGTCCGCGAGGTGCGCGACCAGTTCGTGCGCCGCGACACGATCGCGGGCGGCGGCGTCTCCGAGGAGGTCGGGGTCGTCACCGAGTCCGAGGCCGGCGACCGCCTCGCGGCGGAGTACCGCGTCGCCGACGACGGCCGGATCCTCGAGATCCGCCTCGGCGAGGCGGTGGTGGCGCGCCCCGAGCCCGAGGAGACGGCGCGGCGGCTCGACCGGATCGACCTCTTCACCGTCGCGCGCGTGCCGCTGCCGCGCGCGCTCCCCCGCGACGTTCCGAAGACCATCGCCTACCGGCTCACCGGGCTGCCGCCCGCGTTCCAGAAGGGCGACGCCCGGCAGCGCTTCGAGAAGGGGACGGAGGGGAGCACCGTGCTCGTGGTGAGCGCCCGTCGCCCGCTCGCCGCCGATCCGGTGAAGGACACGCCGCTCGAGAAGGCGAAGGCGGGCGGCTCGCCCGACGACCTCGCCGCGACGCCGCAGGTCAACTCCGACGCGCCGGCGATCCGCGCGCTCGCGAAGGAGGTCGCCGGCCGTTCGAAGGGCACCTACGAGGCGGCGCGGAAGCTCTCGGAGGCGGTCCACGATCGGCTCCAGAAGGTGTACGGCGCGAGCCACGACCGGGCGAGCGACGTGCTCGTCGCGGGCGAGGGCGACTGCACCGAGCACACGGTGCTGCTCGTCGCGCTGGCGCGCGCGCTCGGGATCCCCGCGCGCGAGGTCCACGGGCTCGTCTACGCCCGCTACGGCGACGGCCAGGACGCGCTGTACTGGCACGCGTGGGCCGAGATCCGCAGCGCGGGGGAGTGGATCGCGCTCGACCCGACCTTCGGCCAGCCGGTCGCGGACGCGACCCACCTCGCGCTCGGGAGCGGCTCGCAGGTGGACACGGTGGGCCTCCTCGGCACGCTCAAGGTCAACGGGGTGGAGGTCCGCGACGCGAAATGAGTACGATGCGCGCCCCGGATCGCCCGGCGGAACCCGGGATCCCGCCCCTCCAGGAGCCCTCATGAACGGCCTCGACCACGTCGCCATCCTCGTCTCCGACCTCGACGCGGCGGTGAAGCTCTACCGCGACGTCTACGGCCTCGAGCTCGCCGAGATCGAGGAGGTCCCCAGCGAGAAGGTGCGGGTCGCCATCTTCGGCCATGGCCGCGGCCGCATCGAGCTCGTCTCGCCCGCCGGGCCGGACAGCCCGATGGCGAAGACGATCGAGAAGCGCGGCGAGGGGCTCCACCACGTCTGCCTCGAGGTGCCGGACGTCGAGAAGGCGATGGCGGCGCTGCGCGCCCAGGGTGCGCCGCTCCTCGACGAGAAGCCGCGCCCCGGCGCGGGCGGCTCCAAGGTCGCCTTCGTCCACCCGAAGGGCAGCCGCGGCGTGCTCGTGGAGCTGAAGCAAGCGAAGTGAGGCGCCGCCCGGGAGGCGGTCCGCTCGCTTGACCGTCCGAGGGCCGCGTGCTGTAAGAGCCGCGGGCTCGCTCGCCCGCCGTCCCTCGCCCGAAGGGGTCCCGCATGTTCCGTCCCGCCGCCGCGCTCGCGGTCCTCGCCCTCGTCCCCGCCCTCGCGTTCGCGCAGGCGCAGCCGGACAAGGACAAGAAGACCGAGGAGCTCGACCCGAAGACCCGGGCGGCGATCGACCGCGCGGTCGAGAAGGCGAAGGAGGACCTCCGGAACGAGGTGCGCGCCGAGATGCAGGGCGCGCAGTCGGCGGCGGAGTTCCTCGGCGCGGTGGCCGAGGGCCCGAAGCTCGAGTTCTTCGAGGCGAACGGCTACCTGCGCCTGCGCGGGATGATGCTGCAGAACCCGTCGCTCGGCCTCGGGCCCGACCCGACGGGCCACTACCCCTTCCCCATGCCGTTCGATCGCGCGGACGACACGCGTCAGGGCTTCTCCACCGCGAACATGCGGTTCCGCCTCGAGCCGACGTTCAACGTCTCCGAGCACGTCCGCATCCGCGCGCAGATCGACTTCCTCGACAACCACGTCCTCGGGTCCTCGCCGTCGTCGTACTTCTACGATCCGAACGGCCAGTACCCCGCGACGTTCTTCGGCAACAGCCGCGTCGTCTCGAACGGGAACGACCCGCGCCTCGCGACCCCCTACGTCTCGCCGAAGCGGGTCTGGGGCGAGGTGCAGACGCCGGTCGGCCTCCTCTCCTTCGGCCGGATGCCGTCGGCCTGGGGCCTCGGGATCATGGCCAACGCGGGCGGCGGCCTCGACGACGACTTCGGGGACAGCGTCGACCGGATCCAGTTCGCGCTGCCTCCGGTCAGCACGCCCATCGGCCGGCTCGCCTTCGTGCCGATCCTGGACTTCGACTACGAGGGCGTCCTCTACAGGCAGCCCTGGGCGGCGAGCGGCACCGGCCAGCCCTTCAGCGCGCAGTCGGGCGACGACGGCAAGGGCTACGGGATCAAGATCGTCCGGCTCGACACGCCGGACGAGGTGCGCCGCAAGAACGAGCGGAACGAAGCGTCGGTGAACTTCGGCGCCTACTACACCTACCGCGTGCAGAAGGAATACTACCCGCAGTGGGACCAGGTCGGGTTCGACGGGAGCTACACGAGCACCACCCAGAAGGTCGAGCGCGGCGGCTACGCGAACGTCCTCGACGCCTGGTTCCGCTACCTCTCCCCGAGCTGGCGGGTCGAGGCGGAGCTCTCCGGCGTCTACGGCCAGATCGGCGACGCCCGCACCGACGCGAACGGCGCCGAGATCCCGAAGGTCTACCTGCGCCAGTGGGGTGGCGCGGTCGTCGCCGACTGGAAGGCGATCCCGAGCAAGCTCACGATCGGCGGCGAGATCGGCATGGCGAGCGGCGACGACGCGCCCGGCTTCGGCAACGTGCCGCGCTACGGGCCGTCGCCCTACGGCTCCTACGAGGGCGCGCAGTGGTGCACCGTGCAGTCGGCCTCCTGCCCGCGCCCCGACAACAACATCCGCAACTACCGGTTCAACCCGGCCTACAAGGTGGACCTCATCCTGTGGAGCCAGATCATGGGCGGGGTGACGGACGCCTTCTACCTGAAGCCGAAGCTGCGCTGGGACATCCTCCCCGGCCTCGGCCTCGACTTCTGGCTCGTCTATTCGCGCGCGATGGAGAAGGGCTCGACCTGGAGCGTGCGGCCGGACGGCTCGGGCGGCGACGCGAACCTCGGGATCGAGGTGGACACCCAGCTCACCTACACCTCCGGCGACGGGTTCACGGCTTGGCTGCAGGGCGGAGTCCTCTCGCCGCTCGGCGGGCTCGACTCGCCGACCCGCGAGGTGGGGCGCGCCACGCTCCTCGCGACCGGCCTCGCCATTAAGTTCTAGCGGCGGCGAGCGCGGCGCGGACCGCCGAGAGCCCCTCGTGCAGCCGCGTCCCGTCCCACAGGGCGGGGATGCGGGCGCCGCCGTGCGCCGCGAGCGCCGCCGCGTGCGTGGCGAACGCGACGTTCCGGAAGGCGACCGCGTCGAGGAGCCCGAGGTCGTGGACGAGCCTGCGCGCCGCCGCGGACTCGGGCTCGGCGAGGCGGTGGAAGAGGTCGAGGGGCACGCGGGCAGATCCTAGCGCCGATGCGGTTCAGTCGCGATCTCGGCGCCCGGAGCGAACGCCGCCGTGGCGGGCCGGGGAGGGCGCCGTCCTCCTGCGCCGCCGCCAGAGTCGCGACCGGCGCCGGACTGTCGAAAGGACCCCGAACGCAGACGCCGGCGCACGCCCGGGCGCGCCAGCGGCACACGGGGACGCCACCGGACTGCGACCGGCACGGCGAAAC
>DASWCJ010000033.1:0-8263 GCA_036390155.1 Anaeromyxobacter sp.
CGCCCAGTCCGCACGGAGGTGGACTTGTGGCGCGTCGTGTCCGAGATCCTCAGGGACGCGGTGCAGCCAACGATCGGGCATGACGTAGATCTTCTGTACGATTCTCCGCGGCGCGCGGAACGTATCCGCGGCGCGCGAGAGCCTCGGCCCAATGAAAGCAAGCTGCAGGCCTACATCCGGCGACGACTTGAGGATCTATTCCCGCGGTACTGCGATTCGGTTTCCTTCGAGCCGCTGTACGTCAGGGAACCGCAGGAGCAGTACAGACACCGGACAGACCTCCTGGTTCTGGCACCGCTCCCGACCGGAAGGACGGGTTTGGTTGCCATCGAGATCAAGTGGTCGCATGACGGCCGACGCGATCGGTCCCTCATGGACCAGCTCGTGAAGAAGTACCTCGCGGCTGAGCGCCGGTCGTACGGTGTTTATCTCGTGGGCTGGTCCGGCAAGCCCGGCCCAGCGCGATGGGAGGAAATGAAGCGCCTTCACACCCGACAGTCGGGACTCGCTGCGTCTCGACATGCCGGAATGCGAGTTGTCGCCGCCCATCTCGCGTGCCCGTGGCGTGAGGAGGAACCTAAGTCCCGCCGAGGCAGCGCGGCGCGCCGGACGACGAGACGGCGCAGGCCCGGACGGCGTCCCTAGTGAAGACAGGCTCAGACTCCGTGAGGTCCTTTCACGTACTCTGGGACCGACACGACCATCCGAGACGTTGGACGATGCGACCCTTTCTCGGAGGCCCGGAATCTGAGGACAGACTCGGAGCCACCGGCACGGCTTCTGGTGTAGCTTCGGTCTCGTGGAGGAGCGTAGGTGGCGTTCTGCGAGCTTGAGTCGGTGCTTCGGGTCGGTTCTCGCCGACCCGTACGTGCTCCCCTCACCCGTGGTTGACACGCCTCGGGTCGATAAACCGGGAGCGGGTCGGGTAGACGACTGGCGTCTACGCACCAGCGAGTTGCACGGCAGCGTTCCTCAATCCGCGGAGCTGCTCAAGAGCGGATGGGCCGCTTGGACTGGGCATCCATGAGGGCGGGATAGAACCCATGAAGAAGCTATTTCGCGCTTACTACAGGCCGTCCGACGTGGAGTTGAAGGAGCTTTGGGAGACGGCGACGATCGTTCTGGACGCGAACGTTCTGCTCGACGTCTACGGGTACTCTGCTGCCACGCGAGAGTCACTGCTCGCCGCATTGCGCGCGTTCCGCGAGCGGCTGTGGGTCCCCTTCCAGTTTGCCCTGGATTTCCACAACAATCGCGTTGGAAAGATCCTTGAGCAGGCGAGCGCGTGTCGCGACGCCGAACGCGATCTGCGTAAGGTACTGGCGCAGTTTCGCTCCAAAAGAAAGCATCCGTTTGTCGCACCCGAAGTCGAGCAGCAACTCGAACGGATATGCAACGAACTGGTTGAAGGCGCGGCCTCGCATGAGCGGGTTCTGTCGAGCGACCCCTACGTCGATACGTTGACCGAGCTTCTGGAGGGCCGCGTGGGGAACGCTCCGGATGCGGAGTGGCTGAAGCGGGAGTACGCAGCCGGCGCCGAGCGATTCGAAAGGTCCTTTCCACCTGGATACCTCGACGCTAAGAAGCCCGCCCCAGAGCGATATGGTGACTATCTAGGATGGAAGCAGATTCTCGAATACGCCACAGCGCAATCGGCGTCGGTCGTATTCGTGACGGACGAAACGAAGGAAGACTGGTGGTTCGTACAGGCAGGCAAGACGCTGGGGCCGAGGCGTGAACTGGTCCAGGAGTTCATAAAGTCTTCCTCCAACTCGTTCGTCATGTGCTCCGTCGAGGGAATGCTTGAGGTCGCCCAGGCGGCCGGCACGAAGGTGAGCGCGGAAGCGATCGCGGAAGTCAGGGAGCGCCGCGAAGCGCAGATTGCAGCGACCGAGTTGAAGCCGGCTGCGCCGTTCGGGGCCGGTGAGGGCAAGCCCATGATCGCGGTGGCGTCCGAAACGCTGAAATCGTCCGCTCGCGCGGACGCGGACGAAGCATCCTTGAAGCCCCCGCCTCGGGACGAGGATTAGGAGCGACCTGTGGCCGTCATTGTATATACGACCGACCCGCGCGGCTTGCTGGCCGCTATTCGGGAAGCGATTCAGGCGCAGTCGATTCGAACCTGGCAAGTAGATTCCGATGGTGACTTCACGCATACCGCTGAGCAATGGGAGAACCGGTCATGGATGCGACCGCGAGTGCTGGAAGATCGCCTGGTCTTCAATATTCTGGCACCGCGTGGAGTTCAGATATCCCGTGCCACCTACGGCGTGTATCACGGCCGATTCATAGAGATGCTAGTGACACACTTCGATTCACGACTCGAACGCGCGGTTGCGACGGCACTTGCGACGTCGAATGACGTGATTGGGAGTCCTGAGTAGATCGCATCCATCAGAGCGTTGACGCGAGGCTCTGCGGTGGCTTCACGCTCCGCGGATTTAGGAGAATCTTCGGCCGCGGTGACGCGGTCTGACGGACGATCCGCCCTGCGGGCGTGCGAGGCACGGCGGCCGCATCGTCCGAGGGCCGCGCAACTCGCACGCTGCAGAGGAGTCCGCTTCGACTACTGCCGTCCGGCGTGCACGGCCTCAAGTTCTTGCCAGCGCTGATATAGGCGCTCCACCTCGCCGGTGACCTGCTCGAGCTCCACGCGCATCCCCGCCACGGCGGCGCCGTCCTTCTGGTACGTCGCCGGATCCCCGAGGACGGCCTCGAGCGCGGACTTCCGCTCCTCCGCCGCGAGGATCACCGCTTCGATGCCCTCGAGCTCCCGCTGCTCCTTGAACGAGAGCTTCCCGGGGCGCCTCGACTGCGCGGTCGCGGTCGCGCCACTTCCGGCCGGCGCCGCGGGCTTCGCGGCGCGGGGCGCGGCCTCCTGCGCCTCCCGCCTCGCCCCGGCCTCGAGCTGGTCCTTCAGGCGGCGGTAGAGGTCGTAGTTGCCCTCCCAGCGCGTGACCCGCCCCGCGCCGTCGAAGGAGAGGATCGCGGTCGCGACCTTGTCGAGGAAGTACCGGTCGTGCGTCACGAGCAAGACGCTCCCGTCGAAGTCGAGGAGCAGCCGCTCGAGGACGTTCAGCGTGACGAGGTCGAGGTCGTTCGTCGGCTCGTCCAGGACGAGGACGTTCGCGCCTTGCAGGAAGAGGCGCGCGAGGAGGAGCCGGTTCCGCTCGCCGCCCGAGAGGGCCTTCACCGCCATCTTCTGCATCGAGGGCGGGAAGAGGAGGTCGTCGAGGTAGTCCCGCAGCGCGACGCGATGGCCCGAGATCTCGATGAAGTCCTCGCCGATCCGCCCGGCGGGGCTGCCGCCTGCGGCCTCGTAGACCGTCTGCTCCGGCTCGAGCGTGGTGCGGTGCTGGTCGTAGTAGGCGACGCGCGTCCGCTTCCCGGTGACGACCGCGCCCGCGTCGGGCGGCTCCTCCCCGAGCAGGACCCGGAGGAACGTGGTCTTCCCGACGCCGTTCGGCCCGACGAGGCCCACGCGCTCCCCGGCCTTCAGCCGGAAGTCCACGCGCGAGAGGATCGTCCGGTCCCCGAAGCGCTTCTCGAGCCCCTCCGCCTCGATCACCGTCGCGGAGAGCCGCGGGGGCGCCGCGACCTGGAAGTCGGCCACCTTCGGGCGTGTGAAGCCGCCCTCGGCCATGAGCCGGCGGGCGCGATCGATCCGCGCCTTCGACTTCGTCCGGCGCGCCTCGGGCCCGCGCCGGAGCCAGGCGACCTCCTGGGCGATCCACCGGTCGCGCTTGTGCTGGTCGGTCTCGCGCTGGTCCTCGGCGACGAGCTTCTGCTCGAGGTACGCCTCGTAGTTCCCGGGATAGCTCTTCACGCCGGCGCCGGGCGCGATCTCGACGATCCGGTCCACGAGGTCGTCGAGGAAGTAGCGGTCGTGCGTCACGAGCAGGAGTGCCCCGGCGAGCTCGTCCAGCTCCTCCTCGAGCCAGTCCACCGTGTCCGCGTCGAGGTGGTTCGTCGGCTCGTCGAGGAGGAGCAGGTCCGGGCGCGTGAGCAGCGCCCGCGCGATCGCGACGCGCTTCCGGGCTCCGCCGGAGAGCTCGACGATGGACCGATTCCACTCCGGGACGCCGAGCCGGTCGAGGAGCCGCCGCGCCTCGTGGGCGGTGTCCCAGCCGCCGAGGTGCTCGACGCGGTCGGTGAGCGTCGCGAGCTCCTCGAGGAGTCGCGCGTGGACCGCCTCGTCTCGCTCGGCCTCGAGCCGCGACGTCGCCGCCGCGTGCGCGTCGATCGCCCGGCGCAGCGGCGCGCGCGCCACCTCGAGCTCGGAGGCGACGGTCGCGCCCTCCGGGAAGGTGGGCTCCTGGGGCAGGTACGTCACGGTGGCGCCACGCCGGAGCTGGATCTCGCCGCGGTCGGGCTCCGCCGCCCGGGCCAGCATCCGCATGAGGGACGACTTGCCGGAGCCGTTCACCCCGACGAGCCCGAGGCGCTCCCCCTCCTCGATCGTGAAGGTGAGTCCGTCGAAGACGGTGCGGCTGCCGAAGGCGAGGCCGAGGCCGGCGGCGTGGAGGAGGGTCACGGGGGCCCTTCATAACATCGGCGGGCGCGCCCCGTGCCTCGCTCACCGCGGATGGCGGTCGCGGCCTTCCTTGAGGACGCGCGACCACCAGAGGAGGTCGTCGATCGCGGCCTTCGCCTTCTTCCCGTAGAGCGGATCGGCGGGATGGCCCTGCGCGTCGGCGGCGTAGCCGGCGAGCTTCACGTTCACCTCGTCTCGGACCGGCACCATCCGGAGCTCGACCGCGACGAGCCGGAGCTGCTCGGTGGCGCGGGCCCCCGCCGCGAACCCGCCGTAGCTCACGAACGTCACCGCCTTGTGGTTCCAGGGGCCGTACACCGCGTCGAGCGCGTTCTTCAGCTGGCCCGGATAGCCGTGGTTGTACTCGGGGGTGACCAGGACGAACCCGTCGAGGGCGGCGATCTCGTCGGCCCAGCGCCGCTCGAGGCTCCCGGGCGCGAACGCCTTCTCGGCGACGTTCGGGGTGTCCCGGTGCGCGTAGGGCGGCAGGGTCCACTCGCGCAGGTCGAGGAGCGCCGCCTCGACGTCCGGTCGCTCCGCCACGAGGCCGTGGATCCACTTCGCGAACGCCTCGCCGCGCCGCCCTTCGCGGACGCTCGCGAGGACGACGCCGATCCGCACCTTGGTCTCCGCCATGCGGGGGTTCTAGCGGGGAGCGGTGGCGCGCGCTCCGTCCCACCCGGTCGTCACTCGCGGATCATGCTCGAGCGCCGGGTGGCGCCCGGGTCGGCGGAGGCTGCCGGGCCTCGTCAACCGCAGAGGAGATCCGCGAAGACGAAGCCCTCCCGCTCGACCACCTCGCCCGGCGTCACCGCGATCGGCGCGGCGAACATCGGGCCCGCCCACGCGAAGGAGTGGAACTCGCCCCGCTCGCCGCACGGGTCCACGCTCGCCGGCAGCTCGGCGAGGAGCGCGGCGTCGAACGTGCGCCCCGCGAAGCGGCGATCGAGGGCGCGCGGATCCACGCAGGTCAGCGTGGCCCGGAGGCCGCCCTCGACCATCTCGCGGGCGAGCGCGGCCGTGTCGCGGCCCCAGAGCGGGAAGACCGGCTCGATCCCGGTCCCGGCGAGCTTTTGCTCGCGGTAGGCGCGGACGTCCTCGAGGAAGAGATCGCCGAAGGCGACGCGGGTGACGCCCTCCGCGCGCGCCGCCGCGAGCGCCGCCGCCATCTCGGCCTCGTAGCGCTCGTTGGGGCAGGGCCACGGGATCCGCACCTTGGTGCACGGGAGCCCGACCGCGGCGGCTTGCCGGTCGAGCAGCTCCTCGCGGACCGCGTGCATCGACACGCGGCCGTACGTCGAGGTCACGGTCGTGAGCAGCCCCACGACGTCGAGCGCGCCCTCCCGGCGCAGCTCGTGGAGCGCCCAGGCGCTGTCCTTCCCGCTGCTCCAGGCGAGGAGGGCCTTCGGGTTCGGCATGCGCCGCAAGATAGCAGCGTGGCGGGCGCGGCGCTCCACGTCGCGTGCTAGCGTCGGCACGTGCTCGCCGCGACCCTCCTCGCGCTCTCGACGGGCCCGTCCTCGGCCACGTACCGGCTCGTGCCGGTCGCGGCGAGCGCGGACGGCGTCGTCCTCCTCCGCACTTGGCGGGAGCTGAACCCAACCGGCGCGCACGCGCCCCAGCGCGTCGAGGTGGGGTGGCTCGCGGTCTCCGCGCGCGGCGTCTGGCGCGAGGCGCCGCACGCGGTGGCGGATCCGGCGGAGCTCGGGGGGGAGCGCGCCGGGGCGCGGCAGTCGGAGCTGCAAGCGGAATTCGACGCGCCGCTCGATCTCGCTCGACCGCCCGAAAGCCTCCGGCCGCTGCTCGCGGCATTCGGGGCCGGCCCGCTCCGTGTCGTGGATCCCGCGCAAGGCGCGGGGGTCGCGACCTGGTCGCCGGCGCGGGCATGCGCGCGGGGGAAGTGCGCGCCCCCCGTAGCGCAGCGGACGATCGGCGGGCTCGAGAGCGACCCGCGCGAGGGTGCCGCGATCCGCTCCGCCTTCTTCCGCGACGGCGTGGCCCTCTTTCGGAATGGGGTGGACGGGGAGGGGAAGGCCCGGGGCGCGCGCTTCACGCTCCTGCCGAACGTGCGCGAGGAACGCGACGTCGGGCTCGTCGACCTCGGCTACGAGATCGTCGAGGTGGACGGGATCGCGATCCCCGGCGCGCGCCCGCCGGCTGCCTCGCTCCCGGTCCGCACCTTCGCGCCGGGGCTGCTCGAGGACGCGCCGAGCGCGGACCGCGCACGCCGGCTCCTCGGCGCGCCGCTCGATCCGTCCGACCGCGAGGGGGTGAGGCTCGTGAAGGCGGGGCGCGAGGCGCACCCCGCCACCTGCGCCGGGTTCCTGCGGCTCATCGGGAGCGGCTGGGAGCCGGGCTCGACGCTGGAGATCCACGCCGCCGGCTCCCTCCTGTTCCGCTGCGGCGGCCTCGACCTCGTCGCGCGAGCGCGGCCCGCGCGCGAGAGCCACGTCGCGGAGCCTATCGCCGGACCGTCCTCGCTCGCCCAGCTTCCGCCCTGCGTGGGCGGGATGCACGCGTCGGACGACGTGCACGCCGCGGCGATGCGCGCGAGCGCCGAGCGGGTCTCATGGGGACGCTTCGACCCGACCGCAAAGATGGAGGAGGGGTCGCGAACGAAGCTCGCCGTCCGCGACTCGGACGCGGAGACGACGCTCGAGGTCCTCGCCGAGGGCGACATCGACGGAGACGGCCGGCAGGACCTCGTCGTCTCGTCACGGGTGCGCGCGACCGAGGGGACCTGGACGCGCTACGGCGTGTACGCGCTCACGCGGCGGGCGGGAGATCCGCTCTTCCGCGTCGTCGCAGAGCGCTCGCTCTTCGGCGCGAACACCTGCGTCGCGCCTTGAGGAGCGGGGAGGCGCGAACCCGTCCCGCCTGCCGGAACCGGTCCTGCGCGACCGGCTCGCAAGAAGTCAGTAGGCGAAGCGGACACGGCGAGCGCCCGAGGACGCAGGCGAACGTCCTTCCACCCGTGGCGTGGTCAGGCTCATCGGAGCCTCTTCAACGAGAGCCGGCCACGCGGCGGGCGAGTCCACGCGTCGTGAAGTGACTCGAAGCGGCGAACCCAACGGATCGCGGGCGTCCCTTGACACGGTAATCCCCGAAGCCCGCTCCCGCGGCGAGGGCGTGCAGGGAAGGCCCTCCTCGACGCGCCGCGTGGCCGCTCAGGGCCGCCCCGAGGCATCGAGGGGGCGACCCGCCCCCAGCCTTCGTCCGCGCTTCACCGCCCGTCCTCGTGCGTTTCCGGAGCGCTCAAAGACCCGTGCGACACTCTCCGTCATGATCACGAACGCACGAGCGCTCTCCGCCCGCCTCGCCGACCTACTCCGCGCCGAGCAGGTGGCGATGGCCGACTTTCTCCTCGCGCTCGCCGACTTCGACCGCAGGCGCCTGTGGGTCGACCTCGGCTACGCCAACCTCTTCGCCTACCTCCACCGCGAGCTCGGCCTCTCCCGGAGCGCCGCCCACTACCGGAAGACCGCGGTCGAGCTGATCCAGCGGTTCCCTCCGGTGGAGGCGGCCTTCCGGTCGGGCCGGCTCTGCCTCACCACCTCCTTCGAGCTCGCCCGAGTGCTCACCCCGGAGAACCTCGACGAGGTCCTCCCCCGCTTCTTCGGGCTGTCGCGCCGAGAGGCGATGGAAGTCGCCGCCTCGATCGTTCCCGCCGAGACCGTTCCCGAGCGCACGGTGGTGACGCCCGTCCGCGAGTCCGCCCCCGCCCAGGCA
>DASWCJ010000034.1:0-3929 GCA_036390155.1 Anaeromyxobacter sp.
CGCGATCGAGTCCGCCCCCGCGACCTGACGCCCGTCAGGTCTGCCTAGTAACACGACCACTTCAGGCCGAAGTGCGCCTAACCGCCCGCGGCGGCACGGGAATCGTGTGCCTCGCCACCGGGCGACTCGTCAAACTCGGGCGAGACGGCGCCACGGCCGCCTCCCGTCTTCACCTTCCGCTCCGCCTCCTCCTTCGCGAACCGCTCACCCTCGGCCATCGTCTTTGCCCTCTTCGCCGCGAGGTCGCGTAGCTCCTGGGCCCACGGCATCTCAGCCGGCTTCGGGTTCGCCTCCGCGTACCCGGGCGGCGCGGCGCCTCAGCGCCGGCGCGGCGCGTGCGGCGCCGGGGGCGCGGCGATCCGGGGGTCCTCTGGCCAGGCGTGGCGCGGGTAGCGGCGCATGAGCTCGCGCCGGATCGCGGGGTAGTGGCGTTCCCAGAAGCCGGCGAGGTCCGTCGTCACCTGCACCGCGAGCTGGTTCGGCGCGAGGAGGTGCAGGACGAGCGGCACCCTTCCGCCGGCGACCGCGGGGCCCGCCGCGGCGCCGAAGAAGTCCTGGAGCCTGCTCTCGATCCACGGCGGCTTCCCCGCCTCGTACCGGATCCGGACCGCCCGCCCGCCGCCGAGCGTCACGCGCTCCGGGGCGAGCCGCTCGAGCGCCGCTCGGGCGCGGGGATCGAGGCGCGCGAGGAGCGCGCCGGGGAGGTCCGCCTCGCGGAGCTCCGCGAACGAGCGCCGGCCGGCGCAGAGCTCCCGAAGCGCCGCGGCGACGTCCGCCTCGGAGGGTGGCGCGAGCCCGGCGTCCTTCGCGTGCGCCGCTGCGAAGGTGAGCCGCGCGAGGACGTGGTCCACCTCGCCGTCCTCCGCGAAGGCGCGGGCGCCCCGGGCGAGCGCCTCCTCCGCGAGCCGCGCCGCGACCGCGTCCGGATCCGCGCGTGGCGCGCGGGACTCCTCGAGGACGAGGTCCTCGTAGAGCAGCCGCTCCGTGGCCTCGACGCGCTCGGCCTGCGCGTTCCACGAGAGCGCCTCGTCGTACCGGAGCGCGTCGGGGAACAGGTCGAGGAGCATCTCCTGCGTGACCGCGCTCGCGATCCGCACGCGCGCCTCGGCGCTGCGCCCCCCGGGCGGGCGGCGATCGCCGCGCCGCTCCTCCGCGTCCACCGCCACGAGGAGCGGCGCCTCGCGGACGACGGACACGGGATCGAGCCGGGCCGAGCCGCCGCCGGCGAGGACGATCTCGTCCGACCCCGGGCCGCGGCGGCGCGCGACGCGGTCGGGGTACGCGGCGAGCGTCGCCATGAGGAGCGCGTGCTCCGTCTCCGCGGTTCCGTGAGACGTGGACGTGGACGCGATCCCCGACCTCGACCGCTTGCCCCCGAGCTCCCGCGCGACCCGCTGGAGCTGCCGGCGGCTCCGTTCCACCGCCTGGGCGGCGCCGGGCGAGGCGCCCATGCGCCGCAGCCGCTCCGGCGCGAACCGCACGGCGGCGGCCTCCTCGAACACATGGGCGAGCTCGAGCAGGTCGGAGGGGCCGGTCGCGGGCAGCGCGGCGCCCTCGAGCGAACGTCGCTCGCGCAAGTCCCGCTCGCCGAGCAGCGCGGCGAGGAGGGCGCCCTCGTCGGGCGCGCCGCGGCGCGCCGCCTCGACGACGAGCCGCCCGGCGCGCGGGTGTCCCGGGACGCGGAGCACCGCGCGGCCGATCTCGGTGATCGCGCCCGCCCGGTCGATCGCCCCGAGCCGGAGGAGGAGCGCCCGCCCCGCCTCCCAGGATGCGGCGGGCGGCGCGTCGAGCCACTCGAACGCGCCGCCGGCGCCGAGGGCGGCGAGCGCGAGGACGGTCTCGGCGAGGTCCTCGCGCAGGATCTCCGGCACGTCGTACTCGGGCCGGCCGTCGTGGTCGGCGCGGGTGTAGAGCCGCAGGGCGCGGCCCGGCCGCGTCCGTCCCGCCCGGCCGGCGCGCTGCGCGGCGGACGCGCGCGAGACCTTCCGGAGCTCGAGCGTCGGCAGCCCCGACCAGGGCGAGTGCGAGGCGACGCGCGCGAGGCCCGCGTCCACCACCGCCACGACCCCCTCGATGGTCACCGACGTCTCGGCGACGTTCGTCGAGAGGATCACCTTCCGCCGCGGGCCCGGCAGCACCGCGCGGTCCTGCTCGTCGGGCGGGAGGTCGCCGTGCAGCGGGAGGACGTCGACGCCGCCGCGGTCCGCCCACTCGGCGAGGGCCTCGCGGGCGCGCCGGATCTCGGCGGCGCCGGGCAGGAAGACGAGCACGTCCCCGTCGATCCCCTCGCGGTGGAGCCGCCGGACCGCCTTCGCGACGAGGTCCTCGACCCGGTCCTGCCGCGCCGCGTCCTCCGGCGAGAGGTACTCCACCGCGACCTCGAACCGCCGCCCCTCCGAGCGGAGCGCCGGCGCGCCGAGAAAGCGCGCGACGGGCCCGGCGTCGAGCGTCGCCGACATCGCGACGAGCTTGAGGTCGGGCCGCCCCGTCCGCTGGAGCCGGCGGAGGAGAGCGAGGGCGAGGTCGCCCTGGAGGTGGCGCTCGTGCAGCTCGTCGAGGACCACCGCGCCGACGCCGGGGAGGGAAGGGGAGGCGAGGAGCCGGCGCGTGAGGAGCCCCTCGGTGACGTAGCGGATGCGGGTCCTGGGCCCGGCGACCTCCTCGAAGCGCACCTGCCAGCCGACGGTCTCGCCCGCCTTCTCGCCCAGCTCGGAGGCGACCCGCCGGGCGGCGAGGCGCGCCGCGAGCCGCCGCGGCTCGAGCACGACGATCTCGCCGCCGCCCGCGAGCCCCGCCTCGTGGATCGCGCGCGGGACCCGCGTGGTCTTGCCGGCGCCGGGGGGCGCCTCGATCACGACCGAGGGGCCGTCGCGCAGCGCGGCGATGACCTCCGGCAGCAGCGGATCGATGGGGAGCGGCTCGCCCGTCACCGGGCGGTTCTACCCGACCGCGCGCACATCATCCATCTCGACGACCCCGCTTCATCCGTCTCGTGGACGCGGAACATCTCGTGCTCCTCCGGCGATCCGCACCTCCGTTGAGGTTGCGCCCCGATTCGCGAGCGGGATCGGCAACGAAGAAGGCGGCGGCCGAGACGTTCCCGAGGGCGGGGATCGCCGTGACGAGATCGGCCAACGGTCGGCTTCGCGGTACGGCGCGGACACGCCCCAAGTGCCCGCACATGGTCCTTGACGAACATTCACTCACAGATGATACACTACCCGGAGATCGTCGAGCCCCTGCGCGACGGGCGGCTTTGCTTGTCCAGCATCGTCGAGGTCGCGAAGGTCATCACCCCGGCGAACCGGGCCGAGGTGCTGCCCCGGTTCTTCCACCTCTCGAAGCGTGACGCGAAGGCGGTCTCGGCCGAGCTCCTCCCGGACGATGCTCCCCCGAGGCGCGAGGTGGTGACATCACCGACGCGCGGTCCGGCTCCGGTCACGGCGCCGCGAGTTCTTCCGGAAGAACCGCATGCCAACTTCTCCGTCCCAGATGTGTCGTCGCCTCCCAGGCCGCGCCCCCAGACGCTCGAGGTCGAGCCGCTCGACGCCGACCTCCGCAGGCTGCACCTCACCGTCTCCCGCCGCGTCCTCGACAAGCTCGAGGCCGCCCGGGCCGCGCTCTCGCACTCGCACCCGGGCGCGGGGGCGAACGAGGTCCTCGAGGCCGGGCTCGACCTCCTCCTCGAGCGCGCCGCGAAGCGCCGCGGGCTCGTGAAGAAGCCGCGCAAGTCACCGCCAGCGCCCACGGCCTCTGCCTCCCCGAATCGAAAGGGCGGACGGCGACGCGACCACATCCCCGCCCACGTGAAGCGGGCCGTCTGGGAGCGGGACGGCGGGAAGTGCCAATGGCCCGTCCTGGGCGGCGGGGTCTGCGGCTCCACCCACCAGCTCGAGCTCGACCACATCCACCCGCAGGCGCTCGGCGGA
>DASWCJ010000035.1:0-18715 GCA_036390155.1 Anaeromyxobacter sp.
CGCGGTGCCGGCCTCTCGAGGTCGCGCACGGTGGTGCGGCTCCATCTCGGACGATCTCGTCGCCCGGACCGAACGCCGCCGTGGCGGGCCGGGGAAGGCGCCGTCCTCCTGCGCCGCCGCCAGAGTCGCGACCGGCGCCGGCCTGACGAGAGGGCCCGGAAGCGCAGATGCCGGCGCACGCCCGGGCGCGCCAGCGGCCCACGGCACCGGAACCGGACTGCGACCGGCACGGCGGAGCCAGTGCGGGCGCCACCGAGGAAGAGCGGGTCCGGCGTGTGCCGCTGTCACGCCGCGTGCACGCCGGCTCCGTCGATCGGAGCGGTCCGACCGCAGCGACGGCGGCGTGCTCGTCGGAGACGCCTCCCCAGCCCTTGGTGGCGGCTACCGAAGTGGCTGCGGCGAACTCCGATCACCGCGGAGCATCCGCACCATGCCGCCCGTGGTTCGGCCGTGGCCCCATCGGCGGCGCTCGCGGGCCCGGGCTGGCCCCCTCCGACGAGCACGCCGCCGTCGCTGCGTTCGGATACGGTGTCCGTACGCGAGCCGGCGTGCACGCGGCGTGACAGCTTCGCGCGTCAGCTCCGGTGACCGTTCGAGGCCGCGCCCATGGCGCTCGCCATGCCCGCCACCGTACGGGAACGCTCTCGCGCGGAGCTGGCGCGCCCGGGCGTGCGCCGGCGTCCACGTTTCTGGACCCGCTCGACCGTCCGGTGCCGGTTGCGACCCTGGCGGCGGCGCAGGAGGACGGGGGCCATGCCCGAGGCCCGACGGGAGCGTTCGCCGTTAGCGGCCGGCCGCTAAGAGACCGGCATTGCCGCTAACCCCCGACGCACGTCCCGAGCCGGACGTCGCAGCGGAACCCCTGGACGCAGTCGTCGTCCCTGCCGCAGCTCTCGCCGAAGAGCCGCTTCTTCGCCGGCCCGGGCGTGTAGCCCGCGGGGAGCGGCGGCGCCTTCGGGTCGACGCAGACGTCGGCCGTGCACGCGAGCCCCTCCGCGCAGCCGAGCTTCGGAACGCAGGCCTGGCCGTGACCGGGCCACGGTGGAGCGGCGCTCCGCTCGACCGTCGTCTCCTGCAGGCGAGCGGTGACGACGCACTCGGCGACGCGGGCAGCCGCTCCCGACGTCGAGACGACGAGCTTCAGCGGTGCGCGCTCCTCCGCGTAGGGCGGGAGGAAGAACATCGCCGGCGCCGGGGGCGTCGGCTCCGGCAGGACGAGCGCCTCGACGCGGGAGCGCGGGGCGACGACCGAGCTCGGAGGCCGGTCGAGGCGTGTCGGCGCAGCGGGCGCGCCCGGGGAGCCGCCGATCTGGAACACCTGCACGCGGCGGGAGAGGCCGGACGCGTCCACGAACGCCGACCGCTCCCAGTCGATCGCCACCACCTCGTCGGTGCGGTTCCGGATCCGGATCGGCAGCGGCGCCCAGGCCTCCCGCCACTCGGGCGCGGAGAACGTGCCGTCCCGCTTCTCGGTGACCACCTGCACGTTCCCGTAGGCGTGCTGCGGCGGCAGCTCGCAGGTCAGCGACGGCGAGGCCGACTCGACCGAGAGCGCGGCCGCGTATCGGGTCCGCAGCGTGAGGACGTTCGGCGCGCAGCCGGCGGAGACGAGGAGCACCACGAGGAGCGGTCGCATGCGTCCCGACCCTACCAGCTCCCGCTCCCGTCACTGAGGCGACGCGGGACCTCAACCGAGCGTAGAGAGCGCGCGCGAGAGGTCCGCCGGAAGCGGACTTTCCGCCTCCACCCGGCCCCCGCCGGGCGCGTCGAGAGCGATTCTCGCTGCGTGAAGGAACTGTCGTTCGAGCCCCGGCAGGGCATGCGCCGCGGCCTCGCCGCCGTAGAGCGCATCCCCTGCGACCGGATGGCCGAGGTGGGCGAAGTGCGCCCGGATCTGGTGCATCACGCCCGTGACGATCCGGACGCGCAGGAGCGTGAACCGGTCGAAGGCGCGCTCCACGTCGTAGTGCGTCTCGGCGGGGCGGGGGGTCGCACCCTTCGCGGTGAGCCGCTCCTCCGCCACCGCGTCGGGGGCCGGCACGACGCGCGCGCCGCGCTGCGCGAGCGGCACGGAGACGACGCCGCCCGCGGCGACGCGGCCGAGGACGAGGGCGAGGTAGATCTTCTCGACGCGGCGCGCGCGGAGCGCCGCGTGGAGCTCGTCCCAGGCGGCGCGGTCGCGCGCGAACACGACGCACCCGCTCGTCTCCTGGTCGAGCCGCTGCACCGCACCGCCCTCCCGCGGATCCGGCGACGCCTGGACGCACTCGGGGTAGCGTGCGACTACCGCGCTCGCGAGCGTGCCGCGCTCGCCCGCCGTGAGCGGGTGGACGGGGACGCCGGCGGGCTTGTCCACGACGACGAGCCGCGGGTGCAGGGCGAGCACGCGCAGCGGCGCGTCCGGCTCGGGCGCGGGCGGTCCCGCGACCTCCTCGAGCTCGATCTCGACGCGCGCCCCGGGCACCGCCGCGTCGCTCGCGCGCGCGCGGCGTCCCTCCACCCGCACGTCGCCGAGCTGGAACGCGCGCTTCACGGCGGCGCGCCCGGCGCCGAGCGCGTCGGCGACGGCGCGGTCGAGCCGGCCTTCGGCGGAGTCGGGGAGTCGGAGCTCGCGCTTCACGCGCGAGAGGCTACCCGAAGAAGACCTCGGCGACATCGTAGAGTCTCGGATCGACGAGGTGCAGCTGCCGGGTCGCCTCCTCGAGCGACACCGCGACGATCTCGTCGCCGTGGAGCGCGGCCATCGTGCCCCAGCGGCGATCGCGCACGAGGTCCGCCGCGAACACGCCGTAGCGCGTCGCGAGCACCCGGTCGCGCGCGGTGGGCGAGCCGCCCCGCTGGGTGTGGCCGAGCACGGTGACGCGCGACTCGATCCCGGTCCGCCGCTCGATCTCCTTCGCGAGGAACGCCCCGATCCCGCCGAGCCGGACGTGGCCGAACTCGTCGAGCTCCGCCGCGAGGGTCTCGTCCTTTCCCCGCTCCACCTGCGCCCCCTCCGCCACGACCACGATCGAGAAGCGGATCCCGCGCGCCTGCCGCTGCATCACCCAGGCGCAGACCTGCGCGAGGTCGATCGGGCGCTCGGGCACGAGGATCACGTCGGCGCCGCCGGCGATCCCGCTATGGAGCGCGATGTGCCCGGCGTGCCGGCCCATCACCTCGCACACGATGATCCGGCTGTGCGCCTCGGCGGTGGAGTGAAGCCGGTCGATCGCCTCGGTCGCGATGGTGACCGCCGTGTCGAACCCGAAGGTGTAGTCGGTCCCGGAGAGGTCGTTGTCGATCGTCTTCGGAACGCCGACGACGTGCAGCCCGATCTCGTGCAGCTTCTTCGCGACGCCGAGCGTGTCCTCGCCGCCGATCGCGACGACGGCGTCGAGGCTCGTCCGCTCCACGGTCCGGAAGACCGCCTCGACCCCGCCCTCGCGCCGGAAGGGGTTCGTGCGCGAGGTCCCGAGGATGGTGCCGCCGAGGTGGATGATCCCCGAGACCGCCTCCCGATCGAGCCGGAAGTGGTGCCCGTCCACGAGCCCGCGCCACCCGTCCCGGACGCCGACGAGCTCGAACCCGTGCTGCTCACCCCGCCGGACCGTCGCGCGGATGACCGCGTTCAGGCCCGGGCAGTCGCCGCCGCCCGTCAGGATCGCAACCTTCATCTGGATCGGACCTCCGCCATTGCCCCGTCTGACGTTGGCCGCTGCCCCCTCCGGGCGCAACGCGCCGCGGCCGGGGTGCGCAGGAGAGGTCGCGGCACGCGCTCGCTCGGGCGGCCCCCCTCTGCCCTGCCCTCTCCCCGGCGGGGGAGGCGATCGCAGAGGTCATCGATGACGACTCGACTCGAGCTTCCCGTGACCGCCGACCGGATCCGCGCGCTGCGGGTGGGGGAGGAGGTCCTCGTCTCGGGCCGGGTCGTGACCGCCCGGGAGTCGGCCCTCCGCCGGCTCGCCGGCCGGCCCGCCGCGGTGGCGCGCTCCGTGCTCGAGGGGCGGTTCGTCTACCACTGCGGGCCGGTGGTGGCTCCGGACCCCACGCGGCGCGGCTGGCGCTTCGTCGCGGCTGGCCCCTCCCCCTCGCTGCCGGCGGAGCCCTGGCAGGCGGAGGTGATCGCGAGCTACGGCGTGCGCGGCGTGCTCGGGAAGGGTGGCATGGGCCCGCGCACGCTCGCCGCGCTCGCCCTGCACGGCGCGGCCTACCTCCACGTCGCGGGCTCGCTCGCGGTGACGCTCGCGCGCCGGGTGGTGCGCGTGCACGGCGTGCACCTGCTCGACGAGCTCGGCGTGACCGACGCGATCTGGGAGGTCGAGGTGGAGGACTTCCCCGCCGTGGTCTCGATGGACGCCCACGGCGAAACCCTCCACGGCGCGCTGGGCGGGATCGCTACCGATCCCGCTGGCGCCGGCGCGTGACCATCCGCACCGGGCCGTAGAAGAGCTGGCGCTCGGTGTAGACCCTCCGCCCGCGCCAGTCGTCGGGGCGCGACGCCGCCGGCCGCTCGAGCCACATCCGCGCGCGGACCGTGCCGTTCGCCGAGAACGGCGCGAGGATCTCCTCGGGCGCGATCGCGAGGTAGCGCTCGAGGAGGGCGCGGACGCGCCGGTTGTACCGGCCCCGCGGGAGGCGGGAGTGGCGGCGGCCGCGGTGGAGCGTGCCGTCGAAGCGGAGCGACGCGTGGTAGAGCTCGTGGAGGATGGTCTCGATCCGCTCCCGCGCGCTGGACTCGAGGAACCAGAGCGGGCGGAGCGTGATGACGTAGAGGATCTTCCGCCCCTTCACGCGGATGAGCGGCTTCTCGCGGGCGCCGAGCCCGGTGCGGGCGCGCGTCTCCTTGAAGTGGGCGGGGCGGATCGTCGCGCGCGACGCGCGGCGGGCCTCGCCCGCGACCACCAGGACCCGGTTCGCGCGGACGTGCGAGAGCTCCGGCACGCGCGCGGCCACGTCGCGGACGAGCCGCTTCACCGCGAGCGTCACGTTCAGCCGGAACACCCCGGTGAGGATAGCCCGAACTTCTCCGCGGGGTGACACTCGCCTCGCCTCCGCTCGGCTCGCGCCCCCCCGATCCCCCCGCTCGCTACGGTGCAGCCTCATCCGGCTGCCCCTGCGCTCGCCGCGCAGAGCCGCGGGCTCCTCACGCTTCGTAGGCTTCCTTGTCGGGCGGCGATCGGGCCGCTACCATGCGCGCACCATGGTGCCGCTCCTCGCCCTCGCGCTCGCAAGTCTATCGGTCGCCGCGCTCCTGCTCGCGCGCCGTGTCCGCGTGCTGCTCGGCGAGGTCGCGGACCTCTCCGCCCGCGTGGACGGGCTCGCGACGCGGCTCGCCGCGGCCGAGGACGGCGTGGCGTTCGCGGCGGAGCGGGCCGAGGTCGCGGAGACGGTGCTCCTCGAGAAGGGGCTCGCCGACGAGGAAGACCTCGAGGCGGCGCGCAGCCGGCCCGAGGGTGCCGCCGCGGGCGAGCGCCACGACGGCGAGCTGAACTAGCCCGCGGAGCCCGCCTCTACTTCTCGTACTTCGGCTTCTCGGGGTGCCTGCGGTAGACGAGCACCGTCCGCCCGAGGATCTGCGCGACCTGGGCGCCGGCCGCGGCGCCGAGCCGGGCCGCCGCCTCGAACCGGTCCTCCGGGCTCTCCGTCCCGACCTTGACCTTCACGAGCTCGTGGACCGCGAGCTGCTGGTCGAGCTCCCGGAGGAGCGCGTCGGTCACCCCCTCCTTCCCGACCTGCACCACCGCGGAGAGGTGGTGCCCCGCGGCGCGGAGCGTCTTGCGGAGCTTCGAGGACGGCATGAGGGCGCGCTTCTTCGGGCTGGTCGGGGTGGGCATTCGCTATTTCCGCAGGAACCGGAGCTCCTGCTGCAAGTCGGAGTGCTCGGGCGCGACGTCGAGCCCGCGCTTCAGCTGCTTCTCGGCGAGCGCGAGGTTGCCGGCGAGCTTCGCCATCTGGCCGAGGAAGAGATAGCCCTGGGCGCAGCGCGGGTTCCTCTTGAGCCCCTGCTCGATCGCGACGGTCGCCGGGCCGACCTTCTGCTTCTTGTCGGCGGCGAGCAAGAACTCGCACCAGGCCTTCCACATCCCGAACTCGGCCTCGTCGGCGTTGAGCTCGATCGCCTCGTCGAACTTCTTCAGCGCCTCGTCGTAGCGCCGGGCCTTCACGAGCAGCGTCCCCTGCTCGAAGATCTTCTCCGCCTCGAAGATGCGCGCGACGTCCACCTCGGCGGTCCCGCCGGTCCGGAGCTTCTCAAGGTACGAAGCGCGCGACCCGTCCTCGGCGAGCACGGACCAGGCCGCGCTCACCTTCCCGAACACCTCGGCGCAGAGCTTCCGCACCTCGGGCTCGGCTCCCTGCGGCACCGCGTCCGGGTGGTACGCCTTCGCGAGCTGGAAGTACGCGAGCTTGATCTGCGCGCCGGTCGCGTCCTGCTTCACGCCGAGCACGGCGAAGTGGTCCGCGTCCTCGAGCTTTGCCCGGAGCTTCTCGAGCGACGCCGGGTCGAGGGCGGGCTTGGGCTGCGGGGGCGGCGTCATCGCCGGCTTCGGGGTGAGCGCCGGCTTCGGCGCCGCGGACGGCGCGCCGGGCTTCCCCGCGGCGGGCGCGGTCGGCTTCGCGCCGGGCACGGGGGTCGCCACCGGCTTCGCCGGCACGGGGGTCGCGCCCGGCTTGGCGGGCACCGCCGCGGCGGGCGGCGGCGCGGGTGGGGGCGGGGCGCCCTTGCGCGAGGCGCCGAATGCGAGGAGCTGCAGGTCGCCGAGCAGCACCGCGACCCGCAGCACCGCGAGCGCGTCGGCGGGGTTTGCGATCGCGAGCTCGGCCGGACTGCGCACGCCGTCGAGCTGCGCCGCGGCGCGGGCCTCCTGCGCGGTGAGCCGGAGGTCCTCGAGCCCGAACCGCCCGCCGATGCGGGAGGCGACGCGATGCTCCTTGTCGCCGAGCCGGCGCAGGAGCGCGCTCGAGTCGAGGCCGCGCACCGCGGTGCAGAGCATCTGGAACGAGGAGCCGAGCGGGAACGCGCCGGGCGGCGGCGGCGCCTGCGGGTTCCACGACCACCCGCCCGTCTCGACCGCGAGCGCGCGCACGACGACGCGCGTCCCGTGCTCCTGCAGGAAGCCGGCGATGTCGGCGGGGTTCACGAACCGCGCGGCGAGGAGCACGGCGACGAGGTCGCCGCCGGCGCCGGCCTTCGCGGCCTCAGCCGAGGCGAGCGCCGTAGGGGCGATCGCGCCGCGCTCGACGAGGAAGCGGCCGAGGTCGTCCTCGGGAGCGGTGGACGACGCGTGCTCGACCGTGCCGCGCCGGAACGAGAGCGCGTAGGTGTGCTCCTCGCCGGTGACGGTGAGGCGGCCGGTCGCCTTCATCGCGGCGGCGAGGCCGAACACCGCGAGCGCGGTCTCCTTCGCGAGCGACCCCTGGTGGGCGAGCCCCGCCGCGATGGCGGCGTCGGCGCCGACCTCGAGCGCGCCCATTCCGTAGCTCGTCCCGCCGGGCGGCCGTTGAGGCGGCGCGGTGGGCAGAGCGGGCGCCTGCGGGGCCGGGGGCCGGACGGACGGAGGGCGGTAGCCGTCCGGAACGCGATCGAGCTTCGGCGGCCCCCCCGGGGGCGGCGCGCGCTTCTTCTCCTCGCTCACCGGTCGGTCAGAGTACCACCGTCTCGCGGTACTCGCCGAAGACCTCGCGGAGCGCGTCCGAGATCTCCCCGAGCGTCGCCTGCGCCTTCACGGCGGCGAGGATCGGGAGCATCAGGTTCTCCTTGCCCTTCGCCCCGGCGCGAACCGCCTCGAGCGCCCGCGTGGTCGCGCCCTGGTCGCGCGCCGCGCGGACGGCCGCGAGCCGCTTCGTCTGCTGCTCTTCCAGCGCCGGGTCCACCTTCATCACGGTGACGGGCGGATCGTCGGCCTTGAACGCGTTCACGCCGACGACGACCTGCTCCTTCGACTCGACGCGCTTCTGCCAGGCGTAGGCCGCGTCCTGGATCTCGCGCTGCACGTACCCCTTCGAGATCGCCTGCACCATGCCGCCCATCTCGTCGATCTTCCGGATGTACTGCTCCGCGCGCCCCTCGATCTCGTCGGTCGCCGCCTCGACGAAGTAGCTGCCGCCGAGCGGGTCGATCACGTCGGCGGCGCCGGACTCGTTCGCGATGATCTGCTGGGTGCGGAGCGCGATGCGCGCCGACTCCTCGGTCGGGAGCCCGAGCGCCTCGTCGCGGGAGTTCGTGTGGAGGGACTGCGTGCCGCCGAGCACCGCCGCGAGCGCCTGGAGCGTGACGCGGACGATGTTGTTGTCGGGCTGCTGCGCGGTGAGCATCGAGCCCGCGGTCTGGGTGTGGAAGCGCAGCATCGTCGAGCGCGGGTCCTTCGCCTTGAACCGGTCCTTCATGATGCGCGCCCAGAGGCGCCGCGCGGCGCGGAACTTCGCGACCTCCTCGAGGAGGTCGTTGTGCGCGTTGAAGAAGAAGGACAGGCGGCCCGCGAAGACGTCCACGTCGAGCCCGGCCTTCACCGCGGCGTCCACGTAGGCGATGCCGTCGGCGAGCGTGAACGCGACCTCCTGCACCGCCGTCGAGCCCGCCTCGCGGATGTGGTAGCCGGAGATCGAGATCGGGTTCCACTTCGGCATCACCTTCGCGGTGTACGCGAAGATGTCGGTGATGAGCCGGAGCGACGGCTCGGGCGGGTAGATATAGGTCCCGCGCGCCGCGTACTCCTTCAGGATGTCGTTCTGGATCGTGCCCTGCAGATCCGCGGGCGCGACGCCCTGCTTCTCGCCGACCGCCTGGTAGAGCGCGAGCAGGATCGCCGCGGTCGCGTTGATCGTCATCGACGTCGAGACCGTGCCGAGCGGGATCCCGTCGAGGAGGGTCGACATGTCCTGGAGCGAGTCGATCGCGACGCCGACCTTGCCGACCTCGCCGCGCGCGCGCGGGTGATCGGAGTCGCGCCCCATCTGCGTGGGGAGGTCGAACGCGACCGAGAGCCCGGTCTGCCCCGACTTGAGGAGGTAGTGGTAGCGCTTGTTCGACTCCTCCGCGGTCCCGAACCCGGCGTACTGGCGCATCGTCCAGAAGCGGCCGCGGTACATCGTCGGCTGCACGCCGCGGGTGAAGGGGTACTCGCCGGGGAGCCCGAGCCGGTCCTCGAGGCCGGGCTTCACGTCGCTGGCGTCGTAGACCGGGTGGACCGGGACGCCGGACGTCGTCTCGAACCTGGCGCGCCGCTCGGGCGCCTTCTTCACGGACTTTCCGTACGTCCCCTCGAGCCAGCTCTTCTTGTTCGCCATGGTCGTCTCCCAGGATCGGTGCGAGATCTTGCCGGGTAGGCGCTGCGCGGAGCCGGGACGATACCCGTGCGGCACGTAGCGCGTCCAGAGTCCGAACACGGCGCGTACGCGCGACTCGAGCGGAGGAGCAGCCGAAGGAGGCTGCCCCGGAGCGAGCGGGGGGATCGGGGGGGCGCGAGCCGAGCGAAGGCGAGGCGAGTGTCCCCCCGTGGAAACTGGGGGGTTCAAGATCGCAGCGTCCGTCCCCACGGTGGCGTGGTGCCCTGGGAGAACCTCGAGACGGGCCGCTCCGCCGGCGACTCCCGGGACCCGCTCGCCGCAGCGCTCGCGCGGCTGCTCGCGGTGGAGCCCGGGGAGCGCGCCGCGCACCGGCTCGTGGGCGCGCTCGCCGACGCGCTCCCGGCGCTGTCCTGCGCGGCCCTCGTGCTCGAGGGCGAGGGCGGGAAGCTCGAGATCATCGCGGGCGTCGGGCTCGACGACGGTGCGGGCGCGGCGGGCGGAGCGCTCGCGGAGGAGGCGCTCCGGGCCGAAGGCGTCCGCCTCGCCCCCGATCCCGGCCCGCCCTTCCCCGAAGGCACCCGGGCGGGCGCCGCCGCCCGCATCGCCGTGGGGGAGACGCGCGGCGCGTTCCTCGCCGGCACCAGGGAGGAGGGGCTCGACGCGCGCGCCCTCCTCGTCCTGCGCGCCGCCGCGGACCGGGCCGGCCTCCTCGCCGAGCGCGAGCGGCTCCTGCGGCTCGGGCGCGAGGCCTCCGAGCGCGCGCGCCGCGTGGACGAGGAGTCCGAGCGGCGGCGCCACGCGGTCGACACGATCCTCGGCGTCGTCGGCCACGACCTCCGCAACCCCCTCGGCGCGATCCACATGTCCGCCGCGCTCCTCCAGAAGCGCGGCGCGCTCGAGGGCTGGCAGGCGCGGACGATCGAGCGGATGCGCTCGTCCGCGGGGCGCATGGCGCGGATCATCGCGGACCTCCTCAGCTACACGCGGACGCGGCTCGGCGCCGGGATCCCGATCCGGCGGAGCGGCGCGGACCTCGCCCAGGTCGTGGGGCGGGTGGTGGACGAGCTGCGCGCCGGCAACCCGGGCCGCGAGATCACGGTGGTCGCGCGGGCGGCCGATCTCTCCGGTCCGTGGGACCCCGACCGGCTCGAGCAGGTCGCGTCGAACCTCGTCTCGAACGCGGTGGACCACGGCGAGCCCGGCACGCCGGTCCAGGTCGAGCTCGAGGCGGACGCGGCGTGGGCGACGCTCACGGTCCGGAACCGGGGGGACACGCCGCCGCCGGAGGTGCTCGCGCACCTCTTCGAGCCGTTCTCGCGCCCGCCCGACGAGCAGAGCCGCAAGGCCTCCGGGCTCGGGCTCGGGCTGTTCATCGCGCGCGAGATCGTCCGCGGGCACGGGGGCGAGATCGCGGCGCGGATCGACGCGCCCGAGATGGTCGTCACGGTCCGGCTGCCGAGGTCCGTTGACGCGGGAATCGGCGGCCACTAGGACTGTCGGGTGGGCTCGGGGAGATTCGCCATGGCGACGCACGCCCTGGCCGTGCTGGCGCAGTCGCGCGCCGGCTACCCGTCCGCCTACGTCGCCTCGAGCATCAACACCCACGCCGTCTTCCTGCGCCGGGTCCTCGGGGAGCTCGTCTCGGCGGGCCTCGTGGAGGTGAGGGAGGGCCGCGCCGGCGGCTACCGCCTCGCCCGCCCGCCCGAGCGGATCACCCTCGCCGAGGTCTACCGCGCGGTGGAGCGCGAAGGGCCTCTCGCGGCGAGCCCTGCGGAGCCGAACGCGCGCTGCCCGATCGGCGCGGGGATGCGGCGGGCGTTCGAGCGGACCGCGGAGGCGGCAGAGGAAGGGCTCCTCACCGCGCTCGCCGAGGAGACGGTCGCGGATCTCTCCCGCCGGGCGCTGCGCTCCGGGCGGCGCCGGTAGCCGTCCGCGGAGCCTCCGCGGACGATCTCCCGTGATCCTCCGGGATCGACGCACCGCGTCCTTCGCGCGCGCGTAGCGGACAGGTCCGGTCCGATTCCTCTGCACGCCAGAAGCCCTTGCCGCGTCTACTGGAACTTGTCAAAATCTGGCGCTTTTTTCCGAAACCGAGGAGCGCTCCCGCATGTCCACGAAGACGGTGAAGCCGATCCTGCAGAACCCGCTCGATCCGCCGGAGAAGGTGGAGTTCAACATTCCCGGCGAGATCGCGCGCACGACGGGCGGCTACGAGGAGGCGATGAAGGAGGGCTGGGATCTCGTCCAGCGCCCCATCCGCTCCGTCCCGCTCGAGCAGATCGAGAAGCAGCACGCCAAGGGCCGCATGACGGTCTGGGAGCGGCTCCGCGTGCTCTCGCCCAAGGATCCGACCGTCCTCTTCTCGAACTGGGGGAAGAACCTCGACGGCGCGTCGCTCGTCACCACCGTGCTCGACATCGGGGGCCGCGACGTCGCGGTGTACGGCCACGACTTCACCGTCCGCGCCGGGTCGATCGACGCGACGAACGGCACCAAGCTCGCCCGCCTCTTCAGGCTCGCCGGCGAGAAGGGCATGCCGCTCATCGGGATGAACGACTCGGCCGGCGCGTTCGTGCCCGCGGGCGTCGGCGGCCTCGACGGCTACGCCGAGGCGTTCACCGCGCTCCGCAAGATCAGCGGGGTCGTCCCGTCGATCATGTGCATGTTCGGCTTCAACGCCGGCGGCGGCTCGTACCTGCCGCGCCAGGGCAGCTTCGTCATCCAGCCGAACGACACCTTCTTCGGCCTCACCGGCCCGGGCGTCGTGAAGTCGGTGCTCGGCGAGGACATCTCCCCCGAGGACCTCGGCGGCCCGAAGATCCACGGCGCCTCCGGCGTCGCCGACCTCACCGTCGCCGACGAGCTCGCCGCGCTCCGCCAGGCGGTGCGCCTCCTCAGCTACCTCCCGGACAACAACTCCATCGCCCCGCCGTTCCAGGAGACGAGCGACCCGATCGACCGGAAGACCTGGGAGATCAACACGCTCCTCAAGAAGGCCTTCAACTCGCCGACCGGGTTCAACACGCCCTTCGACGTGTCGGTGATCATCCAGCAGGTGTGCGACTACGGCGACTACTTCGAGGTCCAGCCCGAGCGCGCCAAGGAGGCGGTCACCG
The DNA here is from genome assembly GCA_036390155.1 of Anaeromyxobacter sp. Lineage (GTDB taxonomy): Bacteria > Myxococcota > Myxococcia > Myxococcales > Anaeromyxobacteraceae > Anaeromyxobacter. The sequence goes on from DASWCJ010000035.1 coordinate 12,384, forward strand.
CCTTCGGCCGCATCGGCGGGCACGTCGTCGGCTTCGTCGCGAACAACAGCGCCGTCGCCTCCGGCCAGATCGACTGCGACTCCGCGGTGAAGATCGCGAGGTTCGTCCGCTTCTGCAACATCTACAACATCCCCATCGTCTTCATGGAGGACACGACCGGCTTCCTCCCGGGCCGCGAGCAGGAGACGCGCGGCATCGTGCAGGCGGGCCGCTCGATGCTCGACGCGATCGTCGACGTCCGGACGCCGCGCATCCTCCTCATCGTGCGCAACGCCTTCGGCGGCGCGTACGCCTCGTACAACAACTACCCGACCGGCGCCGACCTCGTGCTCGCGCTCCCCACCACCCGCCTCGCGGTGATGGGGCCGGCGGGCAAGGAGTTCGTCTACAAGGACGAGCTCCGCAAGATCCGCGGCCAGGCGGCCGAGACGGTGAAGAAGGGGATCGTGATCCGCACCGCCGCGGGCGAGGAGGCCGCCGCCGCGAAGAAGGACTCCGAGAAGGAGGCGGCGGAGTGGCTCAAGGCCGAGGAGGCCGCGCTCAACCGCCGCTACGAGAAGGAGCTCATGAACCCGAAGGAGGGCCTCGCCCTCGGGTCGATCTCCTCGCTCGTGATGCCGACCGACCTCCGCAAGGTGCTCGGCGAGTCGATCCTCTTCTTCCTCCGCCACTACAAGCCGTCGCCGATGAGCGGCCCGCAGCGCGAGTTCCACTGAGAGCGAACTGCGCCCGCCCGCTCCTCACCGCTCACGTCTCACTGGAGATCGACCGATGGCTCAGAACATGGACTGGTACAAGGACAACCCGCTCACGCACCGCGACCGCCGCCTCGGGCGCTCCGCCTCGGCGTGGGCCCGCTCGTTCGCGTGCGAGGACCTGAAGCCCCTCATCGTCTGCCGCGGCCCGATCCGCAAGGAGGCGATGGACGTGTTCGAGGAGATGGGGATCACCCATTACGGGATCCTCCTCTCCGAGAAGGACTCGATCGTCTTCGCGAACGCCCTCGCGCCGGAGCTCCGCCAGCTCACCGACACGAGGCGCGTGCACCGCGTGCCCGACTACTCGGGCGCGTCGAAGGAGGAGCGCGTCGAGCGCATGAACCAGATCGTCCAGATCGCGAAGGACAACGGGTACGACTCCGTCTTCGCGGGCTACGGCTTCATGGCCGAGGACGAGGAGTTCGTCGCCACGCTCGAGCGGGCCGGCCTCAAGTTCATCGGCCCGAACTCGACCACCCAGGCGCGCGCGGGCAAGAAGGACGAGGCGAAGCGGACGGCGGTCCAGGTCGGCGTCTCGACCACCCCCGGCGTGAACAACGCCACCGCCCGGACCCTCGTCGCGAAGCACAAGACGCGCGAGGCGCTCGTCGCGCTCGCGAAGGCGAACGGGCTCGAGCTCGACGCCAAGGTCGTGAAGGACGCCGCCGCGCTCGAGGACCTCGCCGACCAGGTCCTGATGGCGTCGTACGCGAAGGGGCTCGATCTCTACACGATCGAGGAGCTCGGCGAGCAGGTCCGCAAGGAGGCCGCGGACATGTTCAAGAAGTTCCCGCAGAGCCGCGTGCGCATCAAGGCGATCGGCGGCGGCGGCGGCAAGGGCCAGCGCATCCTCGGCGGCAGCCTGCTCGCCGTGAAGAGCCCGACCGCGAAGCAGATCGAGGAGGCCGCCGGCGAGGCCCCTTCCCTCACCCGCGAGGTGCTGAACGAGGTGAAGGCGACGGGCGTCGGCGACAACAAGAACGTCCTCGTCGAGCTCAACATCGAGCAGACCCGCCACAACGAGATCCAGCTCCTCGGCAACGGCACGTGGTGCGTCTCGCTCGGCGGCCGCGACTGCTCGCTCCAGATGCACGAGCAGAAGCTCCTCGAGATCTCGGTCACGCAGGAGGGGCTCGCCGCCTCGATCGCGAAGGCGGAGAAGGCCGGCAAGAAGGAGGAGGCAGCCGCGCTCCAGACCGACCTCGAGATCCTGAAGCGGATGGAGGACGACGCGGCTCGCTTCGGCGCCGCGGTCGGCCTCGACTCCGCGTCCACGTTCGAGTGCATCGTGGACCGCGACCGGTACTACTTCATGGAGGTGAACACCCGGATCCAGGTGGAGCACCGGGTGACGGAGCTCTGCTACTCGCTCCGGTTCACGAACCCCGACGACGCGAACGACTCCTTCGTGGTCGAGTCGCTCGTGGAGGCGATGGCGCTCCTCGCCCGCCACAAGGCGCGGCTGCCGAAGCCCACCCGCATCTCGCGCTTCGCGGCGTCGGCGGAGGCGCGGCTCAACGCGACCGACTCGTCGCTCTCGCCGCACGCGGGCGGGCTCATCCGCTACTGGTCCAAGCCCATCGAGGGCGAGATCCGCGACGACCAGGGCATCAGCATGCCGAACCCCGACACCGGCATGTTCATGCGGTACCTCGTGGCCGGCGCGTACGACTCGAACATCGCCCTCCTCCTCACCAACGGCGAGGACCGGCTCGACAGCTACATCCAGCTCTCGCGAGTGCTCGGGCGGACGAGCCTGCGCGGCGTGAACCTCGCGACGAACCTCCAGTTCCACTACGGGCTCGTCAACTGGTTCATCGGGCAGAACGTGATGGCGAAGCCGACCACGCGCTTCGTCGTCCCCTACCTCACCCTCGTCGGGCAGCTGAAGGACGAGGGGAACAAGCTCGACACCGTCTTCGCCTTCCAGGAGATGAAGAAGCACTACGCGGCACAGATCGCCGCCGCGATGCCGAACGACCCGACGGCCGTGAAGGCGATGGGCGAGGTGATCGACCGCAAGTTCACGCTCCTCACCCGCGCGATGGACCTGCTGCTCGAGGACCCGCACCTGCTCTCGGGCTGGCTCTCCCTCAACCGGAAGAACTACCGGATCGAGGGGGGCAAGGTGATCTGGATCCGGAACCCGCTCGGCGTCCTCAAGGACACCTACGCGTACCTCAACATGCAGTGGGATCCGAAGGCGCCCGCCGCCGAGGTGATCTGGCAGCACGACGACGAGCTGCTCCAGCGCGCGATCCGGTTCTACCAGCAGCTCCGCGCCACCTTCGGCCTGCGCCGCGAGGAGTTCTACAAGCTCGACGAGCTCCTGAAGAAGGACGCCGCCCAGGGCGGGTACGACCAGGCCACCTGGGACCGGATTCGGCAGGCCCACCTCGGGTTCGAGGCCGGGAACGAGCTGCTCGGGCTCCTCTTCATGCTCGCCGACTCGGTGAAGTTCTTCGACTTCCGCGTGGAGTCGAACCTGGAGGTGACGATCCCCGCGCACCTCCACGACACGGAGCTGCAGGCCCGGATGAAGAAGGTGCTCTGCCCTCCGCCCACGACGAAGGCGGACGAGCTCGTCGCCCCCTACGGCGGCATGCTGTACCGGCAGGAGTCGCCGGGCCGGCCGCCGTTCATCGTCGAGGGCCAGCACTTCGACAAGGGGCAGTCGCTCTACATCATCGAGGTCATGAAGATGTTCAACACGGTCCGGGCGACGTTCTCCGGCACGATCGACAAGGTCATCATGACCGGGAGCGACGGGACCGTGGTGCAGAAGGGCCAGCCGATCTTCAAGATCACGCCGGACGAGAGGTTCGAGCCGACCGATCCGAAGAAGATCGACAAGGAGAGGAAGGCGCGCACCTCGGAGCTCCTCAAGGCCGTCGTCATGTCGCCGAAGGAGAAGCTCTACGACTTCGAGGCGAAGGTCGACTCCGACCCCGACGAGCGGGCGCTCTTCATCGCGGCGGTCTGAGCGGGAAGACCTCGCGCCGCGGTGCGTCGAGCGCCGCGGCGCGTCGGGTCTCGTCCGGGTGCGTCAAAGGCCCGTGACACGGGCGTGACAGAAGAATTCTACGCTCCGGGACCTCTCGCCGATCCCCGGCGCAGCTCGGAGCCGACATGCTGACCTCCTCCCCCGTCCTCCCGGACGCGAGCCCCGCCGCGCCTCGCCTCGATCGCGCCGCGATCCGCGAGCTCGTGGCCTCCGGGCGCCGGCTGCTCGTCCAGGGCGCGATGGGGATCCACGCGTCGGACGGGATCGCCGGCAAGGTGGCGGCGCACCGGGGCGCGCGGCTCGTCGGCGTCGGCACCATCTCCGCCGTGCTGAAGACCCCGGACCAGCTCCGCGGCGAGATCCGGCGCGCGAAGGCGGACGCGCCGGGCGGCTACGTCGGCGTGAACATCATGGCCGCCATCCACAAGGGCGACTTCGAGTCGCACGTGCGGGTGTCGATCGAGGAGGGCGTCTCCTTCATCGTGCAGGGCGCCGGCATCTCCCGCGAGATCGTGCGCTGGTGCCGCGAGGGCGGGATCCCGTTCGTCGGGATCGTCTCGTCCGGCCGGCTCGCCGCGATGTACGAGAAGTGGGGCGCGGAGTGGATCGTCGCCGAGGGCGCCGAGGCCGGCGGCCACATCGGCGACATCGGCCACCCGCTGCCCGCGCTCACCGCCGAGGTGCTCGGCGCGACCACGCTCCCGGTGATCGCCGCGGGCGGCGTCGACGCGGCGGACGTGAAGCGCTTCCTCGACGGCGGCGCCGCGGGCGTCCAGCTCGCGACGCGATTCCTCGCGTGCTCGGACGGCGACGTCCACCCGGCCTTCAAGGCGATGCACCTCGACAAGAAGGCCGAGGACGTCACGATCATCACGAGCTGCGTGAAGGGCATGAAGGCGCGCGCGGTCCGGAACGCCTTCACCGATCGGCTCGCACGGGGCGAGGCGTTCCCGCCGCGGGCGAAGGCGTGGTGGTACGGCAAGGACGGCTACAACGGCCGCCGCAAGGCCTGCATCGAGTGCCTCGCCGAGAACCTCTGCCTCTGCCGCGCGAGCGGCTACAAGGAGAGCTTCTGCATTACCGACGCGCTCCTCGCCGCCGCGATCCACGGGGACGTCGAGAACGGCCTCTTTTACACGGGCATGAGCCTCGTGCGGATCGGGGAGCGGACGCTCGAGGAGCTCCCCACCGCCGCGGAGATCCTCGCGGGCTTCGAGGAGCTGCTCGCCGAGAGCGCGCCCGCCGCGCGCCCGCTCGCGACCACGGACGTCCACGCCGCCGCCTGATCGCGGGCTCGCCACCGTCCCGTCTCCCCGGTTGACACGGGTCAAGGTCGGCTCGGGTCCTGCCGCCGCGCGTCTCGACCTGCCCCACATTTTCGGATACGAATCCTGAGGTCCACCGCCTGCGCGCCAGGTGGACCGAACGTCACTGTCGGCGGATCGAGACCCGAAAAGAGAGACGTTGCATGGCGAACGGCACCGTGAAGTGGTTCAACGACGCGAAGGGCTTCGGCTTCATCACGCAGGACGACGGCGGCGAGGACGTCTTCTGCCACCACACCGCGATCTCCGGTGAAGGCTTCAAGAGCCTCGCGGAGGGGGAGAAGGTCCAGTTCGACGTGGTGAAGGGGCCGAAGGGGCTGCAGGCCGCGAACGTCAAGAAGGCCTAGCGCGCGGCGACCTCGCGGAGCCCGGCCGCCTTCGCGGGAGGCCGGACTCTCGTTTGCGCAGGACACCCCGAATGCGTCATTCTGCCGGCGCCGGACCGTCCGCCGGGACGGAGTCGGGGTACGGGGGGCTTCTCTTGCGAAGACTGTCAGCGGTCGTCATCACCCACAACGAGGAGCGGGACGTCGGACGCACCCTCGACGCGCTCTCCTTCGCGGACGAGCTCCTCGTCGTCGACTCGCTCAGCACCGACCGGACCGTCGAGGTGTGCACCGGGCGCGGCGCCCGCGTCGTCTCGCACCCGTTCCGCGGCTACGGCCCGCAGAAGCGCCACGCGGTCGGGCTCGCCGCGCACGACTGGGTCCTCTGCGTCGACGCGGACGAGGTCGTCACCCCCGAGCTCGCCGCCGCGATCGGCGCGCTCCTCTCCGCGGATTCCGAGCCGCGCTGCGCCGCATACCGGGTCGCGTTCCGCACCGTGTTCATGGGCCACCCGCTCGTCCACGGCGCGAGAGAGACGCACGTCCGGCTCTTCGACCGCCGGCGGGCGGGGTGGGACGAGGCGCCGGTGCACGAGAGCGTGGTGGTCCAGGGCGAGGTCGGCACGCTCGCCGGGCTCGTGCTGCACGAGACCGCGCGCGACGTCTCCGAGGCGCTCCACAAGCTCGACCACTACACGACGCGCGCCGCCGACGAGCGGCGCGGCCGGCAGGTGCGCGGCCCCGCCGCGCTCTTCCTCTCCGGCGCGTATCACTTCTTCCGGCACTACGTGCTCCGGCGGCAGTTCCTGAACGGCGTCCCGGGCTTCACCTGGTCGATGCTGTTCGCGGTCGGCTCCGTCGTGAAGCACGTGAAGGGGCACGAGCTCGCGCCCGAGCGCGGCGCCGGCTCCCCGGACGA
>DASWCJ010000036.1:0-1895 GCA_036390155.1 Anaeromyxobacter sp.
TTCCGCCTCCTCGACCGTGCCGAGGAGGAGCGCGCCTCGCTAAACTGAGCGATGCGCGTCCCAGCGGCACTCGACCGCGCCCGGGCGACGATCCCGAGTCCACTCGTCGACGTCCTCCGCCGGCTGGGCGAGGCCGGTCACCGCTCCTGGATCGTCGGCGGTGCGGTCCGCGACGTGCTCCTCCACCTCCCGCGGGAGGCTGCCGACTTCGACGTCGCGACCCCCGCGACGCCGGAGCAGGTCGGCGCCCTCTTCCGCAAGGTGATCCCGACCGGGGTCGAGCATGGCACCGTCACCGTCCTCTCCGGCGGGCTCGCGATCGAGGTCACGACGTTCCGCGGCGAGGGGCGCTACGTCGACGGCCGGCGGCCCGAGTCGGTGACGTTCCACACCGATCTCGAGGCGGACCTCGGCCGGCGCGACTTCACCATGAACGCGCTCGCGTGGGACCCGATCGGCGGGGAGTTCCGCGATCCGTTCGGCGGGCGGAAGGACCTGGCGCGCCGGATCGTGCGCGCGGTGGGGAACGCGCGCGAGCGGTTCGCGGAGGATGGGCTGCGCCCGATGCGCGCGGTTCGGTTCGCGGCGCAGCTCGGGTACGACCTCGCGCCGGCCACCCGGCGCGCCCTCCGGGGCGCGCTCCCGGTCGTGGCGAAGGTCGCGATCGAGCGGATCTCGGAGGAGCTCGGGCAGCTCGTCGTCGGACGTGACGCGCCACGCGCCCTCGGGATCATGCGCGCGACGGGGCTCCTCGGCGCGGTGCTCCCTGCGGTCGCGGCGCTCCCCCCCCCGGTCCAGGTCCACGTGGTGCGGGTCCTCGCCGAAGCTCCGCGCGAGCTCGCGCTCCGGCTCGCGGCGCTACTCCACCCACTCGGCGCGAGCCGGGCGGAGCGGATCCTCCAGGACCTCCGGCAACCCCGGCGGGTGTCGGACGAGGTCGCGGCTCTCCTGCGGGAGCACGCCTGCAGGCTGAGCGTCCGGGGAGCGGTGCTCCCGCAGGCCCCGCCGGACGTTCGTCGGCTCCTCTCGCGCGCAGGCCCCTCGCGGGCCGACGCGCTCCTCGCTCTCGCCGAGGCGGAAGCCCGGGCAGCGCCGGCGCGGGCGCGTTCGGGCGCGCTCTCGGACGTGAGGGCCCTTCGCCGGGCGCTCGCCGCCGTGCGCCGGGACGCCCCGCCCCTCGTGGCGCAGGACCTCGCGCTCGACGGACGCGGCGTCATGACCGTACTCGGCGCGGGCCCCGGGCCTCACGTGGGCGAGGCGCTTCGCCACCTGCTCGACCGGGTCCTCGAGGATCCGGCGCTGAACGTGCGCCCGGCGCTGGAGGACGAGCTGCGCCGCTGGTGGAGTGGTCGCGCGCGCGGGACGTAGGGCGCGGTTATATCGAGGGCGAGGCATCCGCATGCCGCGCCGCGTACTTTGCATCGAGGCGGATCCGTCCTCGCGCGAGCGCGTGCGGGAGCTGCTCGAGCGCGAGGGGTTCGCGGTGGCGCTCGCCAGCTCCGGGCTCGAGGGCGTCGCCCGGGCGCTCACGTTCCCTCCCGATCTCGTCCTCGCCGACGTCCACCAGCCCGACCTCGAGGGGGCGGAGCTCGCGGCGCGGCTGAAGCGCGAGCCGGTGCTCGCGCGGGTGCCGTTCGTGGCGCTCGGGGACTCGCCCGCGGAGCGCGAGCTGGCGCTCGGCGCGGGCGCCGACGGCTTCGTGGAGCGCGGGCGGGAGGCGGAGCTCGCGGCCGAGGTGCGCGCGTTCCTCGACGGCAAGCGCGAGCGGCTCGACGAGGACGGTGAGCGGATCACGCTCCGGGCGCTCTCCGGGTCGATGGCGGCGCACCTCGAGACGGCCTTGGCCGGCGCGCGCGACGCGACGCTCCGGGTCGAGGAGCTCGCCCGCCTGCGCA
>DASWCJ010000037.1:0-12899 GCA_036390155.1 Anaeromyxobacter sp.
GGCGGAGCTCGTCTCGGAGCGGCTCGTCGAGGAGGGGGTCGCGAAGCCGGGCGACCGCGTGGTGCTCGTCCACGGCTCGCCGCTCGGCGTGCCCGGCCACACGAACTCGATCCGGCTGCACGAGATCGGGACGCCCGGCGACCGGGGCCCGGGGCAGCGGTACCGCGTGCCGATCTGATCCGGTGGTCGAAATTCGGGTAGTGATCAAGTTTGAGGTTCCGCGTGCGGGCGCCTCCACGCGAGGCTAGGCTGCGCCACCATGGACCCCGCCGGCCTTCCCGCGCTGCTCGACGCGATCCGCCACATGCACGGCTGCGAGGCCCAGCACGTCGAGAGCGTGCCCGTCCGCGAAACGTTCCAGGGCCAAGTGGTGTGGGACGGCGACGTGACCGTGTTCGACGTGACCGGGCACCCGACCGCGAAACGCTGCTACGCCTGGAGCTACGCGACCGAGGGGACGAAGACAACAACCTCCCGAAGCAGAAGCAGATCGCGGTCCTGAACGCCCTCGTCGAAGGCTGCTCGGTCCGCTCCCCGTCGCAGATGACGGACGTGAGCATTCCAACGATCCTCTCGCTGCTCGTCCGCGTCAGTGAGGGCTGCGAGGCGCTTCACAACCGCGTGATGCGCGACCTGCCCTGCACCCACGTCGAGTGCGACGAGATTTGGAGCTACGTCGCGAAGAAGCAGCGCCAGGTGACGGACGCGGACGATCGCTCGCAGGTCGGGGACCGTGGACGTTCGTCGCGATCGACGCGGACTCGAAGGTCATCCCGGCCTACCGCGTCGGGAAGCGCGACATGGTGACCACCGTCGCGTTCGTGGATGACCTGCGCACGCGCCTCCGCAATCAGGTGCAGATCTCGACCGACGGTCTCTCGCTCTACGTCGATGCCGTGGAGCGGGCCGTCGGCGGCGCGGTCGACTTCGCCCAGGTGGTTAAATCGTTACGAAGCCGAAGCGATCGGCCCTGGCCGCTACTCGCCCCCAAAGGTCTCCTCGGTCGAGAAGATCGCCATCGCGGGAGAGCCGGACATGGCCCGCGCTCCACGTCGTACGTCGAGCGCCAGAACCTCACGATGCGGATGGCGATCCGCCGGATGACCCGGCTGACCAACGCCTTCTCGAAGAAGCTCCGCAACCATCGCGCGGCCGTGTCGCTCCACTTCGCGCACTACAACCTCGTGCGTCGGCACCAGACGCTCCGCGTGACCCCGGCCATGGCGGCGGGCGTCGCGTCGGAGATGTGGAGCATGGACCAACTGCTCGACGCCGCGCTCGCCCCGGAGGCCGCGTGAGTGCCGCGAAGAAGCGCGGTCCAGGGCGCCCGCGCCTGCCGAAAGGCGAGGCGCGGGGCGCCGTGCTCTCGGTGCGGCTCACGACGGAGGAGCGGCGGGTAGCCGAAGCCGCCGCAAGAGCCGCAGGTCTGAGCGCGTCCGACTGGGCGAGAGCGACGCTCGTCGCGGAAGCGATCCCGCCCCATTCGTGATTCCGTAATCTACTGAAATCACTATGGTAGGCCGATGTCGGGGGCCCGACGAAGGCGATCTTTCCTTGCTCGCTCGTCTATACTCTTTCGGGGTTCCGGATATATTAAACGCCCCCATTTTCTGGAGAGGCAGAGGACGATGAACGCCGCTACCGCCACTCAACTGTTCGGCCCCGACGCGATGGCCGTCGGATTCGCCGAAGCACTGCTTGAGAGGTCGAGAGAGCAGCGCCGCCACTTGGTAGCCATTGGCGGGCCTGTACGGGAATCCAAGAAGCAGGCCGCGTCGCCCACCCCCAAGAGCCTGTGGCGATACGCGGGCCAGAGAATAGGGCCCGTGCTTCTGGCCGCCAAGGATGCGAACGAACTAGAGGCCGCACTCGAGGCGGTCGTGGAGTCCTCCGAGTTCCAGGCGATCCAGAGCCTCTGGCAGAAGGAGTGGGAAAGCGCTCCAGAGTTGTGCGCGGACTGCCCTCTAGCGAAGGAGCCGCGCGAACGGGCCAAGGTGCCTCCACGCCTTCGGGCGAAGTACGAGTTACTTCTCGGCCGGAAGGCGACCGAGTTCGTGGATGAGGCGCGCTGGTACGGACCCGCGATCTGCTCGGCTGTCGCCAAGCTGGAACAGGCAACGGGCAAGACGACCGGCATTAGCACGACCTCCGCCGGACTCGACTTCTTGACTCGCGCGCCGATCCAGCAGGCTCGGGCCATGCTCAGCGGCCTGAAGGGGACGGCCGCGCATTACGCGATCAGCCACGCTCTCCACGAGAAACAGCGCCTGCCGCGGTGGCTCGCCGAGAGCCTTGCGAGAGCGTACAGAGACGGGTCTCGCGAGTATCTGCGGCTTCTCGCGTCCGACCCGCGCGCTCGTGTGTCCGAGAACATGATTCCTGTCGGCGAGCGGATCGACCTTGATGCGATGCGCGCCGAGGCCGCCGAACTGAATGGCGCGCTCGCCGCTCTTGCCGCGAAGAGACGGGAGGCCGGCAAGCGCATCGTTACGATCAGGGAGGTCTGATCGTGCAGGAGGGGGATGTAGTCTTAGTTCCGTATCCGCAACCCGGCGATAAACGGCCCGGCGTGATCGTCCGACTGTTCTGCGGCGATGATTCGGCCGTCGTCGCGTGCGGCTCAAGCCGGGGCCACGCCGAAATCGCAGGAAGCGTGTGCGTGTCGCCTGGCAGCCCTGGCTACAGGGCGTTGCGGCTCTCCGCTGAGACCTACTTCTACCCAAGCAACGTCGTGATCGCCGAGTTGGGCGCCCTCACGCCTCGGGACTGCCGCTGTACGCCCAGCTTGCTCCTCGACCTGCGTGACGTGGAAAAGCGAGCCTACGCGCGGCGTGGCGATCAGATGCCGTACATACCGGCTGCCGCTACCAAGCCATAGCGCGCTGTCACCGAAACTTGATCACTACCGAAATTCGTCGAGCCTCGAGTCATCGCAGCGCCTCCAGGACTTCCGCGTCGGTTGCGCCGAGACGACGCGCCGCGGCTTCATGCATCTGCGCGCGCACGGGGTCGCCGGCTCGCCGTGCCGCATCGCAGGCCATGAGGTGTACGTCCTTCGTCTGCATACGTCCCAGGGCGCGCTCGAACCACGATAGAGCCTCCCGCGGCTCGCCTCGCTCGAGTGCCAAGATTCCCGCATTGACGTTCGCCTCGGGGTAGCTCGGGTCCGCCGCGAGGGCACGGCGGAACGCTGCCTGGGCGTCGTCGATCCGGCCCGACCTCGCGTAGAGGACGCCGAGCTGGGTCTGCGCGGCGACGAGGACGGGCTGCAGCTTCACGGCCGCCTCGAGGTGGGCGATGGCATCGCTCGCGCGACCCTGCGCAGACGCGATCTCTCCGCGCACGACCAGCGCCCCCGGGTCGTAGGACACCGGCGCGACGGTCCGCTCCGCCCGGTCGAGATCCCCTCGCGCCATGAGGAGCCTCGAGAGCGCGACGCGCGCGTCGGCCTCCTGCGGGGCGAGCTCGACGGCGCGGGAGAGCCACCGCTCGGCGGACGCGGGGTCGCGCTCGGAGGCGCACTTCCCGACGAGGATGTACGAGTAGTAGAAGTCGAATCGCTCCTGCGGGGGCCAGAACGCCGCGGCGCCGGCCAAGACGGCGACGGGCGCCGCCCTCAGCAGGGCCACGGTGCTGCGAGCCCGGACGAGCTCCACGAGGAACAGCAAGCCGTCGGCCGCGAACACCAGCACGAACGGGAGCGCCGGGACTCGAAAGCGCGCGTTGAAGTAGAACACGAGGACGGTCGCGAGCGTCGCGAACGGGACCGCGAGGAGCAACGCGGAGCGCCGTGTCGTCCGGAGCACGCCGAGCGCGGCAAATGGCAGTGCGAGGCCGAACGAGACGAACAGAAATCGCAGCAACGGCACCTGCTCCCGTACGAACGCGAGATCGTAGTTGTCGGGCAGCTCGTAATCGCACAGGAAGGCCCTCAGCCTCGCGAAGGAGTTCCTGGCGAAGCGCTCCGGGTCCTGCGCGATCGAGCGTAAGCCTTCCGCGAACCAGTAGGAGGACGCCTGGGCGGGCGTCAGCGCGCGGCCCGCGCGACGATTCGCTTCGCTCCATGCGGCCAGGAACTCACCGTCCGCCGAGTTGTCACCGAACGAGAGCCAATCGATGTGATAGCTCGCCCCGGGGTGGTGGCCGACATAGAAGACATATCCGCCCTGCGCGCCGAGGCGATCGTCGTGTGCGGCGAACGGCAAAATCACCAGGGCCGCCCCCGTGGAAAGCACCGCGACGCACGTGACCGCAGCCTTCAGCGGACGTACGCACGCCGCAAGCCAGATCGCGACGAACCCGCTGACGAGAACGAGATTCGGGCGCGTGAGCGCGCACGCGCCGAGGAGTGCGCCGCCTACGAAATACGAGAACGGCCTCGCGCGATCCCGGGCGAGCACGAAGAGAGCGGCCGCGGCGGCGAAGGTCGCCAGGAATTCGCTTTCGAAACCGAGCTCCGACAGGAGGAGTGGCGCGGACAGCGAACAGGCATAAGCCGCGATGAGCCCCGCGCGTCGGGAGAGCAGCCGCTCGCCGAGCGCGCCCACGAGCGCAACCGTGGAGGTTCCGATGAGCGCTTGAACGACGCGAGGCGCGAGCGTGCCGATTCCGAATACCCGGAACACGAGGGCCAGGAAGTTCGGGTAGAGGAGCCCCCCCGAGAAGAGGCTGTGCCCCTCGCCCCACGCGCCCTGCGAAATGCGAGCGGCGGCCTCGAAGTGGCCCTCGGGATCGAGGCCAAGACACGCGCCGAGGATGCTCCTCTCGTACGCGAACACTGCGACGGCGCGGATCGCAAGGCCGAACGCGGCAGGCGCCACGAGCCAGCGCCACGCGGTCGCTCCGCTCGGACTCGGAGAAGCTACGTCCATGTTGGTAGACCGACTTCGCTCACGGCCTCGCCGGCTGGATCAGCTCGGGCGCCCTGCGAGGCTCCTGCGCCGCGTCCGCGCTCCCCGCACCGCCCCCGCCCGCCCCGCTCACCTTCCGGCGCGACGAGGACGCCGGCGCGCCCGCTCCGGCCACCGGCACCGGCGCGAACGCGGTGCCCGCGCTCTCGCCGCCGGGCTTCGCGGCGCGCGACGCGGCCAGCTGGGCCGTCCGCTCGCGGAGCTCCGCCTCGAGCGCGCTCCGCCGCTCCTCCGCCTCGCGGCGCGCCGCCTCGCCCTCGGCGACCGCGCTCGCGAGCCGCGCCCGGAGCTCGGCGACCTCGCCGGCGGTGCGCCCCGCGTCGCGCACCGCGGACGCCTCGCGCGCGGTGGCCTGCGCGAGCACGTCCTTTCCCGCCGCGAGCGCCGCCTCGAGCGCGGCGACGCGATCGAGCGCCCTCCGCTCCGACTCCTGCCGCGCCTTCGCGTCCTGCTCCGCGCCCTCCGCCTGGGCGCGCGCCGCGCCGAGCGCCTGGTCCATCTTGGGCAGGAGCTTCAGCCGCGCCTCCGTCCGCGCGAGCTCCTGCTGCTTCGCGCCGGCCTCGCCCTCTAGCCGCGCGGTCTCGCGCTCGAGCTCGCGCCGGGCCCGCTCGAGCTCGTCGATCTGGACCCGCAGGCGCGCCTCGCGCCGCGAGAGCTCGAAGACCTGCCCGGTGAAGACGTGGTAGCCGCCCATGCCGAGCGGCAGCAGGATCGCGAGCACGACTCCCACGGCGGCCGCCTCGCGCGCGTGGCGGCGGCCGAAGAGGAGGAACCGCCGCGCGACGCTCCGCCGGTCGTGCCAGGTCGGGTCGTTCTCGCGGTAGCGGCGGAGCTCGTCCGCGAACGCCCACGCGGTGGACGGCCGGTCCGCCGGATCCGGCGAGAGGGCGCGGAGCACGATCTCGCGCAGGCGCTGCGGCACCGTCGGGGGGAGCGGCGCGAGCGGCGCGTCCTCGCCCCGCTCGCGCCCGGGATGCGGCGGCGCGCCGGCGAGGAGGAAGTACAGGGTGCCGCCGAGGCCGTAGACGTCGGACGACTCGGAGGGCTGAAGCCGGTCGCGCCACTGCTCGGGCGCCATGTACGCGATGGTGCCGACCGGGGTCGAGCCGGGCGCGGCGACCTGGGCGAGCGAGGTCGCGAGGCCGAAGTCGGCGAGCATCACCCGGCGGGTCTCGGGCGTGACGAGGACGTTCTCGGGCTTGAGGTCCCCGTGCACCACGCCGGTCCGGTGGGCCGCGTGGACCGCGCCCGCGAGGTCCTCGACGAGCCGGGCCGCCTGCGCCGGGGAGACCCCGGGCCCCTCGTCGTGCAGCGAGCGGCCGATCCGGATCGAGCCCGGGCTTGCCTCGTCGGGATCGGCGCAGACCGCCATCTCCACGTAGAACGGCCCGTTCTCGATCCGCCCGGCGTCGAACACCGGGACGACGTGCGCGCTCGGGATGCGGCGCGCCCGCCCCGCCTCGCGGCGCACCTGCTCGACGAACGTGCTCATGCCCGGGCCGGGGCGCAGGAGCTTCACCGCGACGTAACCGTCGAGCGGCCGGCGCCGCGCGAGGTAGACCCGGCCGTGGGCGCCCGCCCCGAGCTCGCGCTCGAGCGTGAACGGCCCGAGCTCCACCGGGAACGGGCCGGAGGGGAGCGGCGCCTCGGGCCGGTCGAGCCCGGCGAGGAGGGCGAGCGCGAGCGCCTCGAGCTCCGCGTCGCCCCGGCACAGCTCGCGGACGATCCGCGCCCGCTCGGAGCGCTCGTGGCGGAGCGCCACCTCGACGATGACGTCGGCGCCGACGGAGATCACGGCGCGGCCTCCCCGCCCCGCGCGGCGCGGGCCGCCATCCACGCGGCGAACATCCGGAGGTCCTGCTCGATCCGCGAGGGGTCCACCCCGAGCGCTGCGGCGATCACGCCACGCGGCTCGCCGGCGAGGAAGTGGCGCCGGGCCGCCTCGGCGACGGCGGCGCCGCGCGCGAGGCGCGGGTCCTTCGCCGCCTCCTCCACCGCGCTCGCGACCGGCGCGAGCTCGGGGGCGATCGCGAGCCGCGACCAGGCGACGAAGAAGGCGAGCCGCTGCTGGACCATCGCCTTCGACTCGCCGAGCAGCTCGGCGGTCTCGGCCTGGGTGAAGCCCGCGACGAGGTGGTACTCCGCCGCGCGGGCGATCTGCCGGCGCTTCGAGACCCGCCCGTCGGCGCGGAGCTTCTCCACGAGCTCGAGCACGAGCAGCCCCCCCTCGCCGGAGGGGACCACCGGCTCGCCCGCGAGGAGCGTGAGCGTCGGCAGGATCGCCGCGGCGTCCCGTCGGGCGCGCCGGCGGGTCGAGCGCGCGTGCGAGATCCACAGGCGCCGGAGGAGGAACAGGCAGTAGGCGATGAAGTGCCGGCGGTCGCGGAAGGTGGTCCGGCGCCGGAGGATCCGCTCGAGGGCGGTGTGGAGCCCGGCCGTCCCGGCGAGCGTCGGCGGCGCGCCGCGGCTCATCGCCCGCGCGCGCGCACGCAGCTCCTCGTAGACGTCCGGGGTGAGCCACTCGAGCCCGCCGCCGTCGTCCGTCCGCTCGGCCTCTGCCATCTCCCGCCGAGTGTACCCCCGCACCCGCCCCCGAGCGCACCGCCCCTGAGGTCCGTGTAGGTGCCGAACCGCCCGGAATCCCGCGGGTCCTCGGCCTCCGCCGGGGGGATCGGGGTGCCGGGAGTGGCCGGATCGCCGGTCGGTGGCGCTTCCCATCGAAGGGCGCACCCTATCCGAATCGGAGGTCACACCATGTCCCGACTCCTTCTCCTCGCGGCCGCAGCCGTCCTCGCCTCCGCCTGCGCGGCGAACCCGAAGACCGCAAGCGGCGGCGACACCGTCATCGACGGAGCGAGCGCGAAGGCGGCCGACTCCGCCCCGGCGCCCGAACTTGCTGCGACGCCCGCGCTGCCCGCCCCGGGCACCTGCAAGGCCGACGGCGACTGCAAGGACGGCGAGAGCTGCACCGCCGGCAAGTGCGTGGCCGCCTCCGCCGAGCGGTGCGACCTCGTCCGGGTCCGGTTCGCCTTCGACTCCGCCCAGCTCGACGACGGCGCGATGAAGGGGCTCCGCGAGGACGCGAAGTGCCTCTCGCGCGCGAAGCCGCCGGCGCTCCTCGTCGAGGGCCACTGCGACGAGCGCGGCACGAGCGCCTACAACATCGCGCTCGGCGCCCGCCGGGCCGACACGGTCCGCAAGTACCTCGCCGACCTCGGCGTGAAGACCAAGTTCGACACCGTCTCCTTCGGCAAGGAGCTCCCGGTCGCGCAGGGCTCGACCGAGTCCGCCTGGGCGCAGAACCGCCGTGCCGAGCTCCGGATGTCGGGCGACAAGCGCTCCGACGGGCAGCTCGTCGCCGGCAAGTAACATCATGGGCGCGCGTTGGCCCCCTCTCCCCGGCTCAGTCCAGCTCGGGAGAGGGGGTCTTCGTCCCGCGCCGGGGACCTCGCCGCGCTAGGCTCGATCCCGTGAGCCACGCGTACCCCGGCCTGCCGCCCGCCCCGCCCCCCGCGAAGCCGATCGTCGCGACCGCGGTGGTCCTCCACCGTGAGGGACCGGAGGGGCGCGAGGTGCTGCTCGTCCGGCGGGGCGTCGAGCGCCGGTTCGCCGGTGGCTTCCACGCGTTCCCCGGCGGGAAGCTCGACCGCGAGGACGCCGCCGTGCCGGTCGCGGGCGCCTCCGGCGAGGAGGCGGCCCTCGTCGCGTGCGCGGTCCGCGAGCTCTTCGAGGAGACGGGCGTCCTACTCGCGCGAGGCGCGGCGCAGGTTTCCGCGCAGGACCGCGACGCCGATCGCCGGGCCCTGCTCGACGGCGCCCTCCCGTTCGGCGAGCTCGCGCAGCGCCGCAACCTCGCGCTCGACGCCGGGCTCCTCGTCGCGACGTCGCGCTGGATCACGCCGGAGCACGTCCCGCTCCGGTTCGACGCGCGCCTCTTCGTCGCCGCGCTCCCCCCGGGCGAGCGCGCCGAGGTGTGGCCGGGCGAGCTCTCCAGCGGCGCGTTCGTCCCGGTGCGCCGCGCGCTCGCGCGCTGGGAGAAGGGCGAGCTCCTCTTCTTCCCGCCGCAGCTGCACGCGGTCCGCGCGCTCGCCATGGAGGGGCCGCCCTCCGTCGAGGCGCTGCGCGCGCCGGGCGAGCGCGACCGCCGCATCGAGTTCCAGGCCGGGTTCCTCCTCTGCGCGCTCCGGACCCCCACCCTCCCGCCCGCGACGCACACCAACGCCTGGATCGTCCCGGTGGAGGGCGGCGTGGCGGTGGTCGATCCCGGCGCGCCCGTCGAGGCGGACCAGGCGCCGCTCTTCGCGCTCCTCGACGCGCTCGCGGCGGAGGGGCGCCCGCTGCGCGAGGTCTGGATCACGCACGCCCACGCCGACCACGTGGGCGCCGCGGCCGCGGTCGCGTCTCGCCACGGCGTGCCGGTGCGCGCGCACGCCCTCGCGCGCGGGCGCGTTCCGGGCGCGCAGGTCGTGCCGTTCCGCGAGGGGGACCTCGCCGGCGGCCGGTTCCTGGTCCTCGAGACCCCGGGCCACGCGCGCGAGCACCTCGCCTTCCTCGACGAGCCGACCGGCGCGCTCCTCTGCGGCGACCTCGTCTCGACCCTCTCGACCATCGTCATCGACCCGCCCGAGGGGGACATGGCCGAGTACGAGCGGCAGCTCGCGCGCGTGCGGTCGCTCGCGCCGCGGACCCTCTTCCCGGCGCACGGCCCACCGGCGCCGGACGCGCCCGCGCACCTCGCCGGCTACCTCGCGCACCGGCGCGAGCGGGAGGCGCTCGTCGTCGCGGCGCTCGCCGCGGGCGGGACGCTCGAGGAGATCACCGCCCGCGCCTACGCCGAGGTGCCCGCGCCGATGCACCCGGTCGCGGCGCGGAGCTGCCTCGCCGTGCTCCAGAAGCTCGTCCTGCTCGGCCGCGCCGAGGCACGCGACGGGCGGTTCGTGCCGGCCTGATCGCGCCTGGTCGGTCCCGACTCGCGCTGGTGTGTCCGGCCGTCCACGGTTTTCCGACAGGGTGGCTCGGGAAAGACACGAATGCTCGTTTCGGGGGCGCCCCAAACACGCGGATTCCCGCGAATCATCCCGGGCACATCGGTTGCAAATTCGAGGGGGATGGCCGTCCGCTGGATCGACACGCATCGCGCGGCGCTCGTCATCGGCGCCGCGTTCCTCGTGGGCGCGGGTTCCGCCGAGGTCGCGCTCCGCACCCGCGGGGCGATCGAACAGGTCCGGCAGGAGCGCGAGAGCGGCAGCGCGGGACAGCTCGTCCAGCTCCAGCTCACGTCGGCGACGGGCGAGGTGATCGCCCGGCCGCGCCTCATCGCCCCAACCGGGATGCCCGCCGAGCTCGTCCTGCACGATCCGGCGCGCCCGGGAGAGGTCCGGCTCGCCTTCCGGGTTCAGGCGTCGCGCGAGCCCTCGGGCGAGGTCGCGCTGCGCTACGCGCTCTGGATCCCCGAGCGCGCGGTGTCGGCGCGGGGCGAGGTCTCGCTCACGCCGGGCGTCGAGCACGAGCTCCCGCTCGCGGACGGCGCGCTCGTCGTGTCGTTCCTGGCCGTGCCGGTCCCGTCGGCGGCGTTCGACGCGTACCTCGAGGCCGAGGGCGCGCGGCGCGTGGCGGGCCGTACGAGCTAGTCCTACCGCTCGCGCTCGGCCGCTCGCGCCTCGCGCTCGAGGCGCTCCGCCTGGGCGAGCGCGCGGGCGCGGCGCGCGGCGAGGTCGGCACGCTGCGCGTGCAGCTCCCGGAGCCTCGCGTCGGCGCCGGACGGCGCCCCGCCCACCGCGGCGCGCTGGACCGCGTCGCCCGGGTCGGGGCGGCGCTGGTCCTGGAGCCTCACGTCGATCGCGGCGATCTCCGCCGAGAGCCGGTCGGCCTCGTCGCGGGCGGCGTCGGCGCGCTCGCGCAGCTCCTCCGCGGCGGGCGCCGCCGCGTCGAGGGGAGCCGCCGCACGCGCGGGCTCGAGCTCGAGCGCGAGCTCCGCCGCCCGGCGCAGGAGCCGATCGAGCTCCGCGCCCTCCTCGCCCCGGGCCTTCAGCTCCTCGATCCGCTCCGCGCAGGCGTCGAGCTCGGCTCGCGCCGACGGCGACCTGGCGTGGGCGGGCTCGCCCGCGGCGAGGAGGAGGAGGAGGAGGGACCGCGAGAGCACGGACCCTCCGGCCGAGCAACGACCGTGCCCTTCTCCGACGCGGCGGGGTACGGGCACTTACCGCACCGCAGCGCGAGCGAACGTCGGGTTTCGGACGACGGAAACCTCGGAAAACCGAGGCGCCCAGGCGTGCGCCCGCCGGGCTCATGCGTCGTCGGGCTTCTCGCCGGGCTTCAGGATCCCGTACTTCTCGAGCTTGTAGTAGAGCGCGGAGGGCTTGATGCCGAGCAGGCGGGCGGTCTCCGCCTTCACGCCCTTCGCTCTCTCGTAGGCGGCGAGGATGAGCTGCCGCTCGAGCTCCTCGAGCACCTCGGTGAGGCTGCGGTCGCCCGTCGGCACGGGGAGCGTGGGGGCGGGCGGCGCCCGGCGCAGCGTCTCGGGGAGGTCCTCCTCCCCGATGAGCTCGCCCTCGGCGAAGACGAGCGCCTGCTCGACCACGTTCTCGAGCTCCCGCACGTTCCCGGGCCACCGGTGGCGGCGCACGAGCTCGAGCGCACCCGGCGTGAACCCGGTCACCGCGCGACCGAGCCGCTGCGCGGAGCGCGCGAGGAAGTGGCGCGCGAGCTCCTCGACGTCGCCGGGCCGCTCCCGGAGCGCCGGGAGCCGCACCGAGACCACGTCGAGCCGGTAGTAGAGGTCCTCGCGGAAGGTGCCCTGCTTCACCATCGCGGCGAGGTCGCGGTTCGTCGCGGAGACGAGCCGCACGTCCACCTCTACGGTCTCCTCGCCGCCGACCCGCTCGAACTTCTGCTCCTGGAGGACGCGGAGGAGCTTCACCTGCACCGACGGCGGCAGCTCGCCCACCTCGTCGAGGAAGAGGGTCCCCTCGTGCGCGAGCTCGAACCGGCCGAGCTTGCGGCGCACCGCGCCGGTGAACGCGCCCTTCTCGTGGCCGAACAGCTCCGACTCGAGGAGCCCCTCCGGGATCGCCGCGCAGGAGACCGACACGAACGGCTTCTCGCGGCGGAGCGAGCGCTCGTGGACCGCGCGCGCCACGAGCTCCTTCCCGGTGCCGGACTCGCCCAGGACGAGGACCGTCGCGTCGGTGGGCGCGACCTTGCGGAGCTGCTCGAGCAACCGCCGCATCGGCTCGGAGCTGCCGATGAGCCCGTGGGGATCGTGCTCGCGCCCGAGGTCCTCGGCGAGCGCCTCGGCCCGCGCGCGCGCCGTGCGAGCGCCGCGCCGCTCGCGCGCGATCTCGATCGCCTTCTCGACCCGCGCGCGGAGGAGCTCCGGCGAAAACGGCTTCTCGATGAAGTCGATCGCGCCCTCGCGCATCGCGTCCACCGCCGCGGCGATGGTCCCGTGCGCGGAGACGACGAGCACGGTCGCCTCCGGATCCGCCTCCCGCAGCCGCCGCACCACCTCGATGCCGTCCACCGGCATCATCCGCAGGTCGGTCACGACGACGTCGGCAGGGCGCTTGCGATACGCGGCGAGCGCCTCGGCCCCACCCCGCACCCCGAGCACCTCGTGCCCCAGCCGGGTGAGCGAGAGGACCATCCCCTCCCTCACGGCGTCGTGGTCGTCGGCGACGAGGATCCGGGCCATTGGATGGGAGCTTAACCGAACCCCGGGCTCGACGTGGACTCGGGGTGATGCTTCACTCGGACCAGCGTGCTCGAGCACCTGCCCAGCCTGTCCGCGGTCCCCACCCTCGTCGCGGCGGTCGCGACGCTCGCGCTCTCGGCCATCGCGAGCGGCCACGCCGTGCTGCACAAGCGCGACGTGCGGGCGGCGCTCGGGTGGGTCGCGCTCATCTGGGTGGCGCCGGTCGTCGGCGCGGCCGCCTACGCGGTCCTCGGCGTGAACCGGATCCGGCGCCGGGCCCAGGCGCTCGGGCTGCC
>DASWCJ010000038.1:0-5486 GCA_036390155.1 Anaeromyxobacter sp.
GCGCCGAGGGCGCCTACGACGACGCGATGCGGACCGTGGTCTTCATCTGGCGGCCGCTGTCGAGGTCCCGGGCGCTCATCGTCAGGATCCCCTCGATGTTCACCTCGAAGAGGATCTCGAGCCGCGTGTCCCCTGCCTTCGCTGGCCGCACGCCGCTGAAGGTGAACTCGCCGAGGATCTCGTTCCGCGCCGACTCCGGCTGATCGCCCTGGAAGATCCGGACGACGAGCTCGCTCTGCCCGTCGACGGAGTTGGTCGCCGCGACGCTCTTCGCGTTCGGGATGGCGGCGTTCCGGGGGAAGACGACGTGCATCGCTCCGCCGGCGCTCTCGATCCCGATGGCCATCGGGATGACGTCGAGGAGCTGGAGCTTGAGATCCGAGCTCTCGTGGAGCGACCAGGCGTAGAGCGCGGCGCCGATCGCGACCGCCTCGTCGGGGTGAACCCCCTTCGACGGCGGCTTGTTGAAGCGCTTCGTGAGCCGGTCCTGGATCGTCGGCATCCGGGTCTGGCCGCCGACGAGCATGACCTCGTCGATGTCGTCCGCGCCGACCGCCGCGTCCGCCATCACGAGCTCCATGATCTGGATCGACCGGTCCACGAGGTGCTGGGTGAGCGCCTCGAGCAGCCTCCGGTCGAACTTCACGTCCATGTTGAGCGGCTGCCCCTGCGGCGTCATCGTGATGAAGGGGATCGAGAAGGGCGCCTCGGTCCGCGCGGACAGGTCGATCTTAGTCCGCTCGGCGAGGTCCTTGATCCGCTGCATCGCGACCGGGTCCGAGGAGAGGTCGATCCCGTGCTTCTTGCGGAACTCGTCGAGGACGTGCGCGATGATCGCGTCGTCGAAGTCGATGCCGCCGAGGAAGATGTCGCCCCCGGTCGCCTTCACCTCGAAGACGCGGTCGCGGATCTCGATGATCGAGACGTCGAAGGTGCCGCCCCCGAGGTCGTAGACGAGGACCCGCTCGTCGAGCCGCTTGCCGATGCCGTAGGCGAGGGCGGCGGCGGTCGGCTCGTTGATGATCCGGACCACCTCGAGGCCGACGAGCTTCCCGGCCTCCTTCACCGCCTGGCGCTGACGATCCGTGAAGTAGGCGGGGACGGTGACGACCGCGCGGCTCACCCGGAAGCCGAGGTGGTCGGAGGCGACGTCCCGGATCTTCGCGAGGATCTTCGAGCTGATCTCGTGGACCGGAAAGGTGCGCCCGTGGCAGTCGAGCGCCACGTCGTTGTCCCGTCCGGCGTGCAGCCGGTACTGGACCGAGCGCTGCATGGTCTCGACGACCTCGTCCTTCGGCGCGCGGCCGATGAGCCGCTTGGTCGCGTAGAGGGTGTTGCGCGGGTTCAGCTGCCACTGGCGCTTCGCCTCGTGGCCGATGAGCTCGTTGCCCTTGTCGTCGATCGCGTAGATCGACGGGATGGTGTAGTCGCCGCCCTTGTACGGGATGAGCTTCACCTGCCCGTCGCCGTACGCGACGGCGCCGCACGAGTTCGTCGTGCCGAGGTCGATGCCGATGATCGTGTCGGGCGGCAGCTGCTCCATCCGCTCGCGAGCCTACTACGGAGGGACGGCCGGGGTGGAATTCCAGGCCGCCCGATTCTCGAGGCGCGGCGCGGGCCTGCGCGCATTCGAGCCGGGCGCCTGCTCGCCCGCCCGTTGGAGCGGCGCCCGCCTTGGTGCACCGTTAGGGAACTTCCTGGAGGTCGCCTCGATGGACGCGGGTCGCTGGTTGTCGAACGTCGGGGGCGGCGTGAAGGGCGCCTTCGACGAGAACCGGTCGATCCTCTCCTTCGAGGA
Source organism: Anaeromyxobacter sp. (assembly GCA_036390155.1). GTDB lineage: Bacteria > Myxococcota > Myxococcia > Myxococcales > Anaeromyxobacteraceae > Anaeromyxobacter. Next base: position 1,799 of record DASWCJ010000038.1, read on the forward strand.
GTGGCTTGCCGCGTTCGGGGAGGCGCCGCGGCTTCACGCTCGGTCCTCGGCCCAGTACCTGCGCGACGTGCTCGATCACTTCGGCTCGGAGGAGCGCGAGACCCCGATCGGCAAGGTGCGGCGCTGGCTGCTCTTCGATCTCCCGTTCGAGCCCGAGGGGCGGGCGCTGCGCGTCGCGGGGCACGAGGAGGTCCAGGCGGCGCTCTATCGCGCCCTCGGCACCTTCGTCCGCTCCGGTCGCGTCTCGAAGCTCATCCTCCTCCACGGCCCGAACGGCAGCGCGAAGTCGTCGCTCGTCTCCGCGCTCGTGCACGGGATGGAGGCCTACTCGCGCACGCGCGACGGCGCGCTCTACCGTTTCCACTGGGTGTTCCCGAGCGAGCGGCGGCTGAAGGGCGGGGCCGGGCTCGGCTTCGGCACGCGGGCGGAGCCGGGCGAGCTCACGTCCTGGGCGCACCTCGAGGGCGACGCGCTCGACGCGCGACTCTCCTGCCCGATGAAGGACCACCCGCTCCTGCTCGTGCCGCGCGAGGAGCGCCGCAAGCTCCTCGAGGAGCGCTGCCGGCCGACCGCGCGCGAGGGGGCGGGAGAACGCGACTTCGTCCTGTCCGACTACCTCCTCGATGGCGACCTCTGCCACACCTGCCGGCAGGTCCACGACGCGCTCCTCGCCGCGTACCACGGTGACTGGCTGAAGGTGCTCCGCCACGTGCAGGTGGAGCGGTTCTACGTCTCCGCCCGCTACCAGCAGGGGGCGGTCACGGTCGAGCCGCAGCACTTCGCGGACGCGGGCTACCGCCAGCTCACGGCCGACCGCAGCGCCGCCGCGCTCCCCGCCACGCTCCACTCGCTCTCGCTCGTCGAGCCGCAGGGGCCGCTCGTCGCCGCGAACCGCGGGCTCATCGAGTACTCGGACCTCCTCAAGCGCGAGCCGGAGGCGTTCAAGTACCTGCTCGGCACGAGCGAGACCGCGCGGGTGACGCTCGACCACTTCGTCCTCCAGCTCGACCTCGTCCTCATCGCGAGCGCGAACGAGAAGCAGCTCTCCGCGTTCAAGGAGTCGCCGGAGTTCCCGTCGTTCAAGGGCCGCCTCGAGCTCGTCCGGGTGCCGTACCTGCGCCGCGCCTCGGTGGAGCGGGAGATCTACGACCGGCAGATCACCCCGGCGGCGGTCGGCAAGCACGTCGCGCCGCACGCGACCCGCGTCGCGGCGCTCTGGGCGGTGCTCACCCGGCTGAAGCGCCCCATCCCCGAGCGCTACCGCGGCGAGGTGCGCGAGGTCGTCGAGGACCTCGCCCCGCTCGAGAAGCTCCGGCTCTACGACACCGGCGCGGCGCCGGACCGCCTCTCCCTCACGCAGGCGAAGCTCCTGCGCGCCGCGGCCGCCGACCTGTGGCACGAGTCGGACGTCTACCCGAGCTACGAGGGGCGGGGCGGCGCGTCGGCCCGCGAGATCAAGACCGCGCTCTTCAACGCCGCGCAGGCGCCCGGCGCGCGGTGCCTCGGCCCGCTCGCGGTGCTCGAGGAGCTCACCGCGATCTGCCGCGACAAGAGCGTCCACGACTTCCTCTCGCAGGAGGTGGTGGACGGGTATCACGACCATGAGGAGTTCGTGCGCGTCGCCGAGGCGGACTATCTCGACGCGATCGACGACGAGATCCGCGACGCGATGGGGCTCGTGTCGGAGTCGCAGTACCTCGATGTCTTCGAGCGGTACCTGACGCTCGTCTCCCACTGGGTGAAGGGCGAGAAGGTACGGAACCCCGTCACCGGCGAGTACGGCCCGGCAGACGAGAAGCGGATGGCGGAGACCGAGGCGATCGTGAAGCCGCCCGCGGAGGACCGGCGCGACTTCCGGCGCGGGCTCGCCTCGGCGGTCGGCGCGTACCGGCTCGATCACCCCGACGCCGCCACCATCGACTACGTCGCGATCTTTCCGGACCTCTTCCGGCGGCTGAAGGACCACTTCTACGACGAGCGGAAGCGCCAGCTCCGGCGGAGCCGCGAGGACGTGCTCCGCTACCTCTCCGACGAGCGGGGCTCGCTCGACGAGCGCGCGCGCCGGCACGTCGAGGACACGCTCCGGAACCTGCGCGAGCGGTACGGCTACTGCGAGGCGTGCGCGCAGGACGCGATCCTCTTCCTGCTCCGCCGCCGATACGAGGAGTAGGAGAGCGCCCGCCCGCTCGTGGCGAGAGCGGGCGCCGGGAATGCGGGCCGCGTCGCGCAGGTTGGACGCGCGTGTTCAAGACCCGCACCGTCTCTGCCCTCGGGGGCGCCGCCCTCGCCGCCGGCCTCGTGCTGTTCGTCACCCCGCTCCTCGGCGGCGCCGTCTCGGTCCAGTCCCCCGGGGTGCGCGCCACCGCCGTCCAGAAGGTGTTCCCTTCCGCCGTGCGGATCCAGGTCCTCGCCGCGGGCGAGCTCGTCCGGAGCGCGTCCGGGATCGCGTTCGCGCACCGGGGCGGCCGCACCTACGTCCTCACGAACGCCCACGTCGTCGAGCGCAGCCGCTCCTGGCGTGCGCCCGTCGAGGTGAAGGCGATCCCCGGCGCCGGGCCGACGGTCGCAGCGAAGGTCCTCGCGACGGGACGGATGCCGGACGTGGACCTCGCCGTGCTCGAGCTGCCCGGGGAGCTCCCGATCACCACCCTCGCCGCGGACGAGGGGCTCGAGCTCGGGGACGACCTCGTCGTGATCGGTGCGCCCTTCGGGAAGGGGCTCTCCGTCGCCGCCGGGATCGTCTCGCAGATCGAGTACGAGAACGCCGAGAGCGCGGGGGCGCGCCCGTCGCCGACGGGGCTCAAGACCGACGCCGCGATTGGCTACGGCAGCTCGGGCGGCGGCGTGTTCGACGTCGGCGGCGCGCGGCTCGTCGGCGTCGTGGAGGGCTACCGGACGGCGCGCGTCGCCTTCGGGAAGGACACCGAGCAGTACGCGTTCGACGTGCCGATGCCGGGCGAGACGTTCGTCGCGCCCGCCGCGAAGATCCGCCGCTTCCTGCGGGACTCGGGCCTCGCGGACCTCGCGCCGGAGCCGCCGCCAGGGAGCCGCGGCGCGTTCGCCTCGCCTTCGCCGCCGCGGCTGTAGCCGGGCAGCTCTAGGTCCAATGCCGGTCACATCGCGGTGCCGGCCTCTCGAGGTCGCGCGCCGGACCGAACGCCGCCGAGGCGGGCCGGGGAAGGCGCCGTCCTCCTGCGCCGCCGCCTGAGTCGCGACCGGCGCCGGCCTGACGAGCGGGCCCAGAAACGCAGACGCCGGCGCACGCCCGGGCGCGCCAGCGGCCCACGGCACCGGAACCGGACTGCGACCGGCACGGCGCAACCAGTGCGGGCGCCACCGAGGACGAGCGGGTCCGGCGTGTGCCGCTGTCACGCCGCGTGCACGCCGGCTCGCGTACGGACACCGCATCCGAACGCAGCGACGGCGGCGTGCTCGTCGGAGGGGGACATGCCCGGGCCGCGCGCGCCGCCGATGGGGCTACGGCCGAGCCATGGGCACGGTGGTGCCGATGCTCCGCGGTCATCGTGGTTCGTCGCAGCCATTTCGGCAGCCGCCACCCAAGGGCTGGGGAGGCGTCTCCGACGAGCACGCCGCCGTCGCTGCGTTCGGACCGCTCCGATCGACGGAGCCGGCGTGCACGCGGCGTGACAGCGGCACACGCCAGACCCGCTCGTCCTCGGTGGCGCCC
>DASWCJ010000039.1:0-18698 GCA_036390155.1 Anaeromyxobacter sp.
GACCGCGGTCATCACCGAGATGACGATCGGGTACCAGAGGCCGTAGTAGATGTCGCCCGTCGCGGCCACCATCGCGTAGCCGATCGTCGGCAGGAAGCCGCCGAACCAGCCATTGCCGATGTGGTACGGCAGGGACATCGAGGTGTAGCGGATGCGGGCCGGGAAGAGCTCCACGAGCCACGCCGCCATCGGCGCGTACACCATCGTCACGTACAGCGCGAGGAGGAAGACCAGGAAGACGACCATCGGGACGTTGACCTTGCTCATGTCCGCGGCGGCCGGGTACTTCGCGGCCTTGATGGCGTCGCCCATCGTCCTGTCGAACGCGCCCAGCTGCGTCTTGAGGTCGGCGGCGGCGAGGATGCGCCCGTCGAACGACGGGATCACCGCGAGCGCCCCGACCTTCACGATCGCGAGCGTGCCGGCCGGCGCGGCCTCGTTGTGGTAGGGGATCGCCTTCCTCGCGAGCCAGCCCTTGGCGATGTCGCAGGACGAGGTGAACTTGCGCTTGCCGACCGGGTCGAACTGGAACGAGCAGTCGCCCTCGGACGCCACGACCGTCACCGGGTTGTCGTTCGCGGCCTCGAAGATGTCCGGGTTCGCGGCCTTGGTGAGCGCCTTGAAGATCGGGAAGTAGGTCACGGCGGCGATGACGCAGCCGAACATGATGATCTTCTTGCGGCCGATCTTGTCGGAGAGGACGCCGAACACGATGAAGAAAGGGGTCGCGAGCATGAGGCCCGCGGCGACCATCAGGTTCGCCGGCTGGGCCGGGACCTTGAGGGTCTCGGTGAGGAAGAACAGCTCGTAGAACATGCCCGTGTACCAGACCACCGCCTGGCCGGCGACGCCGCCGAAGAGGGCGAGGAGCACGATCTTGAGGTTGCCCCAGCGGAGGAAGGACTCGGTGAGCGGAGCCTTCGAGCCCTTGCCCTCGGCCTTCATGCGCTGGAAGACCGGGGACTCCTGCAGCTTCATCCGGATGTAGACGGAGACCGCGAGCAGGAGGATCGAGATGAGGAACGGGATGCGCCAGCCCCAGTCGTCGAACTTCGCGCCGAGCGCGACACGGCAGCCGAGGATCACGAGCAGGGAGACGAAGAGGCCGACGGTGGCCGTCGTCTGGATCCAGCTCGTGAAGAAGCCGCGCTTGTCCTTCGGCGCGTGCTCGCAGACGTAGGTCGCCGCGCCGCCGTACTCGCCGCCGAGCGCGAGGCCCTGGAAGAGGCGGAGGCCGATGAGGATGATCGGCGCCGCCACGCCGATGGAGGCGTAGGACGGCAGCATGCCGACGATGAACGTCGACAAGCCCATGATCATGATGGTGACGAGGAAGGTGTACTTGCGGCCGATGAGGTCGCCGAGCCGGCCGAAGAAGATCGCGCCGAACGGACGGACCGCGAACCCCGCCGCGAAGGCGAGGAGGGCGAAGATGAACTGGCTCGTCTCGTTGAGGCCGGAGAAGAACTGCTTCGCGATCACCGCCGCGAGAGATCCGTAGAGGTAAAAGTCGTACCATTCGAAGACGGTGCCCAGCGACGAGGCGATGATGACCATCTTCTCGCTCTGGATGATGGGGACCGCTGCAGCCGATGCCGCGGGAGGCTCGTTCTGCGTGACCGGGGCCAAGGGCATGTCGGGTCCTCCAGGGTGGACACGGGCGGATCGCAGGGGCTGCGGTTCGAACGACCATCGGTACCATATCGGTTTGCAGCAACGCAATGCTTGCGCGCAGCATTGTCCGCACGGCCGCGTTTGCGCAGTCACCCAATGTATATCATTGAAATCACACGATCTCGGCTGCGCGCGTTGCGCGGACGTTGTACCGTTTCTGCGTGAGGACGCACCGTGAATCGCGTCCGAGGCCTCCGCCATGACCCCTGAACGGCAGCGCGCCTACTGGAGACGGAACCTCGCCTATATCGGCGTCCTCCTCTCGATCTGGGCCTCGGTCTCGTACGGCGCGGCGATCGTCTTCGCGGACGCGCTCGACGCGGTCCGCGTCCTCGGGTTCCCGCTCGGCTTCTGGTTCGCGACGCAGGGCTCCATCCTGGTGTTCGTCGTGCTGGTCTTCGTCTACGTGAAGCTCATGAACGACCTCGACCGGAAGTTCGGCGTCTACGAGCGCTGAGCGGGGAGGGAGGCACGATGGGAGCGGTCGCCTGGACGTGGCTCGTGGTCGTGGCCTCGTTCGCGCTGTACTTCGCGGTCGCGCTCTGGTCGAAGGCGCGCACCGCCGCCGACTACTACGTCGCCGACCGGGCGATCAGCCCGGTGCTGAACGGCATGGCGACCGGCACCGACTGGATGTCGGCCGCCTCGTTCATGTCGATGGCCGGGCTCATGGCGGTGATGGGCCGCGACGGCTCCGCCTACCTCATGGGGTGGACCGGCGGCTACGTCCTCCTCGCCGTCCTGCTCGCGCCGTACCTGCGCAAGTACGGGAAGTTCACGGTCCCGCAGTTCGTCGGCGACCGGTACTACTCGAACGCCGCCCGGGTGGTCGCGCTCCTCTGCGCGATCGCGATCTCGTTCACCTACGTCGCGGGCCAGCTGCGCGGGGTCGGCATCGTGCTCGCCCGCTTCCTCGGGGCCGGCGTGACGCAGGGGGTGCTCGCGGGCGCGGTGGTGGTCCTCCTCTACGCCGTGCTCGGCGGGATGAAGGGGATCACCTACGTGCAGGTGGCCCAGTACGTGGTCGTCATCGCGGGCTACCTCGTCCCCGCGATCTTCGTCTCGATGATGCTGACCGGGAGCCCGGTCCCGCCGCTCGGGATGGGCGGGACGCTCACGCCCGAGGGCGCCGCCTTCCTCGGCGCGCGGCCGGGGGAGGAGCTCCTCCGCGTGGTCGACCGGCTCACGATCGAGCTCGGGTTCCCCGCCTTCACGTCCGGGTGGCGCCCGCGCCTCGACGTCCTCGCGATCACCGCGACGCTCATGGTCGGGACCGCGGGGCTGCCCCACATCATCATCCGCTTCTTCACGGTCCCGAAGATCCGCGACGCGCGCTCCTCCGCCGCCTGGGCGCTCCTGTTCATCGCGGCGCTCTACACGACGGCGCCGGCGGTGGCGGTCTTCGCGCGGGCCTCGTCGATCGCGACGCTGCAGGGCAAGCCGGCGGCGCAGGCGCCCGCGTGGCTCGGGGCGTGGCGCGAGACCGGGCTCGTCGGCTTCACGGACAAGGACGGCGACGGGCGCATGCGCCTCTCCGCCGATCCGGCGCGGAACGAGGTGTCGCTCGATCCGGACGTCCTCGTGCTCGCGAACCCGGAGATCGCGCGGCTCCCCCCTTGGGTGGTCGCGCTCGTCGCCGCCGGGGCGCTCGGCGCGGCGCTCTCCACCGCGGCCGGGCTCCTCCTCGTCATCGCCGCCGCGATCTCGCACGACCTCCTCAAGTCCGTGCTCTACCCGCGGATGAGCGACCGGGGGGAGCTCTGGGCGGCGCGGCTCTCCGCGCTCTGCGCGACTGCGGCGGCGACCGCCGTCGCGCTCCACCCGCCGGGCCGCGTCGCGGAGGTCGTGGCGCACGCCTTCGGGCTCGCCGCCTCGTCCTTCTTCCCGGTGATCCTCGCCGGCATCTTCTGGAAGCGGGCGACCAAGGCCGGCGCCATCGCCGGCATGTCGGCCGGCATCCTCTTCACCGGTGGCTATATCCTCTGGTTCCGGGTCCTCTACCCCGAGCTCGGCCCGGACCGCTGGCTGCTCGGCATCTCGCCCGAGGGGATCGGCATCGTCGGGGCGCTGCTCGCGTTCGCGGTGATCGGCGTCGTCTCGCTCCTCACCGAGGCGCCGCCGAAGGAGGTGCAGGACCTCGTCGCCTCGCTGCGCTACCCGCGGGAGGCGCAGCCCACGGGCTCGGGGTCGGGGAGGAGGGTGTTCCGCTAGTGGACGCGCTCGACCCGGTGGCGTACCTGCGCGCGACGCCGCCGTTCCACGCGCTCCCGGAGCCGCTCTTCGAGGCCGCGGCGGCCGAGCTCGAGGTCGGCTTCTACCCCGCCGGCACCTGGCTCGTCCGCACCGGCGGCACGCCGCTCGAGCGGCTCTACGTCATCCGCAAGGGCGCGGTCCGCCTCGAGCGGGAGGGGCAGCCGGTACAGGTGCTCGAGGACGGGGAGACCTTCGGCTACACGTCGCTCATCACCCGCCAGTCGACGCTCGACGTGGTCGTGGAGGAGGACCTCCTCGCCTACGAGCTGCCCGGCGCGCAGTTCGAGCGGCTGCGCGAGGCGGACGCCGGCTTCGCGGGCCACTTCGCGGTGGGCCTCGCGGCGCGCCTGCGGAACAGCCTCGAGCACTCGCCGGTGGTCCGGTTCCGGGCGAACCTCTCGCAAGAGCTCGGGCGGCTCCTGCGCCGCCCGGCGGTCTGGATCGCGGCCGAGGCCACCGTCGCCGACGCCGCCCGGGTGATGCGGGCGGAGGGGATCTCCTCGGTGCTCGTGCGCGGCGATCCGCCCGGGATCGTCACCGACCGCGACTTCACGAACCGCGTGCTCGCCGACGGGCTCGGGCCCGGGACGCCGGTCGCGGCGGTCGCGTCGCGGCCGCTCCGGACCCTGCCCGACACGACCCCCATGCACGAGGCCTGGGGGAGGCTCCTCGAGTCCGGCGCCCACCACGTGCCCGTGACGCGCGGCGGCGAGGTCGCCGGCGTCGTCACCGCGAACGACCTCCTCAAGGCCTCGGCCCCCGGGCCGATGGCGGTGCTGCGCGAGGTGGAGCGGCTCGCCTCGCGCGCGAGCCTCCCGGGCTACGACGCGCGCGTCGCGCAGATGGACGCGGCGCTCCTCGCGGGCGGCCTCGACGCGCCCGCCATCGGCCAGCTCGTCTCCCGGCTCAACGACGCGCTGCTCGCGCGGATCCTGGCCTGGGCGGAGGCCGACCTCGGGCCGGCGCCGGCGCCGTGGGCGTGGCTCGCCTTCGGCTCGGAGGGGCGGCGCGAGCAGACGCTCCTCACCGACCAGGACAACGGGCTCGTGTTCGCGGACGCGGGGCGCGAGCACGCCGCCTGGTACGCCGCGCTCGCGGAGCGCGTGAACGCGGACCTCGAGGCGGCGGGGTTCCCGCCGCGCCCGGCGGGGCACGTGGCGCGCCGATCGCTCGCGACGCTCTCCGAGTGGGCCCGCCGGTTCAACGACTGCATCGACGAGCGGCGCCCGCACGCCGCCGCGCTCCTCTTCGACTTCCGGAAGGTGGGCGGCGCCCTCGACGTCACGCCCCTCGAGCTCGCGGTGGGCCGCGCCCAGCGGAACCCCGCCTTCCTGCGCCACCTCGCGCGCGCCGCGGTCGAGCACGCCCCCCCGGGCTCGCTCGGGCTCCGTCTGCACGCCGGCGGCCACGCCGATCTCAAGGCGCAGGGGATCGTGCCGATCGTCTACCTCGCCCGCTGCTACGGGCTCGAGGTCGGCGCGCGCGCCCGCGGCACCCTCGAGCGGCTCGAGGCCGCGGCGCACGCCGGGCTCCTCTCCCAGGACGCGCACGAGAGCGTCGCCCACGCCTACCGGTTCCTCCTCGGGCTGCGGCTCCGGCACCAGCTGCGACAGCTCTCGGAGGGGAGCGCCCCTGGCTCGGAGGTGCACCTCGCCGAGCTCTCGGCGATCGAGCGGAGCCGGCTCAAGGAGTCCTTCCGGGCGATCGCGCGCTGGCAGGAGCGCGCCGCCTATCACTACCGCACGGACTTCTTCTAGCGCGCCCGCGATGGCCTCCGTCGACCCCAAGACCTGGCTCCGGACCACGCCGCCCTTCCAGGCGCTCGCCGCGCCGCGCTTCGAGCGCGCCGCCGAGGCGATCGACGTCGTCTACCACCCGGCGGGGACTTGGCTCGTCCGCACGGGCGGTCGGCCGCTCGAGCACCTCTTCGTGATCCGCAAGGGCGCGGTCCGGATCGAGCGCGACGGGCAGACGATCCAGGTGCTCGAGGAGGGGGAGACCTTCGGCTACACCTCCCTCCTCACCGGGCAGGCGAACCTCGACGTGCAGGTCGAGGAGGATCTCGTCGCGTACCGCCTGCCCGCGGCGGAGTTCCGCGCCCTCCTCGAGGATCCGAGCTTCGCGAGCCACTTCGCGCTCGGGCTGGCCGAGCGGCTCAAGTCGGCGCTCGCGCAGCCGCCCGCCGCCTCCTTCCGCACCGACCTGTCGCTCGAGGTGCAGCACGTCGCGCGCGAGCCGGCGGTCTGGGTGGACGCCGAGGCGACCTGCGGAGAGGCCGCCCGTCGGATGCGCGAGGAGCGCGCGAGCTGCGTGCTCGTCCGCGGCAGCCCGCCCGGCATCGTCACCGACCGCGACTTCCGGAACCGCGTCCTCGCGGAGGGGCTCGGCCCGGACGCGCGCGTCGCCGCGGTCGCGACCGCGGCGCCGAGCACCATCCGCGCGGGCGCGCGCGTGTACGAGGCGTGGGCGGCGCTCCTCGACGCGGGCGTGCACCACCTCCCGGTGGTCCGCGGCGAGGAGATCGTGGGGGTCCTCACCTCGACGGACCTCCTCCGCTGCTCCGCCCACTCGCCGATGACGGTCCTGCGGCGGGTCGAGCGGCTCGCCGGTCGGGCGAGCTTGCCGGGCTACGCCGCCACGGTCTCGGAGATGACCTCGGCCCTGCTCGCCGGCGGCCTCGAGGCGAACGTGATCGCCGGCTTCGTCGCGCGGCTCAACGACGCCCTGCTCCAGCGGGTCGTGCGGATGGCGGAGGACGACCTCGGGCCGCCGCCGTGCCCCTGGGCCTGGCTCGCGCTCGGCTCGGAGGGGCGGATGGAGCAGACCCTCCTCACCGACCAGGACAACGCGCTCGTCTGGGAGGGGGAGGGCGAGGGGCCCCCTCCCCAGCCCCGCTCCGCGGGGCGAGGGAAGTCCGGGGACGAGTTCCGCGCCTGGTTCGTCCGCTTCGCCGAGCGCGTCCACGCCGACCTCGAGGCGGCCGGCTTCCCGCGTTGCCCGGGCGGCTACATGGCGCGTGGCTGGAACGGCACGCTCGACGAGTGGAAGCGCCGGTTCGAGGAGTGGATCGACGCGCCCTCGCCCGAGGCGCTCCTCCACGGCGCGATCTTCTTCGACTTCCGCGCCGTCGCGGGGGACCTCGACCTCGCGACGCTCGAGGCGAGCCTCGCCGACGCGCCGAGGAAGCCGGTCTTCGTCCGCTTCCTCGCGCGGAACGCGCTCGACTTCCGGCCGCCGCCGCTCCTCCTGCTCACGATGCGCGGGCACTCGACGGTGGACCTGAAGCTCCACGGGATCGCGCCGGTCGTCCTCCTCGCGCGCGCCTACGGGCTCGAGCTCGGCGGCGCCGAGCGCAACACCCTCGACCGGCTCGAGGCGGCGGCGCGTGCGGGGAGGTTGCAGGAGACGGTCTACACGGAGGTGGCGGAGGCGTATCGGTTCCTGGTCGGGCTCCGGCTCCGGCTGCAGCTCGATCGCATCACCCGCGGGAAGCCGCCGTCCTCGGCGGTGACGCTGGCCGAGCTCTCCGCCGTCGAGCGCGGGCACGTGAAGGACGCGCTCCGTGCGGTGAAGGCGTTCCAGGAGGCGGGCGCGCTCCACTTCCGGACGGACTACGCATGAGCTTCTTCTCGTCGCCGGCGTGGGACTCCCTCGTCTACTGGGCGCTCGATCTCGAGACGGGCGGCCTCGACGCGCGGCGCGACCCCATCCTCGCGGTCGGGATGCTCCCCGTGCGCGACGGGCGGGTGCGGCTCGGGGAGAAGTACCGGACCCTGGTGAGGCCCGCCGACGGCCAGCCCATCGACCCCGAGTCGGTCCGCGCGCACCAGCTCGTCCGGGACGAGGTGAAGGACGCGCCGCCCATCGCGGAGGTGCTCCCGGAGATCGAGCGGCGCCTGGCGGGCGGCGTGCTGCTCGTCCACCACCGGGCCGTCGACGTCGCCTTCCTCGAGGACGCGTACCGCCGGAGCGGGATGCGCTGGCCGGCGCCCCCGGTGGTGGACACGGTCGACCTGCTCGTGAAGGTCGCGCGGAAGGTCCACCGCGCCCGCCCCGAGCTCCCCGCCGATCCGCCCGTGCTGAACCTCTCCGCGGCGCGGGAGGCGCACGGGCTGCCGCCGTACCAGGCGCACGACGCGCTCTCGGACGCGCTCGCCACGGCGGAGCTGTTCCTCGTCCTCCGCCACGCGCTCGGCGCGCGCACCCTCCGCGATCTCAGGTGACGGTCGGCGCGACCCGCGCCGGCCGCGACCCGAGGAGCAGCGCGGCGAGCGCGACGAGCTCGAGCCCCGCGGCCCAGCCGAACAGCGGCGCCGCGCCGCCGAGCCGGTCGTACCCGATCCCGGAGAGCGCGTAGCCGGCGGCGTTGGCGCCGCCGAAGACGATCCCGCCGAAGACCGCCTGGCCGGTCGCGCGCAGCCGCGGGGGCACGAGGTCGCCGAGCGCGCGCACCGCGCTGCCCCAGAAGAGCCCGAAGGTGAGGCCGTGGAGCGCCTGCAGCCCCGCGACCACGGCCGCGTCCGTGGCGCGGGCGGTGAGGCCCCAGCGCACCGCGGACGCCGCCATCGAGACGGCGAGGAGCGCGCGCAAGGAGAAGCGCCGCTCGAGGCGCGGGAAGGCGAGCAGCACCCCGATCTCGGCCAGGACGCCGACCGCCATGCCCGCGCTCGTGACGTCGTCCGGCAACCGGAGATCGCGGACCAGCACCCCGAAGAAGAGGTGGTACGGCGCGCACGAGGCCCAGTGGAGCGCCGCCGGGCCGAGGAGCGACCAGAGCCGCCCGTCGCCGAGGAGCGCGAGCATGTCGCGCGGAGCGGGCCGGTCGCCGTGCCGGGGCGTGGACGGGATCCCGCGCGCGACGAGGGCGTAGCCGCCGATGCACGCCACGACGACGAGCGGCACGAGGAGGTCCGCCGGCCGCCCGCCCCGGAGCGTGAGGACCCGCCCGACCGCCACGGTGAGGGCGATGAAGCCGAGCGAGCCGAAGAGCCGGACCCGCGCGTAGGAGACGCCCGGGTTGTCCCGGCACCATTCGATCGTGATCGAGTCCGCGAGCGGGACGACCGCGCGGTCGCCGAGCGCCATGAGCACCACGACCGCGCCGACCTCGAGCGGCGTGCGCGCGAAGGGGAGGAGCAGCACGGCGAGCCCGACCCAGGCGGTCGCACGGCGCAGCGCCCGCTCGGGCGTCGCGCGGTGGTCGGCCCAGGTCGCCCACGCCACCGCGACGAGCGGCGCGAGCGGGAAGGACGGGAGCATCTGGACGAGGCCGATCTGCTTCCCGGAGAACCCGAGCCCCTTCAGGTAGACCGCGAAGAAGGGCAGGTACGTCCCGACGTTCCCGTAGTACAGGAAGTAGAGCGCGCGCAGGCGCGTCGCCGTCGAGGCCGGCACGGAACGCATGTATCACGTGAACGTGAACGTGGACGTGGACGTGGACCTGGACCTGGACTTCGACCTCGACCTCGACCTAGTCCAGGACCAGGACCAGGACCAGGACCAAGTCCAAGTCCAAGTCCAAGAGGATTCATGACCGACGTCGTCGGAATGGTCTTATGCGCCGGGCTCGGAACCCGGCTCCGGCCGCTCACGCTTCGCGTGCCGAAGCCGGCGGTACCGGTGTGCGGCGTCCCGCTCATCTCGTGGACGCTCGGCCTCCTCGCAGGCGCCGGCGTCGCCCGCGCGGTCGTGAACGTCCATCACCTGCCCGACGCGATGGCGGCGGCGGCGGAGGCGGGGGCGCGCACGGCCGGGCTCCCGCTCGCGATCTCGCGCGAGCCCGTGATCGCCGGAACGGGCGGCGCGCTCCGGGAGGCGCGGCGCCACCTCGAGGGCGCCGGCGCGATCGTGGTCGTGAACGGCGACGTCCTCTTCGACCTCGACCTCGGCCCGGCGCTCGCGGCGCACCGCGCCTCCGGCACGCTCGCGACGATGTTGCTCCTGCCGATGCCCGCGGGCGCCTCCTACGCCGCGGTGGAGGTGGACCCCTCCGGCGCGGTCCGCCGGATCGCGGGCGCGTTCGGGCCGGGCCCCCTCCCCAGGCCCGCTCCGCGGGGCGAAGGGAGTCCGGGGACGAGCGGCGACCGGCTCTCGCCGTGGCACTTCACCGGCGTGCACGTCCTCTCGCCGGCGCTCCTCGATCGCGTTCCGGCCGCGCCGTTCGAGTGCGACGTGAACCGGCACGTCTACCCGCCGCTCCTGGCGTCGGGCGCCGTGCGCGGCCTCGTCGTCGACGGTTACTGGAACGATCTCGGGACGCCCGCGCGCTACCTCGAGGCGAGCCGCGACGTCCTCCTCGGGCGCGTGCCGCTCAGCCGATTCGAGCGCGCGGATCCGCTCGGGCGCTCGCGCGCGATCGCCCCCGGGATCCGCGCCGGGCCGGGCGCGACGGTCGACCTCGAGGCGACGCTCGTCGCCCCGACGTTCCTCGGCGCGGGCTGCCGCGTGCCGGCGGGCGCGACCGTCGAGGACGCCGTGCTCTGGGACGGCACCTCGCTCGCGTCCGGCGAGCGGGTGGTGCGCGCGATCGCGGCGGGAACCGACCGGATCTCGGCGGGCTGACCGTTACCCGAGGACCTGCACGAGCACGCAGGTCACGTTGTCCTGCCCGCCGCCCTCGTTCGCCGCGTCGACGAGCGCCTGTGCGCCGCCGCGGAGGTCCTTCGGATGGCCGCGGACGATCTCCGCGATCCGCTCGTCCGGCACCATCCCGGTGAGCCCGTCGGAGCAGAGGACGAACACGTCGCCCGGCTCCACCGGGACGCGCTGCACGTCCACCTCGACCGCCTCGCGCATCCCGAGCGCGCGAACGATGACGTTCTTGTGCGGGAACGCCTGGATCTCCTCGGGGGTGAGGGCCCGGCTCTTCTTGTAGTCGTTGAGGAGCGAGTGATCCTCGGTGAGCTGCCGGAGGACGCCGGCGTGAAGGACGTAGGCGCGGCTGTCGCCGACGTGCCCCACGAGGACCTCCTCCCCCGCGCGCGGCACCGACAGCGCGACGAGGGTGGTCCCCATCCCGCGGAGCCGCTGATCGGTCGCGGCGCGCTCGAAGATCCGGAGGTTCGCGAGCTTCACGCCGGTGCGGAGCCGGTTCTCGTCGTAGCCGCGGGCCGGGTCCAGCTTGAACGGCCAGGTCGCGTCCTCGTCGCGCCCGGTCATCCGGAAGAACTCGGCCATCTCCTCCACGGCGATGCGGGCGGCGACCTCGCCCGAGGCGTGTCCGCCCATGCCGTCGGCCACGCAGAAGAGGCTCTCCTCGGGAAGGAGGAGGTAAGCGTCCTCGTTGTGGGTCCGCTTCCGGCCGACGTCGGTCGTGCCCGCGTGGCTCAGCCGCACCCGGAGAGAGTATCACGGCAAGACGATCTCGACCGGGGGACCGGTCTCGATCCGGACGGTGCGCGCGGCGGAGTACAGGTCGCCGTCGACCGTGAAGCGGGGCGCCTCGCCCTCGAGCACGAGCTCGCGGGCCACCTCGTCCTGCGCGACGCGGCGGCGCCACGGCCGGCCCCGCCGGAGCCGGGGGAGGGAGAGGACGAGCTGCGCCAGGGAGCCGGTCACCCCGACCGCGTGGAACGAGCCCGGCTGCTCCCCGCACCGGTGGAAGGCGCGGAAGCCGAAGCCGGCCTCGGGGGTGGAGGCCGCGGCGACCGCGAGGAAGCTCCCGTCCTCCCACTCGTCCCCGTCGGTCGCGACCCGCAGCCGCTCCCGGCGGCCGAGCGCCTCCGCGAACGGTCCGCCCACGATCGCGGAGCAGATGCCCTGCGCGACGAGGAGCGCGGCGCGCGCCGGCGAGGTGCGCGGATCCCGGTTGTAGCGGTCGAGGAACGAGACGATCGCGCCGGTGCCGAAGATGAAGCCGTACCGCGGATCGGCCTCGTCCGCCGAGACCCGAAGGAGGTCGCGGGCCGCGGTGCGGAGCGGGAAGCCGCGCCGCCGCTGGTCGAGGATCCCCTGGAGGATGTGCTCGGGGCGGCCGGCGATCCCGTGCCCGTTCGCGACGGTGTTCATCGAGCCGCCCCGCAGGAGCAGGATCTTCGGGAGGGGCGCGCTCCCGAAGGCGCGCGCGAGCTCGGTGACGACGAAGTGGCCCGTGCCGTCGCCGCCGTTCACCGCGACGACGTCGACGCCGCCCGCCCGGAAGCGCTCGACCGCCCGGACGAGCTCGTCGGGCGTGGACGCGTCGGCGACCTCGCCGTCGTCCCCGAGCTGCTCGCGCAGCCTGCGCGCGAGCGCGGGCCGGCCGCGGTTGCGCCGCGCGCGGGGGTTGTTCACGATGCCGATCCCGCCCATGCCGAACCCTTCGACCGCCCCGGGGCCCTTTCTGCCGCCCCTCGACCCGCCGCTCCAGGTCGTCCTCGTCTCGCCCCAGATCCCCCCGAACACCGGAAACGTCGCGCGCACCTGCGCGGTGACCGGCTGCCGGCTCCACCTCGTCGGCCCGCTCGGGTTCTCCCTCGACGAAAAGAATCTCCGCCGCGCCGGCCTCGATTACTGGAGCGAGGTCGCCCCGGAGGTCCACCGCGACTGGCCGGAATTTGAGGCGCGCGCGCTCCGAGGTCAAACGGAAAAGCTGCACCTCTTCACCGCGCGTACCGGCCGGAGCGTGTTCGACGCTCCGTTCGCGCCGGGCGACTTCCTCGTGTTCGGCCAGGAGCAGCTCGGCCTCCCGCCCGCCCTCCTCGGGGCCTGGCCGGCGCGCCAGACGTGCATCCCGATGCGGGAAGGGATGCGCAGCCTGAACCTCGCGGTGGCGACCGGTATCGCCGTCTATGCCGCGTTCGCGACGCTGCGTCCCGTCCCACGATAGAATCCGAAGGCTTGAGCCTCCTCTCCCAGCCCGGCGAGCTCGCCGAGGCACCGCTCGCCGCGGTCCTGCTCGACGCGCTCAACGTGCGCGCGAGCGGGGTCCTCGAGGTCGCGCACGGTGGCGGGACGTCCCGGCTGTGGTTCAGGGACGGCCGCCCCGTCGGGGCGCAGGTCGCCACCGGGTTCCGTCCGCTCGGGTTGATGCTCCTCCAGGCGGGGCTCATCGACGTCGACGCGCTCTCGAGGAGCCTCGCGCGGATGGCGGAGACGCGCCGGCCGCAGGGCATGATCTTGGTCGAGATGGGCGCGGTCTCCGCCGAGGACGTGGGCCGCACGCTCGCCGAGCAACAGGCGAGCTACTTCGCGCTCATCGCCGCGCTCGACTCGGGCCGGTTCTCGTTCGACGCGGCCGCACCGGTCCCGGAGTGGACCGCGAGCGCGCGGCTCTCGGCCGCGCGGACCATCTTCGAGGCGCTCGAGCGGCCCCAGGCGAACGCGCTCGTCGCCGCGGCGCTCCAGCCCGCGGCGGAGGCCGGGGTGCGGCTCTCCTCCGGGTACCCCGAGGTCGAGGAGAGCTTCCGGTGGTCCGACGCGGAGCGCGCGCTCGTCGCGCGGCTCCATCGGTCGACGTCGCTCGAGACGTTCTTCGCCCCGTCCGCCGTCGCGCCCGAGCGCGCGCGAGCGATCCTCGCCGCCCTGCTCCTCCTCGGCGTCGCCGTGCCCGGCGAGCGGGGGCCGGACGAGGTCACCGAAGGCATTCCGATCACGCCCGAGGAGCTGACGCGCTCCCTCCCGAGCGCGGCCGCGCCCGAGCCCGCGCAACCGACCGGGGCCGCTCCCCGCGCCGCCCCTGCGGCGCCGCGCGGCCCGCCGCCCGCGGGGGCCGCCCCGGCGCCGAGCGCGCCCGGGCCGGCGCTCACCCCGTGGCCGCCGACGGCGCTCACGCCCGCCCCCGGCGTCTCGCCCGCGCGCCGGAGCGATCCTGCGGAGGCGCGCGCCCGTCGCCAGCGCCTCCTGCAGCAGGCGATGAAGAACATGGGGATCGGTCCCTTCGCAGGCGCCGCGGAGCGGGCCGCCGGAACGGGAGCGGAGCCGCCGCCGGCGCCGGCCGCGCCCGCCGTGACGCCCGCACCGGCGGTCTCCGGCTCGGCGGGGGAGACCGAGCTCCGCAAGGCGCTCCTCGCGATCGCGCCTCGCGGGCAGGAGCGCGACTTCTTCGACCGGCTCGGGATCGCCGAGACCGCCGGGCGCGACGAGGTGAAGAAGGCGTTCCTCTCGCTCGCGAAGAAGTTCCACCCGGACCGGTTCGCGTCGCCCGCCCTCGCGGACCTCCAGGTCACCGTGCGCGACTTCTTCGCCGCCATGAACGAGGCCTACGAGACCCTCTCCGACGACCGGAAGCGCGCCGCGTACCTGATCCGGCGGAAGACCGTCGACAAGGACCGGGCCCTCGCCGGCAAGGTGGACTACGAGAAGGGAGAGGCGTGCCTGCGGACGCGCGACTTCGGGCGCGCGCGCGGCTTCTACGAGTCCGCGGTCCGTGCGGATCCGCGGCCGCTCCACCAGGCGGCGCTCGCGCAGGCGTTCATCCTCGACCCCACCCAGAAGGACCGCTCCCGTGCGAAGGCGCTCCTCGCCGAGGCTTGCAAGGACGCGACCTGCGACCGGGCCCTCTTCGTCGCGGGCATGGTGGCGCGCGAGGCGGGCGAGATCGGCGAGGCCGAGCGCTTCTTCCGCGCGGCGGTCAAGGCGAACCCGCGCAGCGGCGACGCGGCCCGGGAGCTCAGGGAGCTCGAGAAGCGGCGGGCCGACAAGCGGCGCTGATCGGCCGCCGCGGGGGGCCTCGCTCGCAGTTGACGAACGCGCGGTTCTCGGGCGTGATCCGCGGACGCGTCCGGTGGGAAAAGGCGCGGAAAGGCGACGGCTTGGCGAAGCAGCACCTGCTCCTCGTGGACGGCGACCCCAAGTCGCTGCGCGTGATGGAGGTCTCGCTCAAGAAGGCGGGGTTCTCCGTCACCACCGCGGTGAGCGGCCGCGACGCCCTCGACAAGTGCGAGATCTCGCCGCCCGACCTCATCCTCTCGGACACGAAGATGCCCGAGATGGACGGGTTCGAGCTGTGCCGCCGGCTGAAGCAGGACGAGCGGTTCCGCGGAACGCCCTTCATCTTCCTGACCGGCCAGAAGTCGGTCGAGTTCAAGGTGAAGGGGCTCGAGCTCGGCGTCGAGGACTACCTGACGAAGCCGATCTACATCAAGGAGATCGTCACCCGGGTCAAGATCCTCCTCGAGAAGAAGGAGAAGGAGCGGCTCGAGAAGAAGGACCTCAAGGCGAGCTTCGCGGGGAACCTCTCCGACATGGGCGTGGTGGACCTCGTCCAGACGCTCGAGATGGGCAAGAAGTCGGGTGCGCTCCACGTGAAGAGCACGAAGGGGCTCGAGGCCGTCTGCTATTTCCGGGACGGCCGGATCCTCGACTGCGAGCTCGGGAAGGTCGCCGGCGAGAACGCGTTCTACCGGCTCCTCAACTGGCAGGACGGCGAGTTCGCGATCGAGTTCAAGCCGATCGAGCGCGAAGAGCGGATCCCCGTCTCGACCCAAGGCCTCCTCATGGAGGGCATGCGCCGGATCGACGAGTGGGGGCGCATCGTCGAGCAGCTCCCCTCGCTCGACAAGGCGTTCGAGGTGGACGACGCGCTGCTCGCGGACCGGCTCGCCGAGATCCCGGACGACGTGAACGCGCTGCTCCGCCTCTTCGACGGCCGCCGCACGCTCGACGAGGTGATCGAGGAGGCCGACTACGACGACCTCGCCGCCGCGGGCGTCATCTCGAAGCTCTTCTTCGAAGGGATCATCAAGGAGGTCACGCTCCCGGGCCTCGTCGAGCAGCGGGGCCCGGCCCCGACCCCGACGCCCGTCGCGGAGGAGCCCGCGGTGCCGCCCGTCGAACCCCCCGCGGAGGAGGGCGTCGACTGGTTTGCGGGGCCCGCGCAGTCGCAGGAGTTCCCGATGCCTCGCTCGCGCACCGCCGCCGCACTCCAGGCGGCCGCCGGGCACGCGCGCGCCGACGCGTCGCGGCGCGAGGACGGGCGCGCAGCGGAGCCGCCGCCGGAGCCGTCGAAGGTGCTGCCCTTCCCCGCGACGGGCGCCTTCGCGCGCGCGGAGGCACCGGAGCCGCCGATCCCCGCGGAGCGTCACGCGCCCCCGCCGCCGGGCCGCGGGTCGGCCACCCAGTTCTCGATGCCCGTGCCGCCGCCCGGGACCGTGCCGCTGCCCGCCTCGCTCGCGCAGCCCGGCACGCTCCGCGGCGTGCCGCCCGGCGTCTCGCACCAGCCCGGCCTCGCCGCGGCCGCCCCCTCGCTGCGCCAGACCGGGTCGCTCCCGGCGCAGCCCGCTTCGCCTGCGGTCGCGCCGCCGCAGGAGACCGTGCTCCCTCCGCTCCCCGCGGCGCCGCCGAAGACGTCGAAGGCGCCTCTCGTGGTGGTCGGGATCCTCGTCCTGCTGGGCGCCGCCGCCGGCGCGTGGTTCGCGCTCCGCCCGAAGCCGCAGGCTCCGCCGCCGCCCGCGCTCGAGCGGCCGCCGCCGGCGGGGACGACGATCGGCTCGCCCTCGGTCGCGCCCACGCCAGCGGAGTCCGCCGCCCCGATGCCGGCGCAGGCCGCGCCTGCGCCCGCGGCGCCGCCCCCCGCCCCAGTTTCCGCCGCGACGCCCGAGCGGGCCGCGGCGCAGCCCACGCACGCGAAGAAGGGTGACGACGCGGAGCAGCGCCGCCTGCTCGCCTCCGCCGAACGGAAGTACGAGACGGGACGCTTCCCCGAGGCGATCGCCGAGTACCGGCGCGCCATCGCGATCAAGCCGACGGGCCCTGCCCTCGTGGGCCTCTCGCGCGCGCTCTACGACGCCAACCAGGCGGGCGAGGCGATGAAGGTCGCTGAGCTGGCGGTCCAGGCCGACGGCCGCTACCCGCCGGCATGGCTCCTCCTCGGCGAGATCCACCAGAACGACGGGCACGCGAAGCAGGCACGGGCCGCGTACGAGCGCTTCCTCCAGCTCGAGCCGAAGGGCGACACCGCGAAGCAGGTGCGGGCGATCCTCTCGAAGCAGCCGAAGTAGCGGGTCGCGCGGCCGCGCGAACCCGGTTAGATTGCGCCGCCGTGAGAATCCTCGCGATCGAGACCTCCTGCGACGAGACGGCGGCGGCCGTGGTCGAGGACGGCCGGCGGATCCTCTCCGACGTGGTCGCGACGCAGATCGAGATCCACCGCCGCTGGGGCGGGGTCGTCCCCGAGCTCGCGAGCCGGAACCACGTGGTCCAGGTGATGCCCGTCGTCGACGAGGCGCTCACGCGCGCCGCGGCGGGACCCGACGCGATCGACGCGATCGCCGTCACGAGCGGCCCCGGGCTCGTCGGCGCGCTGCTCGTCGGCGTGCAGGCGGCGAAGGCGCTCGCGCTCGCGTGGGGAAAGCCGCTCGTCCGCGTGAACCACCTCGAGGGGCATCTCGTCGCCGCGTTCCTCGCCGATCCGCCGCCCGCCTTTCCGTACCTCGGGCTGGTCGTCTCGGGCGGCCACACCTCGCTCTACGCGGCGCATGGCTTCGGCGACTACCGGCTCCTCGGGCAGACGCGGGACGACGCGGCGGGCGAGGCCTTCGACAAGGGGGCGAAGCTCCTCGGGCTGCCGTACCCGGGCGGCGTCGCGATCGACCGGCTCGCGAAGGAGGGCGACGCGGGCGCCCACCGCTTCCCGAAGGCGATCGTGAAGGGCGCGGACCTCGACTTCAGCTTCTCGGGGCTCAAGACCTCGCTCCTCCGCCACGTCCGGCGCAACGGCGTGCCGGAGGGGAGGGCGCTCGCGGACCTCTGCGCGAGCTACCAGGAGGCGATCGTGCGGGCGCTCGTCGAGAAGGCGTTCCGCGCCGCGCGGCGGCTGCAGTTCGAGCGGCTCGTCCTCTCGGGCGGCGTCGCGGCGAACTCCCGGCTCCGCGCCGCGGTCGCGGAGCGCGCCGCCGAGTACGAGGGCATGCAGGTCTTCGTCCCGCCGGTCCGGCTCTGCACCGACAACGCCGCGATGATCGCGGTGGCGGGCACCCACGCGTTCCTCCGCGGCGAGCGCGCCGGGACGGAGCTCAACGCCGACCCGGCGTGGCGGCTGTGAGCGCGTCCTACCCCTCGCCGCGCGCGCTCCTCGAGAAGTACGGGCTCCGCGCGAAGAAGAGCTGGGGCCAGAACTTCCTCGGCGACGAGGAGATCCTCTCGGACATCGCCCGGCTCGCGGCCCCCACGCCGGCCACTCGGGTGATCGAGCTCGGCGCGGGGCTCGGGCACCTCACCGCGCGGCTCGTCGCGCGCGGCGCGCAGGTGGTGGCGGTGGAGCGGGACCGGGAGATGGCGGCGGTGCTGCGCGGCGAGCTCGGGGACGCGGTCGAGCTCGTCGAGGCGGACGCGGCGCGGCTCGAGTACGGCCGGCTCGCGCCCGACGGCTCCAAGGTCTCGGTGGTCGGGAACCTGCCCTACCACCTCACCTCGCCCATCCTCTTCTCGCTCCTCGACCAGGTGGCGCACGTCTCCCGCGCCGTCTTCCTCCTGCAGCGGGAGGTCGCGGAGCGGCTCGCGGCAGCGCCCGGGACGAAGGACTTCGGGATCCTCTCGGTGTTCCTGCAGCGCGAGGCGGAGGTCTCGATCGAGCGGATCGTCCCGCCGGGCGCGTTCCTCCCGCCCCCCAAGGTCGAGAGCGCGGTGGTCTGCGCGCTGTTCCGCCCTCCCGCGGACGCGCTCGCGGACCCGGCCCGGTTCCGCCGGCTCGTGAAGGCGGGCTTCGCCCAGCGGCGGAAGACCCTCGGGAACGCGCTCAAGGCCGCGCGGCTCGTGCCGGAGGAGGCGCTCGCCGCCGCGCTCGCGCGCGCCGGGATCGACCCGGGGCGGCGCGGGGAGACGCTCTCGGGGTCGGAGTGGGCCGCGCTCGACCG
>DASWCJ010000040.1:0-50544 GCA_036390155.1 Anaeromyxobacter sp.
GGTGGTGGACGACAGCGGCGCGATGCGCAGGCAGCTCGCGTACGCGCTCCAGCGCATCCCGGGGATGAGCGCGGTCGAGGCGACCGACGGCGCCGACGCCTGGCGCAAGCTCTCCAGCGCGGCGTTCGACGTCGTGCTCACAGACATCAACATGCCGCTGCTCGACGGGCTGAAGCTCGTCGCGCTCTTGCGCGCGGGCGGCGTCCACCAGCGCGTCCCGGTGGTGGTCATCACGACCGAGGGCGCCGAGGCGGACCGGCGCCGCGCGATGAGCCTGGGCGCGAGCGCCTACCTCGTGAAGCCGGTCCAGGCGGCGCAGGTGGTCGAGGCGGTGAGGGGGCTGCTGCGGATCGGGTGACCCGCGAGCCGAACACGTGAACGTCGTCGTGGACGTGGACGTGGACGTGGTCGTGGACCTGGACCTCGACCTCGACCTCGACGTCGACCTCGACCTCGACCTCGACCACCGGCGGTCCAGGTCCAGGTCCAGGTCCAAGTCCAGGTCCAGGTCCAAGTCCAGGTCCAGGTCCAAGTCCAGGTCCAAGTCCAGGTCCAAGTCGTCGAGACACGGATCTCACGGCGTGATCCGCTCCATCATCCGAGCGAACGGGATCGTCTCCCGGACGTGGTGGAGCCCGCACACCCACGCGACGCAGCGCTCCACCCCCATGCCGAACCCGGCGTGCGGATGTCTTCGTCGTGGACGGGCGGGAACATGGAGGCTCGCTCCTGTGGCGTGCGGGGTCGGTCGGACGATAATATCCGCCCCCCTATGTCGATGAACGAGCGCTACGAGCCCCACTCGATCGAGCCCCGCTGGCAGACCCGATGGGAGCAGGCGGGCGCCTTCAAGACCGGGCGCCGCCCGGACGCGGAGCCCCGGTACGTGCTCGAGATGTTCCCGTATCCGTCGGGCGCCATGCACATGGGCCACGGGCGCGTCTACACGATCGGCGACGCCCTCGCCCGGTACCTCCGGATGCGCGGGTTCGACGTCATCCACCCCATCGGCTTCGACGCGCTCGGCCTGCCGGCCGAGAACGCCGCGATCAAGGACGGCCGCCACCCCGGCGAGCGGACGCGGGAGAACATCGTCGCGTTCCGGGCCGAGATGAAGAGCCTCGGCTACTCGTTCGACTGGAGCCGCGAGTTCGCGACCTGCGAGCCCGAGTACTACCGGTGGAACCAGTGGTTCTTCCTGCGGATGCTCGAGCGAGGGATCGTCTACCGGCGCGAGGGCAAGGCCAACTGGTGCACCGGCTGCAACACGGTCATCGCGAACGAGCAGGTGGTGGACGGGCGCTGCGAGCGCTGCGAGTCGCCCGTCGTCGAGAAGGTGATCCCGGAGTGGGCGTTCCGGATCACCGCGTTCGCGCAGGACCTGCTGGACGGGCTCGACCGGCTCACGGCGTGGCCCGAGCGCATCCTCACGATGCAGCGCAACTGGATCGGCAAGAGCGTGGGCGCGGAGGTCGCGTTCCCGGTGCCGGGGCAGGCGAGCATCGACGTCTTCACCACCCGGGTCGACACCATCTTCGGCTGCACCTACGTGGTGCTCGCCCCCGAGCACCCGCTCGTCGAGAAGGTCACGGTGCCGGAGCGGGCCGCGGAGGTCCGCGCCTTCGTCGAGCGCACGCGCAAGACCGAGGCGGCAGAGCGGACGGGGGAGGACGCGCCGAAGGAGGGCGTCTTCACCGGCGCGCACGCGGTGAACCCCTACACCGGCGAGCGGGTCCCGGTCTGGCTCGCGAACTTCGTGCTCGCCGGGTACGGCACGGGCGCGGTGATGAGCGTCCCCGCCCACGACCAGCGCGACTTCGAGTTCGCGCGCAAGTACGGCCTCCCGGTGCGCGTCGTCATCCAGCCGGCGAAGGGGGAGAAGCTCCCGCCCGGCGACCAGCTCGCGAAGGCCTACACCGAGGACGGCGTGCTCGAGGGCTCCGGCCGCTTCACCGGCCTCGGGAGCGCCCCCGCCCGCGAGGCGATGGCGGACGAGGCGAAGGCGAAGGGCTTCGGCAAGCCGACCGTCCGGTGGCACCTGCGCGACTGGGGCTTCTCGCGCCAGCGCTACTGGGGCACGCCCATCCCGGTCATCTACTGCGGGACGGACGGGATCGTGCCGGTGCCGGACGACCAGCTGCCGGTGGTCCTCCCCGACGAGGCGATCATCACGGGGAAGGGCGAGCCGCCGCTCGCGAAGGTGCCGTCCTTCGTGAACGTGACCTGCCCGAAGTGCGGGAAGCCCGCGCGGCGCGAGGTCGAGACGATGGACACGTTCGTCGACTCGTCCTGGTACTACGCGCGCTTTCTCTCGCCGCACGACGACAAGCGGCCGTTCGACCCCGAGGCGGCGAAGCGCTGGCTCCCCGTCGACGTCTACGTCGGCGGTCCCGAGCATGCGGTGATGCACCTGCTCTACTTCCGGTTCTGGCACCGGGTGATGCACCAGCTCGGCCTCGTGCACGAGGACGAGCCCTGCGAACGGCTCGTCACCCAGGGCATCGTGAACGGGCCCGACGGCCGGAAGATGTCGAAGCGCTGGGGGAACGTCGTCCAGCCCGGCCCGATGGTGCGGAAGTACGGCGCGGACACCCTCCGGCTCTTCATCCTGTTCGCCGCCCCGCCGGAGAAGGACATCGACTGGTCCGACGACCAGGTGGACGGGCTCTTCCGCTTCCTCGCGCGCGTCTGGCGGCTCTACCACGCGCGCCAGGACTGTTTCCGCGCCGGGCCGGAGCAC
The DNA here is from genome assembly GCA_036390155.1 of Anaeromyxobacter sp. GTDB lineage: Bacteria > Myxococcota > Myxococcia > Myxococcales > Anaeromyxobacteraceae > Anaeromyxobacter. Next base: position 2,741 of record DASWCJ010000040.1, read on the forward strand.
CTCCCGGGCGCCCCGGGGCCGTTCCTCGAGCTGCGCCGGCGCACGCACCGGACCGTCCAGCGCGTGACGGAGGGGTTCGACAAGGAGCTCAAGTTCAACACCTCCATCGCGGCGCTGATGGAGCTCGTGAACGAGCTCTACCCGCTCGAGCCGAAGACCGACGCCGACCGGGCTGCGGTGCGGGAGGCGCTCGTCGCGCTCGCCTCGCTGCTCTCGCCCTTCGCGCCGCACGTCGCAGAGGAGCTCTGGCACGAGGTCATCGGGCCGGCCGCGAAGGACCGGCTGCTCGTGGACGAGCCCTGGCCCACGTTCGACCCCGCGCTCGTGCTCGCGGACACCGTCACCATCGCGGTCCAGGTGAACGGGAAGCTTCGCGGTGAGGTGCAGGCCCCGGCCTCCGCGGGCGAGGCGGAGGTCCGCGCGCTCGCCGAGGCGGAGGAGCGCGTGCAGGCGCACCTCGCGGGGAAGACCGTCCGCAAGGTGGTCTTCGTCCCGAAGCGGCTCGTGAATTTCGTCGTCGGGGGGTAGCCGATGAGGCGCGCCTCGCTCCTCGTCGCGACGCTGGCGCTCGCCGGCTGCGGGTACCACTTCAGCCAGCGCTACGTCGCGGCGGGAGGGGTGAGCCGGATCGACGTCCGCCCCTTCGTGAACGGCTCGACCGAGCCGGAGCTGGGCGCGGTCGTCACCTCCGCGCTCCGGAGCGAGCTCGCCCGCCGCGGCGCGAACGGCGGCGAGGGGTCCGGGGCGGTGCTGGACGGGGAGGTGCGCGCGACGGAGCCGGCGCTCACCGCGACGACCGGGGCCACCTGGCGGATCTCGGTCGAGCTGCGCGCGCGCCTCGTCGCGGGCGCGTCCCCGCCCGTGGAGCGGACCGTGCGCCGCGAGGAGGACTTCCTCGGCGGAGCGGATCCGCTCGAGACGGAGGGACGACGCGCGGTCGCGCTGCGACGCGCGGCGGAGGATGCCGCCCGCGATCTCCTGCGGGCGCTGGAGCGCTAGCCGGCGCGGGGCAGCGCAGGCGCCACCGCGTGGGCGGCGCCGGACGTCCTACTTCGCGCTGCCGGCCTTCGCGACGGCGTGCGCGAGGCGCGAGATGCGGCGGGCCGCCGCATTCCGGTGCAGGACGCCCTTCGACGAGGCGCGGTCGAGCGTCCGCTCGGCGGCCTTGAGCGCCGTCTTCGCGCCGGTAGAATCGCCCTTGTCGAGCGCGTCGCGAACCTTCTTCACGGCGCTCTTCACGCCCGTACGGACGCCGACGTTGCGGGCGCGGCGCTTCTGCGCCTGCCGGTTGCGCTTTTCCGCCGATGCGGTGTTCGCCAAGACTGACCTCTCGGTTCTCTGGGGACGATGGGTTGAGGGGGCCGCTTGTTACCGCCCAACGCGAGCGGCGTCAAGGGGTTATGGGCCGCTGCCCGGCTCGCGGGGCGGCGAGGTGACACGCTGCGTCCGGGCTAACCCCAAGGGGTGCTGCTCCGCTTCACCTACGGCCATCGGGCTCCGCCGAGCGATCGCGATCACGTACTACTGCCGCAAGTCTCCGCGAGGCAGCCCGCCGTGATCCCCTTGTGGCTCAAGCACGCGCGCGGAACCCGCGCCGGAGACCCGCGCGCCATGCGGACCTGAAAAGCGAGCGGGGTTGCCGAGTTGTCCACCACCGCCCAAAACCCGAGTCTCCTCGCGGGGCTCGGATCCCGGGGACCCGGTCCGACCGAGGCGATTTCGCTCATAAGTGGGCGAAATAAGACCATAAAAGCGGTTCGTCAGCCCGTGATCCCACGCCGCGGACGGGCCCGAGATTGATGGGAGTCGCGCTCAGCCCGGGAGTTATCCACGGTCTTTCCCCAAAACGTGTGGAGAGTCGATCGAACCGGGGACGGCGCCGGTTTTCGCTTGACGCTCCAGCGCCTTTGCCTCGTCCCAGATCGCGTCCATCTCCGCGAGCGTCGCCTCGCCGTGCGCGACGCCACGGCGCGCGAGCTCGCGCTCGACGTGCGTGAACCGCGACACGAACCGGGCGAGGGTGCCCCGGAGCGCCTCCTCGGGCGGCACGTCGAGCTTGCGGGAGAGGTTCGCGAGCGCGAAGAGCGCGTCGCCGAGCTCGTGCTCGACGTGGGCGCGGTCGCCGCTCGCGATGGCCTCGTCGAGCTCCTGGATCTCCTCCGCGAGCTTCTCCCGCGCGCCGGCCGCGTCCGGCCAGTCGAATCCGATCCGGCTCGCCTTCTCGGTGAGTCGGTCGGCCCGGGCGAGCGCCGGCATCTCCTTCGGCACGCCCTCGAGCACGCTCTCGCCGGCGCCCTTCTTCCGGTTCTCCTCCCGCTTCAGCGCGGCCCACTGGCGGAGGACGGCGTCCGCGTCCTTTGCGTCCGCGTCCCCGAACACGTGGGGGTGGCGCGAGACGAGCTTGTCGGAGATGGCGTTCGCGACGTCGGCGAAGTCGAACGCCCCCTCCTCCTTCCGCAGCTGCGCCTGGAAGACGATCTGCAGCAACAGGTCGCCCAGCTCCGCGCAGTGCTCGCGCGGGTCCCCGGCGTCGATCGCCTCGAGCACCTCGTAGGTCTCCTCGAGGACGTAGGGGCGGAGGGTTCGGAGCGTCTGCTCGCGGTCCCAGGGGCAGCCCTGCGGGCCCCGGAGCCGATCCATGATGGAGAGGAGCCGCTCGACGGCGGCCTGTGCGCGCGACATGCGACTGCTGTTTAGCGCAAACCGCCCCGTGCTAGCATTCACTTCTCGCGTGAAGACCCGCGGAACGATCGCCCTTGCCGCCCTCCTCGTCGCCGCGGCCGCCCCGTATGGCGCCGTCCGCGCCCAGGTTCGGGCGCCGACGCTCGTGGAGGACGGCGAGGAGGCCCCCGAGGAGAGCGCGCCCGCTCCGCGGCCCGCCCGCGACCGCGACCCTGCCCCCGCGCTTCCGCCCCGCGGCGTCCCTTCGCCCGCGGCGGTCCCGCCGCCCGCCCCCGAGGCCGCGGCGCCGCTCCCGCCGCCACCCCCGCCGCCCACGACCGCGGCGGAGCTGGCCCGACGGATCGTCCCGGTGCAGGCGACCTTCCCGAAGCTGATGGCGCTCTGGAACGAGCGGCGGACCGCCCTGCGCGAGGCCGACTCGATCCACGCCGAGGCCGCGGAGAAGGCCCTCCTCGCGGCGCGGACGGACCTCGCGATCGAGAACCTGTTCGTCCTCGCGGCGATCGAGGTGCGCGAGTCGCGGCGCGCCCTCGAGTCGAACCTCCCGGGTGAGGCGGTGGCCCGCGCGCGCACCGCGGTCGCGCTCGCGCCCGACCTCCCCGACGCGCACCTCGCGCTCTCGCGCGCGCTCCTCGTCGAGTCGCCCGGCAAGACCGGCGCGGCCCTCGGCGCGCTCGCCGACGTGCTGGCCGCCGCGACCCGCGAGCCGCACACCGTCCGGGCGTTCTACGGCGACCTCGCGTCCGCCGCGCTCGCCGCCGCCGTGGTCGCGGCGCTCGTCTCCGTGCTCCTCGTCTTCCTGCGCCGGCTGCGGCTCTTCCTCCACGACTTCCACGACCTGCCGCTCCTGCGCGGGACGGCGACCGTCCAGTCGAGCTTCCTCGCGCTCGTGCTCATCGCGACGCCGGTGGCGTTCGGGCTCGGGCCGCTCATGGCGGTCGCGGTCGCGCTGCTCGTGGTCTGGCTCTACCTCGGGACGTCGGAGCGGGTCGTCGCGACGGTCGCGCTCCTCGTGCTCCTCGCGATGCCGTGGGCGCTCGGGGCGGCGGCGCGGGTGACCGCCTGGACCGGCAGCGTGGCGGAGGTGGTCCACGATCTCGAGCACGGCGCGACCTCGGACGGCGAGGCGGCGGAGATCGCGGCGCGCTGGTCCGACGCTACCGCGCCGGCGCCGGTCTACGCCGCGCTCGGGCGCCACCACAAGCGGCGGGGGAACCTGGACGAGGCGCTGCGCCTCTACCAGCTCGCGCTCGCCGCCGACGCCCGGGCGGCCGAGGTGGAGGTCAACGTCGGCAACGTCCTCTTCCTGAAGGGGGACCTCGAGGGCGCCAAGGCGGCCTACCTCGTCGCGAAGGACCGCGCCGGTGGCGACCTCGTCGTGCTCGGCGCCGCCGACTACAACCTCTCCAAGCTCTACCTACGCACGACCGACATGAGCCAGAGCGCGGCCGCGCGCGAGAAGGCGGAGCGCGAGGCGGGCGAGTTCCTGAAGCGCCACGGGTCGGACGAGGACTTCTCCGCGAACCGCTACCTCGTGGACGTCCCCGTCCCCGACGACAAGATCCGCGCGCTCGCCGCGACCGACACCGCGCCCCAGGCGATCGCCACCTGGGCGGAGCGGCGGCTCTCCGGGGCGCTGCCGCACGGCGTCTGGCCGTGGGGGCCGCTCGGGCTGCTCGCCGGGCTCTGGCTCCTCGGGATCGCCGGGGCGCGGCTCGAGCCGGCGCGCGCCTGCGAGCGCTGCGGCGGCGCGGCCTGCCGGCGCTGCGACCCGATCGCGGGCGAGCTGTGCGGGCAGTGCGTGAACGTCTTCGTCCACAAGGGGCTCGTCGACGCCCGCGACCGGCTGCGGAAGGAGGACACCGTCCGCCGCCGCCGCCAGCTGGTGGGCGTCGCGACGCGCATCCTCTCGATCGTCGGGTGCGGGGCGGGCCAGATCTTCCACGGCGCGCCGGCGCGCGGCGCGCTGCTCCTCGTCGGCACGCTCTTCGCGGCGTTCCTGCTCTTCTTCTGGCGCGGGATCATCCCGCCCCCGCAGCCGTCCCCGTACGTGCTCGCGGGCAAGCTCCTCTTCAGCCTGCCGCTCGGCGCCGGGCTCTGGGCGTACGCGGTCCGCGACGCGTTCCGCCGGACGCGGTAGGGGAGGGGACGCGTGGCGCTCAAGGGAACCCTCAAGGACTTCGGGATCGCGGAGATCCTGCAGCTCATCGGGCAGCAGGCGAAGAGCGGCGTCCTCCACCTCCAGTCGCGCGACGACACGATCCACATCGCCATCGCCGACGGGAACGTGGTCCGCGCCGAGTCCACCGGGCGGAAGACCCGCGAGCGGCTCGGGAACATGCTCGTCCGCGCCGAGGTCATCACCGAGGAGGAGCTCGGCTACGCGCTCGACGCGCAGAAGCGGAGCCTGCGGCGCCTGGGCGACATCCTCGTCGAGCTGAAGCTCGTCGCGAAGCAGGACCTCCGCGAGACGACGCAGCTCCAGACCACGGAGACCGTCTACCGGCTCTTCCACTGGAAGAGCGGCACCTACGAGTTCGAGCCGGGGGACGTCGAGTGGGACAAGGACACCGTGACGCCGCTCCGGGCGGAGTCGGTGCTCATGGAGGGCTTCCGGCGGGTCGACGAATGGCCGATGGTGCGCCGCAAGATCACCTCGACCGCGATGACGTTCGAGCGCCTGCGGAAGCTCGAGCCGGAGCGCCCGCGCAAGCCGCAGCCGGAGGCGAAGGACGACGTCGACGCGGCCTTCGACTCCCTCGGGGACGAGCCGGAGCCCCGCAGCGGCGAGGCGTCGTCGGTCGGCCGCAACGAGCGGCGCTGCTTCGAGCTCGCGGAGCCGGGGCGCACGGTCGAGAAGATCGTGGACCTCGCCCGGGTCGGCGAGTTCGAGTCCTGCAAGGCGCTCTACAGCCTCGCGAACCTCGGCTATCTGAGGCCGCTCGCGCCCGCGAACCGGGCCGCGGCAGCGGTCGGCGCGTACGCGCAGGACTGGCAGGCGCGCCTCGTGCGCGGGGCGACCCGGGTCGTGGCGACCGTCGCGATCGCCGCGGCGCTCGCGGGGATCGGGTACTGGGTCGATCGCCGGGGGCTCCTCTTCGGCGCCGCGGGCGGTGCGGCCCTGAGGGACAACACGGCCCAGCGGTTCCTCGCCCGCTACCAGCTCGAGCGCCTGAAGGGGGCGCTCGAGATCTACCGGCTGGAGCACGGCGAGTACCCGGAGGCGCTCTCGCGGCTCATCGACGAGGGGCTCGCGAGCGGTCGCGACCTCACCTATCCGTGGGCGGACGCGTATTACTACCGCCGCAAGGCCGGGGGGCGCTTCGTCCTGCTGCCCCCGGTGGAGTGAGGAACCCCAGAATGCCGGCCGGCCCCGCGCCGGTTATCGTCGGAGACGGAGGTCTCTTGGGAACAGGCGCGGCGGAATCGCTCCATAGCACCCGGCTCGAGCTCCCGGACAACGACAAGGTCCGGGCCCTCTGCGGCGCCCACAGCGAGAACCTCAAGCTCATCGAGAAGCGGCTCGGCGTGCAGCTCGGGCTGCGCGGAGGGCTCGTCGTCATCGCTGCGTCCGACGAGGCGAAGGTCCGGATGGCCGAGGGGCTCCTGCGCGAGCTGTACGACCTCGTCTCGGAGGGCTACCCCCTCTACCTCGAGGACGTGGACCAGGCGACGAAGCTCGCGGCGCAGGGCGTGCCACTCCGCGAGGTCTTCGGCGACACCGTCTTCGTCTCCGCCCGCCACCGGATCATCACGCCGAAGGGGCTCGCGCAGAAGCGGTACATCCAGGCGATCCGCGACGACGACATCGTGTTCGGGGTCGGCCCGGCCGGAACCGGCAAGACCTACCTCGCCATGGCGATGGCGGTCTCCTACCTCGTCGAGCGAAAGGTGAAGCGGATCGTGCTCACCCGCCCGGCCGTCGAGGCCGGGGAGAAGCTCGGGTTCCTGCCCGGCGACATCGCGGAGAAGGTGAACCCCTACCTCCGCCCCCTCCACGACGCGCTCTTCGACATGGTAGACTACGAGAAGGCGACCGCGTTCATCGAGCGCGGGACGGTGGAGGTGGCGCCGCTCGCCTTCATGCGCGGCCGGACCCTCAACGACTCCTTCATCATCCTCGACGAGGCGCAGAACACCACCGAGGAGCAGATGAAGATGTTCCTCACGCGCCTCGGCTACGGGTCGAAGGCGGTCGTCACCGGTGACGTGACGCAGGTGGACCTGCCCTCGGGGCGCGGCTCGGGACTCATCGAGGTCCAGAAGGTGCTCCGAGGCGTCGAGGGCGTCTCCTACTGCTTCTTCAGCGAGATCGACGTCGTCCGCCACCCGCTCGTCCAGGAGGTGGTCCGCGCCTACGACCAGTTCGAGTCGGACCGCCGGGCTCGGGCCGAGGGGGAGAAGGCGGAGCGCGGGACCACCGGGCGCGACGAGCGCGGGGGCGGGGAGGGCGCCGGCTCACGCTAACGGCGCCGATCCGGAAACAACTCGTAGTTTCCCGTGGTTCTCGCTGGACCACGTTCTCCGTTGCGTTCCGCCGACGAGGGGTGCGAGGCTCCCGCGCCGTGACCGACCCCTCTGTCTCACATCCGCCTACACGCACCGGGTGGCTCGACTGGCTCGCCCGCGGCGATTGGGCGGGGCTCTCGCTCCGGGCCACGCTCGTGGCAGTCGTCTCGGTCTCGGCCGCCTGGCTCCTCGCCCCCGCGGGCGCTAGCCGCCTGCCGGGAGCCGAGTCCCTCGGATCCCCTGCCCAGGGGATGGTGAAGGCGGACCGCGACTACGACATCGCCGACCCCGACGCGACCCAGCGCCGGCGGGCGGACGCCGCGGAGGCGGAGCGATCCGTATACGGGCTCGACGCCGCCGCGGGCGACGAGGCGGCCGCGCGGGTCCACGCCGCCTTCCAGCTCATGCGCGACGAGGCGGCGGCCGTCCCGCTCCGGCACGGCGCGAGCGGCGCCGACCTCCAGCGACGCTGGACCGGGCAGCGCGACGCGTTCGTCTCGCGGCTTCAGATCCTCGTCCGGGACGAGGACCTCGCGGGGCTCGGGCAGGCCCGGTTCTCCGACGCGGCGGAGCAGGCGCTCGTCTCGCTCTCCCGGCGCGGCCTCGACGGCATGGTGGTCGAGGACCTCGCGCTCGTCGCCGCCGAGCGCGAACGCGGCTTCGTGGTCCGGACGCTCCGGGACGGCGCGCAGCAGGGCGAGCGGGTGGTGACGGACCTCGCGCTCGTCCGCGACGTCGGGACCGCCGCGGCCGAGGTGGAGAGCGCGGCCGCGGTGCGGCTCGAGCGGGAGCCGGCGCCCCTGCGAACCGCGGTGACGCGGATCGCGGTCGCGATGGTCCGGCCGACCCTCGTGCACGACCAGGTCGAGACCGCGCGGCGGCGGGAGGAGGCGGCGGCGCGGGTGAAGCCCGTCGTCGTGCCGGTGAAGCGCGGCGAGAAGATCGTCGGGGACGGGGAGCGGATCGAGAAGCGGCACCTCGTGGTCTTCGACGGGATGCGGGCGCACCGGCGCGGCGAGGTCCTCGCGCACGTCCGGCTCGGCGCGGGGGCGCTCGTCGCGCTCATGGTCGTGCTCCTCTGGGGCGTCGCCCGGCGCACCCTGCCGCGGTTCCGCCCGGCGCGTCGCGACGCGCTCCTCCTCGCGGTGCTCCTCTCGGGGACCTTCGGCCTCGGCTCGGTCGGCATCGCGGTCGCGGACGCGCTCCAGGAGCGCTTCCCCGCGCTCGCGCCGCCCGCGCTCCAGTACCTCGTGCCGTTCGCCGCCGGCGCGATGATCGTGCGGCAGGTGCTCGCGGCCGACGCGGCATTGCTCTTCGCGCTCGCGGCCGGGCTCGCCGCCGGGCTCCTCGCCGGCCAGTCGATGCCCTTCGCGGTGTACGCGACGTTCACCTCGCTCGCCGCCGCGGGGCTCGTCACGGGCCAGCGGGACCGCGCCGGCATCTTCCGGGCCGGGCTCGGGGTCGGCCTCGTGGGCGTCGCGCTCGCGATCGCGACCGGGCTCTTCGCAGGGCGGCCGCCGGACGACGTCGCGCTCGCGGCGATCGCCGCCCTCGTCGGCGGGGCGCTCCTCCTCCCGGTCGTGGTGGTCGGGGTGCTGCCCATCGTCGAGGGGGCCTTCGGCTACGTCACGGACGTGAAGCTCATCGAGCTCGCGAACCTGAACCATCCCGCCTTGAAGGAGCTCATCGTCCAGGCGCCCGGGACGTATCACCACTCGATCCTGATGGGGTCGCTCGTCGAGGCCGCGGCCGAGGCGATCGGCGCGAACCCGCTCCTCGCGCGCGTCCAGGCCTACTACCACGACCTCGGAAAGATCCGGAACCCGCTCTACTTCGCGGAGAACCAGCGCAGCGGCGAGAACCGCCACGACACGCTCGCGCCCTCGATGAGCGCGCTCATCGTGAAGCGGCACGTGACGGACGGGCTCGAGCTCGCGCGCCACTGGCGGATCCCGAAGCCGGTCGCGGAGGCGATCCCGCAGCACCACGGGACCCGGCTCGTCGGGTACTTCTGGGCGAAGGCGCAGCGCGCGGGGGAGGAGGCCGGCGGGCGCGGGACCGCGGTGGACGAGTCGCTCTTCCGGTACCCGGGCCCGAAGCCGCAGTCGCGCGAGGCGGCGCTCGTGATGATCGCCGACGCGTGCGAGGCGTCGTCGCGGGCGCTCGACGCTCCGACAGGGGAGGCGCTGCGCGGGCTGGTGTCGAAGCGCATCAACGACATCTTCGGCGAGGGCCAGCTCGACGACTGCGAGCTCACGCTGCGGGACCTCGGCGCGATCGCGGCGGCGATGGTCCGGGCGCTCGAGGCCATCTACCACACCCGTCCAGACTACCCGGCGCCGCAGCGCGGGGAGGAGCGGCGCCCGCTGCCCGTGCACCTGGTCGCGAAGCCGTGAAGGTCCTCGTCGCCTGCGACATCGCGTCCGCGCGCCCGTCCGTTCGGCGGCTCACGGCGGCGGCGCGCTCCTATCTCCGGGCGCTCGGCCGGCAGGACGCCGAGCTGTCGCTCGCCATCGTCGGGGACCGGCGGATCCGCACCCTCAACCGCGAGTGGCGGCGGAAGGACCGGGCGACGGACGTCCTGTCCTTCCCGCTATCGGATCCGCCCGGGATTGGGCCGGTTTTGGGCGACGTGGTAATGTCCTGGCACACGGCGGCGCGTCGCGCCCGTGCCGAGGGGCGCCCCGTGGCCGGGGAGCTCGAGCGGTACCTCGCGCACGGGATCCTTCACCTGCTCGGGTACGACCACGAGCGGCCGGAGGATGCGCGCCGGATGGCGAGGCAGGAAGCGGCGCTCACGCGGAGCGAAGGGCTCGTCGGCGTGGCGCTGGGAGAAGGGCGGGCACCGAAGCAGTGGATCCGTTCGCGGACATCGACCTCGACTCCGAGTCGGTCTGGCTCGACGGCGCGTGGTACACGCGGCAGGACCTCGCGCGCCGGATCAAGGAGATGATCGAGACCGGGGACTACCGCGTCACCCGCCCGAGCCAGGCGCTCGAGCGGCTCGAGGCGGCGCTTTCGCAGGCGTGCCTCGTCAGCGTCCGGATGCCCGCCGACCTCGCCGAGACCGTCGCCGAGGCGGCAGCACGGCTCGGGCGCCCGGTCGGCCACCTCGTGCGCGAGGCGGTCGCGTACTACCTGGCCGCGGCGGCGGCGTACGGCGCCGCGCAGGCGGCGGCCCCGCAGCAGGGCCACCCCGTCGACGTGGACGTCTCGCTCGACCCGGGCGACCCGCTGAAGAAGGCGCGCTGACGGCGAGCCGGTGGGTTCCGTGAGGCGCGTGCTCCCCTACGCCGCGGCGGTCGCGTCCGGCCTCGCCCTCGCGCTCGCGTTCCCGCTCGTCGTCCCGCTCGTCGGGCTGCGGGAGGTCGATCCCGCGGGCCGGCTCGAGGTCGTCGCCTGGCTCGCGCTCGTCCCGGCGATCCTCGCGGTCCGTGCCGCGCCGTCCGCGCGCGCGGCGTTCCTGCGAGGGCTCGTCGCGGGGCTCGCCTTCTTCTTCGCCGCGATCCACTGGGTCTCGCACGCGATGACCGCGTTCGGCGGGCTCCCCCTCGCGGTGGCGCTCGTCGGCCTCACCCTCCTCGTCCTCTTCATGGCGGTCCACTGGGGCGCCGCGTTCGCGATCTCCTGGACGGTGCGGGATCGGTTTGGGCTGCCGATGCACGTTCACCTGCCGGTGGTCTGGGCCGCCCTCGAGCTCTCGCGGAACCACCTGCTCTCCGGCTTCCCCTGGGCGAACGTCGGCTACTCCCAGGTCCGGACGCTTCCGGTGGCGCAGCTCGCCGCGCTCGCGGGGCCGTACGGGATCGCGGCGCTCGTCGTGCTCGTGAACGCCGTCGTCGCCGAGGCGATCGCGGCGCGCCGGGACGGGCGGCCGCCCCCGCGCCGCGCGCTCGCGGTCGCGGCGGCGCTCCTCGCGGCGGCGATCGGGTGGGGGTCCCTCCACCTCCGCGCGGTCCGGGCGCGGGCCGCGGCGGCGCCTGCGCTCGTGGTCGGGATCGTCCAGCCGAACATCGACCAGTCGGTGAAGAACAAGGCGCGCGATCACGCGGAGTGGATCCTGGGCCGCCTCGTCCCGCTCACCCTCGAGGCGGACCGGCGCGGCGTGGACCTCGTCGCGTGGCCCGAGGCGACGTACCCGCTCTACGTGCCGCCCGACGTCCGGTCGTTTCGCTCCCCCCGGTCCGGGCTCGAGCCCCTCTCGCGCGCGCACCTCCTCATGGGCGCGGCGACGCTCGAGTGGCTGCGGGGTGCGGACGGGGAGCGCGTCCCGCGGGTCGGCAACGTGGACTTCCTGCTCTCGCCCTCGCTCGACGTGCTCGGCAAGTACCAGAAGAACCACCTCGTGCCGTTCGGCGAGTACGTGCCGGAGTGGATCCCGTTCGTGAAGCAGGTGGTGCCGAGCTTCGCGCCGGCGACCCCGGGCCGGGAGCTGAACGTGCTGTCGTTCACACCCAGCACGACCACGACCACGTCCACGAACGAGGCGGCGCCCCCGGTCCGGCTCGCGCCGATGATCTGCTTCGACGCGATCTTCCCCGAGATCAACGTCGCGTTCGCCCGGAAGGATCCCGAGCCCGAGATCCTCGTGAACCCGACGAACGACGCCTGGTACGGATACTCGTCGGGGCCGTACCAGTTCCTCGCGATCGTGCGGATGCGCGCGATCGAGGCGGGGAAGTCGGTGGTGCGCCCGGCCTACGCCGGCGTCTCCGCGGCGATCCTGCCCACGGGCGAGCTCGTGCCCGGCGCGCTGGAGGTCGGGCCGGTGGACCCCGACCGAGCTCCGGATCCGGAGGAGCCGCCCCGGCTCCTGCTCGCGACCGTGCCGCGCTTGCGGGGGCTCACCCCGTACACTAGATTCGGCGACCTCTTCGCCTGGACCTGCGCCGCGATCACCGCGGCCGCGCTCGCCGCGGCGGTCCGCGCCCGGCGCCGCAGCGCGAAGCCCGAGGAGCTCTGAGACATGGCCGGACCGACCCTTGAGCACATCTCCGATCTGACCCGCCGCCTCGACGGGCTCCGGGGGTCGCTTTGACGTCGACCGCAGGCGCCACCGGATAGAGGAGATCTCGCGCATGTCCGGGGCGCCGACCTTCTGGACCGACGCCGCGAAGGCGCAGGCGCTCCTGAAGGAGAAGGCGCAGCTCGAGGGGCTCACCGGGGCCTACGAGAAGGCCCGGCGGGCGCTCGACGACGCCCAGGCGCTCTCGGAGCTCGCGGAGGAGGCGGCGGACGAGGCGACCCGCGCCGAGGCGGCGGAGCACGTCGCGGCGGTGGAGCGCGAGGTCGCGGCGCTCGAGTTCCAGAAGATGCTCTCCGGCGAGCACGATCGCGCCGGCGCCATCTTCGAGGTGAAGAGCGGCGCGGGCGGCGTGGAGGCGATGGACTGGGCCGCGATGCTCTACCGGATGTACACGCGCTACTGCGAGCGGAAGGGCTGGGCGGTCGAGCCGGCCGACCTCACCGCCGGCGAGGAGGCGGGCATCAGCTCCGCCTCGTTCATCGCGCGCGGCGACTATGCCTACGGCTTCCTCAAGGCGGAGAAGGGCGTCCACCGGCTCGTCCGGATCTCGCCGTTCGACGCGGCGGCGCGCCGGCAGACCTCGTTCGCCGCGGTCGACGTCACGCCCGAGATCGAGGACGACATCGTCATCGACGTGAAGGAGGCCGACTGCCGGATCGACACGTACCGGTCCTCGGGCGCGGGCGGGCAGAAGGTGAACAAGACCGACTCCGCCGTGCGCATCACCCACCTGCCCACCGGCATCGTCGTCGCCGTGCAGAACGAGCGGAGCCAGCAGAAGAACCGGGGGGTGGCGTGGAAGATCCTCCGCGCCAAGCTGTACGACCACGAGGAGAAGAAGCGGGCCGTAGCGCGCGACGCCGCCGAGGCGCAGAAGAAGGACATCGACTTCGGCTCGCAGATCCGCAGCTACGTCCTGCAGCCCTACCGGATGGTGAAGGACCTCCGGACCGGCGTCGAGACGGGCAAGGTGGACGACGTCCTCGACGGCGACATCGACCAGTTCGTGCAGCCGTACCTGCTGGGCGTGCGCCGGACGGATCGGCCGGTCGACGAATAGCGTTGATGGCGCGCTGACGGGGCTGTGCGCCCTCTTGATCCCGGTTGGATCCGGGAATGGGGAGAGTGCGGTCGCAGAGGTGCCCCGAGATGACCGACCCGAAGAGCGCCGGCGCGGAGCCGGCGGTGCAGGTTCCCCCCGACGTCACGCAACCGCCTGCCGTCGAGCCGCCCGCAGGCCGGATCCCGACGCCGTCCGGGGGGCTGAAGCGGCTGATGTTCGGCGCCCCGCGAAACCTGCGCGATCCGAGGACGTACCATCACATCTCGCTGATCGCGTTCCTGGCCTGGGTCGGGCTGGGCGCGGACGGGTTGTCCTCGTCCGCGTACGGTCCCGAGGAGTCCTTCAAGGCGCTCGGGCGACACCAGTTCCTCGCGGTGGGGCTCGCGCTCGCGATCGCCTTCACCGTCTTCGTCATCTCGTACGCGTACTCGAGGATCATCGAGCACTTCCCCTTCGGCGGCGGCGGGTACGTGGTCGCCTCGAAGCTCCTCGGCGCGCGCTTCGGCGTGGTCTCGGGGTCGGCGCTCCTCGTCGACTACGTCCTGACCGTGTCCGTGTCCATCGCCGCCGCGGCGGACGCCACCTTCAGCGTCCTGCCCGTCGCGTGGCACCCCTGGAAGCTCCCGCTCGAGTTCTGCGGCATCGCGGTCCTGGCCCTCCTGAACATGCGCGGCGTGAAGGAGTCCGTGACCACGCTCGCGCCGATCTTCGTCGCGTTCCTCGTCACCCACGTCATCCTGCTCGTGGGGGTGATCGCCGGCCACGCAGGGGAGCTCCCGGCCGTCGCCGGCCAGGTGCGCGAGGGCTACCGGAGCGGGATCGCGGAGCTCGGGCTCGCCGGGCTCGCCGCGCTGTTCATGCGCGCCTACTCGATGGGGGCAGGGACGTACACCGGCATCGAGGCCGTCTCGAACGGCCTCCAGATCATGCGCGAGCCGAAGGTCCACACGGCGCGCAAGACGATGCTCTACATGGCCACCTCGCTCGCCCTCACCGCCGGCGGGATCACGCTCGCCTACCTCCTCGTCCACGCCCGGCCGGTGGAAGGGAAGACGATGAACGCCGTCCTCGTCGAGGCGTTCGCGGGCGGGTGGGGCGCCCCGGGGCAGGTGTTCATCTGGCTCACGCTCGCCGCCGAGACCGCGCTCCTGTTCATCGCCGCGCAGGCCGGCTTCATCGACGGGCCCCGGGTGATGTCGAACATGGCGAACGACTCGTGGCTGCCGCACCGGTTCGCGCAGCTCTCCGACCGCCTCTCGATGCAGCACGGGATCCTGCTCATCTCGGTCGCCTCCGCCGGGACGCTGCTCTACACCCGCGGGGACACGACGACCCTCGTGCTCATGTACTCGATCAACGTCTTCCTGACCTTCTCGCTGTCCGAGACGGGGATGGTCCGCTACTGGATCCGGGAGCGGAAGAAGTATCCGGACTGGTACCGGCACATCGTCATCCACGTGATCGGGCTCGTGCTCTGCCTGTCGATCCTGGTGGTCAACGTCGTCGAGAAGTTCGGCGAGGGCGGGTGGATCACGCTCGTCACCACCGCCCTGCTCATCGGCCTCTGCCTCGCGATCAAGCGGCACTACGAGGGGGTGAAGCACCACCTCCGGCGCCTCGACGAGATCCTCTCGGTGCTTCCGCCGAAGCGGCCCGGCGCGGCCGAGCCGGTGGACGCCCGGCTGCCGACGGCGGTGCTGCTCGTCGGGAGCTACGGCGGGCTCGGCGTGCACCAGATCCTGACGCTCCAGCGGCTCTACCCCGGGTACTACAAGAACCTCGTCTTCCTCTCGGTCGGAGTCATCGACGCCGCCGCGACGAAGGGCGTCACCGAGGTCGACGAGCTTCACTGGCGGACGGAGGAGGGCATGAGGCAGTACGTCGACCTCGCGCAGCGCCTCGGCTATCGCGCCGAGTACCGGATCGCGATCGGCGTCGAGGCCGTGGCGGAGGCCGAGCGGCTCTGCGTGGAGACCGCCCAGGCGTTCCCGCGCGCCGTGTTCCACGCCGGGAAGCTCGTCTTCGAGAAGGAGCGCTGGTTCCAGCGGCTGCTCCACAACGAGACCGCCTACCAGCTCCAGCGCCGGCTTCAGTTCAAGGGGCTGAACGCGATGGTGCTGCCGGTCCGGGTGCTCTCCTCGGCGACCGACCCCGCCTGAGGGACGCCCCTCTCCGGCGACCCCGCCGGCGGACCGCTACAGCGGCGTGTAGACGATCGGCTGCCGCGCCTGGATGAACCGCTCGATCGCGTCCACCGCCCAGCCCGGCAGGCTCATGAGCTTCACGCCGCAGCCGGTCGGCTGCCGCCCGATGGTCGCGCTCTTCTCGCGGACGAAGGCGACCTCGCCCTCGGCGTCGATCTTCCGGCCGTCGGCGAGGCCGAGGCGCACCTGGAGCCGCGTCCCGGCGGGCGGCGGCATCGCGGTCGCGATGAACACGCCCCCCGAGTCCATCCGGCGGGTCGGCCCCACGTAGAAGTTGTGCTCCGAGACGAGGCTCACGTTCACCTCGACGCGGGTCGGCATCGGGCGCGACCTGGGCTCGTCGACGAGCTCCTCGTCGATGAGCGCCATGAGGTCCACCCCGCGGGCGCGGAGCCCGCCCGCCGGCGCGGGATCCTTCGCGAACGCCGGCGACGGGGACGGGAAGGGCGACGCCGGCACGGGGCGGGACGACGCGGGCGGCGCGCCACCTCCGATGAGCCCCGACCCGACCGCCCGCTCGACGACGAGGAGCGGCTTCGCGAGCACCTCGGAGCGGGCGAAGGCGCGCTCCGCGCCCGCCACGGCCGCGAGCGGCTCGACGACCTCGCGCGACGGCGCGACCATCACGACGCGCACGCCCACCTTGGCCGCGTTCTGCGCGGTCGTGAGCGCGTTCCCCCACGAGGCGTCCGGCGCGGCGGGCAGGAGCAGCACGATGACGTGCGGCGCCACGGCGCGCGCGATCGGCTCCACGTCCTGCGGCGTCGGGAGGCAGAACAGGGCGAAGCCTGCCCGCTCCAGGTGCAGGTGAAGCACGACCGAGACGTCCGCGTCCTGACCCACCACGAGAACGCGAGACGCCACTGGGGCGCCTGCGATCACGCGGGACGGCCCCCCGTCTCCATCATCAGCCGGCGCTCGAGATCCGCGCGGTTGGTGGCGTTGGCGAGGGCCGAGTCGAGCGAGATCCGCTTCGTCTCGTGCAGCTTGTACAGGTACTGGTCGAAGCTGTGCATGCCGAGGTCGGCGCCGGGGCCGTCCATGTACCCCTTCAGCTCGCCGATCTTGGTGCCGTCGCGGATGAGCTCGCGGACCGTGGAGGTCGCGAGGAGCCCCTCGACCGCCGGGATGAGGCCCGTCGCGTCCGCCCGCATCAGGAGCCGGAGGGCGATGACCGCCTGCAGGTTGTCGGCGAGGCGGGAGCGGACGTTGTCCTGCTCCTCCGCCGGGAACAGGCCGGTGATCCGGCCGATGGCGCGCGAGACGTCCGGGGTGTGGAGCGAGGTGACGACGAGGTGGCCGGTCTCGGCCGCCTTGAGGCAGATGTCGGCCGCCTCCCGGTCGCGGAGCTCGCCGACCATGATGATGTCGGGGTCCTGCCGGAGCGCGGCGCGCAGCGCGTCGGTGTAGCTCGCGGTGTCGGCGCCGACCTCGCGCTGGATCACGAGCCCCTTGCCGCCCGCGAAGATGAACTCGATCGGATCCTCGACCGTGATGACGTGCAGCCGCTCCTGACGGATGATGTAGTCGACGAGCGAGGCGATGGTGGTCGACTTCCCGTTCCCCGTCGCCCCCGTCACGGCGATGAGCCCGCGGCGCGCCTCCGCGACGGTGCGGACGATGGGCGGCAGGTTCAGCGTCTCGAAGTCCGGGATCTGGAAGGGGATGGTGCGCATCACCGCGCCCCAGCTGCCGCGCTGCTTGAAGATCGACGCGCGGAAGCGGGAGACGCCGGCGAGCGAGTAGCTCCGGTCGACCTCGCGGAAGTCGAGCGGCGAGAACCCGCCCGGCGCCTGGAGGACGAAGTTCGCGATCGCCTCGGTGTCGGCGTGCGTCAGCGGCGGGTACTTCGCCGCGAGCAGCTCGCCGAACACGCGGTACGTCGGCGGGTAGCCCACCTCGAAGTGGACGTCGCTCGCCTGCCGCTTCACGGCGAGCTGCAGGAACGAATGGAACATCTCCTCGCTGAGCGGACCCTGGCCTTCCATGGGCGCGCAGTCTACCGCGAGGCCGCGCGAGCGGACAGGGTCCGGGCGGGCGCGGGCCCGAGCGCCGGCGTGGGGCGAGGTGGGCAGGCGTGGTCCCGGAAGGCTCGCGCGGCCATCTTTCCGAGGTGCGGATCGCGGTCGTCTCCACCCCGTTCGTCCGAGTTCCGCCGCGCGCCTACGGCGGGACGGAGCTCGTGGTCCACGCGCTCGTCTTCGCGCTCCAGGCGCTCGGGCACGACGTCACGCTGTTCGCGACCGGCGACTCGCGCGCGCCCACCGTGCGCGCCCTGTTCCCGCGCCCGGTCTGGCCGCCCGATCCGTACGCCGACCTGCTCCATAGCCGTGCCGCCGCGCGTGCGATCGCGCGGGGCGGGTTCGAGATCGTCCACGCCCACACCCCGCCGCTCCTCGCCTTCGCGGACGAGCTCGGGTGCCCGATGATCTACACGGTGCACCACGCCGCGGACCCGGCGCTGGAGCGCTACTACGCGGAGACGCCGCCCGTCGTGCTCGTCGCGATCTCGGCCCGCCAGGCGGCGCTCGCCCACTGGCCCTCCGGGGCGGTGATCCACCACGGGCTCGATCCCGGCATGTACCCGCGGTGCGGCCCCGGCGGCGACCGCGCGCTCTTCATCGGACGGCTCTCCTGGGTGAAGGGGCCGGACATCGCCGTCGAGGCGGCACGGGACGCGGGGCTGCCCGTGACGGTCGTCGGGGAGCGCCACCCCGACGAGGCACCACCGGGGTGGGCCGAGGACGTCCTCGACCCGGCCCTCCGCGCGCCGGGGGTGACCTGGATCCGCCGGGCGGGCCTCGCGGCCAAGCGGCGTCTCTTCGCGTCCTCGCGGGCGCTCGTCTCGTCGGTGCGGTGGGAGGAGCCGTTCGGCCTGGTGCTCATCGAGGCGCTCCTCGCAGGCTGCCCGGTCGTGGCCGCGCCGCGGGGCGCCGCGCCGGAGATCGTGGAGGACGGCGCCGACGGGTTTCTCGCCGAGGGCGCGGCCGAGACCGCCGACGCGCTCCGGGCCGCGGCCCGGCTCGAGCGGGCCGGGATCCAGGAGCGCGCCCGGCGACGGTTCTCGGCGGCGCGCATGGCGGCCGAGTACGTGGTGCTCTACCGGCGGGCGGCGGGCGCGAGCCGGGCGCTCACGCCGGGAAAGGGGGACGGGTGGACGACCACCTCCAGCCGGTGACGGCGCAGGGCCAGGTCGCCTTCCCGCACGTCGGCGATCCGTCCGACCGCCCGGAGTCGACCGGCGTCGAGCGGCTCGTGCTGAAGCGGGGCAACCTCTTCCTCGTGGCGAACTCCCTCGGCGACCTCGCGCCCGCGGGCGCGCGCGACCTGGGGCTCTTCCAGGGAGACACGCGCCACCTCTCGGGCTGGTCGCTCTCGGTGATGGGTGGGCCGCCGCTCTGCCTGTCGTCGCAGCGGTCGGAGGACTTCGTCGCGCAGATCGACATGACCGTGACGAGCCTCCACGCCGGCGACCTGCTCGGGCACGAGCCCGTGAACTTCGTCCACCTGCGCCGCGACATGCTCATCGACGACGTGCTCGTGGATCGCCTCACCCTGACCAATTTCCTCGAGCGGACCATCGACTTCTGGCTGGAGCTCGCCTGGGCGGCGGACTTCGCCGACGTGTTCGAGATTCGGGGCGCCCACCGGCGGGGGCGGGGGCGCTTCCTCACGCCCGCGGTGGAGGACGGGTGCGCGGTGCTGCGGTACGACGGCCTCGACGGACGGCGCTACGCCACCCAGGTGCGGGTCGAGGGCGCCACGGCGGAGGCGGGCGGGCCGGCGCGCCTCGCCGCGCTCACCGGCAGCCACGCCCGGGTCGAGTTCCGGCTCGCGCCGGCGGAGCGGGTCGAGGTCGCGTTCCTGGTCGGCGCCGGCATCGAGCACGGCGCCACCGGCCGCCATCGCGGCCGCGACGAGGAGCGGCCCCTGCCGCGCTCCACGCCGGGCCGGGGCTTTGGGGAGCGCGCCCGGGCGGCGCACGACGCGTACGCGGCGTGGGCTTCGGGCGCGACGCGCTTCCGGAGCTCGAACGAGCGCTTCGACGGGGCGCTCTCCCAGGCGGTCGCGGACCTGAAGGCGCTCACCGTCCACCACTTCGGCGCGCCGGTCGTGTCCGCCGGGATCCCCTGGTACACGTGCCCGTTCGGCCGCGACGCGCTCCTCACCGGGTTCGAGGCGCTCCTCGCGACGCCGGAGGTCGCCCGCGACGCCCTCCGGTTCCTCGCCGGGCTCCAGGCGCGCGAGGACGATCCCGCCCGCGACGCGGAGCCGGGCAAGATCCTCCACGAGATCCGGTTCGGCGAGATGGCCGCGGCCGGCGAGGTGCCCCACACCCCGTACTACGGCTCGGCCGACGCGACGCCGCTGTTCGTGGTCCTCCTCTGCGAGTACGAGCTCTGGACCGCCGACACCGAGACGGTGGACGCGCTCTGGCCGGCGGCGGAGGCTGCGCTCGGGTGGATCGATCGGGCGGACCGGGACGGAGATGCGCTCCTCGAGTACGAGCGGAGGACGCCGGCCGGGCTGCGCAACCAGGGGTGGAAGGACAGCCACGACGGGGTGCCCTTCGCCGACGGCACGCCGGCCGAGCCGCCGATCGCGCTCGTCGAGGTCCAGGGCTACGCGGTGGACGCGCGCCGCCGCGCCGCGGACCTGCTCGACCGGCGCGGCAGTCCCGAGGCGGCCCGCCGGCTCCGGGCGGCGGCCCAGGCGCAGGCGGAGGCGATCGACGCGCGCCTCTGGATGGAGCGGCGCGGGACCTACGCGCTCGCGCTCGACCGCGAGAAGCGCCAGGTCGACGCGGTGACCTCCAACCCGGGGCACCTCCTCTTCTCGCGCGCGGTCCCCGGGCCGCGCGCCGCCGCGGTCGCCGCGTCGCTCCTCGACGACGGGATGTGGAACGGGTGGGGCATCCGCACGCTCGCCGCCGGGCAGCCCGCGTTCAACCCCCTCAGCTACCACGACGGCACCGTCTGGCCGCACGACAACGCGATCTGCGCGATGGGGCTCTCGAGCTACGGGCACGTCCAGGGGGCCACGCAGGTGCTCACCGGGATGTGGCAGGCGGCGCAGCACTTCCGCCAGCTCCGCCTGCCCGAGCTCTTCTGCGGGCTCTCTCGCGACACCGGGCGGTTCCCGGTCCACTACCCGGTCGCGTGCTCGCCGCAGGCGTGGGCGAGCGCCGCGTGGTTCCTCCTGCTCCGCGCGTCGCTCGGGCTCCACCCCGACGCCCCCGCCGGCGCGCTGCGAATCGTCTCGCCCCAGCTCCCGCCCTGGCTCGACGAGCTCGTGCTCGAGGGGCTCCGCGTCGGATCGGCGCGCGTGACCCTCCGGTTCCTGCGGGGTCCGAAGGGCGCGGCCGCGGAGGTGGTCGAGCTCGAGGGGGGGCCGCTGCGCGTGCGGGTCGAGCTGTAGGCGCCCGGGGCGTTAATCCTCGGCGTCGGGGGCGCGCTCGGCGCGCTGGCGCGACGGGATCCGGACGATCGACAGCGCGGGAAGGACGAGCGCGGTGAGCGCGCCGCCGTAGACGCACCCCGTGTCGATGCCCATGCAGACGACGCCGGGGCGCGGCTCGTCGCGGCGCGGCTCGCCCAGCTCGTGCGGGAAGTGCCCGTAGACGACGGAGGAGGGTCCGGTCCAGGCCTCGGCCCAGCGGCGCACGCCCGGCGTCCCGATCTCTCCCGCCTCGCGCGGCAGCGGCCGGCCGGCCCCGTCCACGTAGCGGAGCCGCAGCGTCCATTCGGAGGGCTGCGCCGCGAGGGGCACCCCGGGGAGGAACCCGCCGTGGACCGCGATCCACCCGCCGCCGAGCGACAGCCAGCGCGGAAGCGAGGCGATCCAGAGCAGGTCCTCGTGCGTGAGCTGCGCGTGCTCGGCCGCCCGCTTCGGGTCGAACGGCCGCATGGGGCTGCGGTAGCGCGGGTCGGAGCGGCGGCGCGCCTCGTGCGCCGCGTAGCGGAGGTGCTTCTCCTCGTGGTTCCCGAGGACGCAGTCCGCGCCGAGGCCGCGCACCCGGTGCAGGACGCCGACGGGATCGGGGCCGCGATCGAGGAGGTCGCCCAGGAAGACGAGCCGGTCGGAGGGGCCCGGCGCGGTCGCGGCGAGCAGCGCCTCGAGCTCCGCGAGGCACCCGTGCACGTCTCCGATCACGATGGTGCGCGGCACGCCCATTCCGGCAATCTACCGGGGAGTCGGCGCGGCGTCGAAGAATCCCGCGTACCCCTCCGTGAGCCCGGCGTCGTCGAAGGTGCTCCCGGGTCGCCGATCGATCACCTTCCACGCACCGTTCACGCGGGCGACGAGGTACTCCGAGACGTCGCGCTCGAGCGGGCCGGCGCGGTCGCCGAGCCAGAAGCGCTCCCGCACGGTGACGACCGCCGCGCCGCGTGGGGCGCGGCGGACCGCGAGGAGCTGGAACGAGTCGAGCACGCGGTCCCTCGCGGCGTCCTCCCACGGGGCGAGCGGGTGCACCTCGCCGCGCCCGCGCCGGGTGATCTCGTCGAGCGTCCGGGGTGCGGTGAGCGCGCGGACCTGTGCCCAGCGCGCCGCGTTGGCCGTCGCCCGACCGCCGCGGGCCTCGGTCGTGCGCGGCCCCGCCAGGCGGACCGCGTCGAGGTAGCGCAGGACGCAGCGCGCGGGCCCCGCGAGGAGGTTCTCCGGCGCAGGCGAGGCCTGCGGCGGGACGAGCGGGGCGGCCGCGATCGCGGCGGCGACGAGGAGCGCGGGTGCGTGCATGTAGTCCCGGCCGGAGCGTCCGGCAGACGGAGGGTCGTGACGCCACGCGCCGTCGGCAACGGCCCGGATCGTGGACGAGCGAACGGGGGCGCGAACCGAAGGCGAGTGTCGCCCCGCTCCGACGCATGTCTAGATTGGGCGGGGAGGGGCGGTTACACTCCGGGAGCCCCTTCCGGCGCCGCAGTCACGATCCCGATGGAATCGAAGCGCGTCCTCATCGTCGAGCCGGACAGCGCCTTTGCGCTGTCGCTCGCGGCGATCTACCGCGAGGACGGCTGCACGACCGCCGTCGCGGGCAGCGCCGGGGAGGCGGAGCTCGAGATCGCCACCCACCGGCCGGACCTCGTCGTGATCCGGGCCGAGCTGCCGGACCTGTCGGGGTTCTCGCTGTGCGCGCGGCTCCGGCACGACCGCGCGATGCAGCGCTTGCCGCTCGTCCTCTACTCGTCCGAGACCGGGCCCGAGTCGCTCGCCGAGCACGCCCGCACGCCCTGGGCCGCGAACGGGTACCTCGCGATGCCGCTCGACACCGCGGCCCTCCGGCTCCTCTCCGCGCGGATCCTGGCCGCGGCCGAGCCGGTCGAGAGCGCGGACGACTTCGTCGTGGAGGAAGGGGACCTCGAGCCCGCGGCCGGCGTGGACGGGGCCCCCGCCCTCGCGGCGGAGGCGCCCCCGGCGGAGCCGCCGGCGGACGCCCCTCCGCCCGTGCCCCGGCGCGAGGTGCGCACGGCGGTGACGGAGGAGGACCGGCTCTTCGCCGATCGGGTCTTCCAGTCGATCGCGGAGCGCCGCGACGAGCTCCTCGGCGAGGCCCTGCGGCGCCGCCCGCCGCCCCGCCGCGACCTCCTCCAGACGCCGGAGGGGCGGATGCAGCTCCTCCGCGAGGATCTGAAGTGGCGCGAGGCGCAGATCGCCCGGCTCGCCGAGATCTGGGAGGTCCGCGAGCGGGAGCTCGGGACGTTCGACGAGCGGATGCACGTGCGCGACGTCGAGGTGCAGGGGCTGAAGGTCCAGGTGGACGACCTCATGCGCCGGCTCGCCGAGGCGCGCGACCTGTTCGTGCGCAAGGAGCGCGAGTTCGGCGCCTCCATCGACGACCTCCTCCTCGAGAAGTTCGGGCAGGAGAAGGAGCTCATCGAGGTGGTGGCCGCGAACGAGCGGCGCATCCACGAGCTCGAGCGGGAGCTGCGGCGCCGCGACGACGACCTCGCCCAGCGGAAGCTCGCGATCACCGAGGCGCAGGAGGAGGTCGCGCGGCTCGAGCGGCAGGCCCGGGCGGAGCTCGAGCGCTCCGGCGCGCGCGAGGCGGACCTGCAGGCCGAGGTCCAGCGCAGGACGGACGAGGCCGCCCAGGTCGCGAAGATGCTCGCCGAGGCCGAGGGGGAGCACGAGAAGGCGGCGGCGCAGGCGCGCGAGGCCGCGGCGGCGTGGCAGGCCCGGATCGACGAGCGCGAGGCGGCGATCCGCGACCGCGAGCAGCGCCACCGGCTGCTCGACGAGGAGTACCGGCAGTACCGCGACGGCGCGCGGGCGCGGGAGGACGACCTCTCCCGCGAGCTCCAGGACCACCTGAAGCAGATCGGCTCGCTGGAGGGGGAGATCGAGGGGCTCTCGCGCGAGATGAACGAGCGCGAGGAGGAGCTGCGCACCGAGCTCGAGGAGGCACGGCGGGTGGAGGTCGCCGAGCACGTCGGCGCGGAGCGCGACGCGCTCGAGGCCGCCCGCGAGGCGGCGCGGCGCGCCGAGGAGGCGGAGCGGGCCCTCGCCGCGTCGGGCGAGGCGCTCGGGGAGGTGCGCGCGACCGCGGGCGCGCTCGAGAAGGCCCTCGTCGGCGCGCGAGAGGCGGCTGCGGCCGAGGCGGCGGCGCGTTCGGCAGAGGCGGAGCGGCTCCGGGAGGACCTCGGGGTCGCGCGAGGCGAGGTGGAGCGCTGGCGCGGCGCGGCCGAAGGCGCAGGGCGCGAGGTGGACGCGCTGCGCCGGGCGCTCGGCGAGCGCGACGCGGTCGTCGCGGCGCGGGCGGCGGAGCTCGAGGCGGCCCGGGCGGAGCTCTCGACGTCCGCCGCCGTTGCGGCGCGGCTCGCGGGTGAGCGGGACGCCGCGGACGCGCGCGCGCAGGAGGCGGAGGCGATCGCCCGCACCCACGCGGACACGGTGGAGGGGGCCCGCGCCGAGGTGGCCCGGCTCGAGGCTCGCGCCGCGGAGCGCGAGGCGGCGGCGGCGGCGGCGGCGGCGGACGTCGCGGTCGAGAAGGCCCGGGTGGGCGCGCTCGAGGAAGCGCTCTCGGCCGCGCGCGCCGAGGGGGAGTCGGCCGGCGCCGACGCGCGCCGCGAGGTCGAGGTGCTGCGGTCGGAGGCGGCCCGCGCCGCCGAGGCGCTCGCCGAGGAGCGGCGCGCGGCGCAGCGTCGCGAGGGCGAGCTCACCGCGGAGGGCGCGGAGCGTGCGGAGCAGGTTGCGCGCGCGGAGGCCCGGGTCGCGGAGGCCGAGGCGGCGGCGCGGGACGGGGCGGCCCGCGAGCAGTCGCTCGAGGCCGAGCTGCGCACGCGGCGCGAGGCGCTCGACGCGCTCTCGCGCGAGGCGGAGCGGAAGGTCGCCGCGCTCGAGGCCCGCGCGGGCGATGCCGAGCGGCTCCTCGCCGAGGCGCGCGGGGAGCTGGACCGCGTCCGGGCGGAGCTCTCCGAGGCGCGGTCCGCGGCGGAGGCGCGCGGGGCGGCCCTCGCCGCGGAGGCGAAGGCCGCGGCCGAGATGGCGGCCGAGGCGGAGGCCCGGCTCGCGACGGCCGGCGCGGAGCGGGACGAGCTCCGCACGCAGCGCGACGCCCTCGCCGCGGAAGGGGACGTGCGGGAGGCGGAGCGGACCGCGCTGCGCGAGCAGCTCCGGGCCGAGGGCGAGGCGCGCGCGCGCGCCGACGCGGAGCGCGCGCGGCTCGAGGACGAGCTGCGCGCCGAGATCGAGGCCCGCTCCGAGGCCGAGCAGCGCGCGCGGAGCCGGGGTGCCGCGCTCGAGGACGAGCACCGCCGGCGCGAGGAGGAGCTGCTCGCCGAGCTCTCGAAGAAGACCGAGGCGGCGGAGTCGCTCCACGCGCGCATCGACACGCTCTCGCGCGAGCGGGCGGAGCGCGAGGAGGCGCTGCAGCAGGAGCTGGCGGGGAGCGCGGAGGCGCTCCGGGCCGCCGAGCGCCGGGAGCACGCCTCGGCGGAGGCGGCGGCCGCCCGCGTGGACGAGGCGCGGCACCGGGCGGCGGACGCGGAGGAGCGGCTCGTCTCGGTCGCGGCGGCGCGAGACGCGGCCGAGCACGCGGCGGCGGAGCTCCGGCACAGGCTCGAGGGATCGCTCGCGGCGGCCCAGGCGGTCGAGGCGCGGGCGGCCCGCGCCGAGGAGCGCGCGGCCGAGGGGGACGAGGCGCTCCGCGCCGCGCAGCGGGATCGGCAGCGCGCCGAGGGCGAGCTCCAGGCCCGGTCGCACCGCGCGGAGGCGCGCGCCGCGGAGCTCCAGGCGCGCGGGGAGCAGGCGGCGCGCGATGCCGGCGTCGTGCAGGCCTCCCGAGCGCGCGTCCTCGAGCTCGAGGGGCAGCTCGCCGCCGCCGGCCAGGCGCGGGCGCGGGTCGAGAAGGAGCTGACCGCGCGCGCCGCGGCGGCCGAGGCGCGCGCGACGGACGCGGGGCGCCGGATCGACCAGCTCTCGGCCGAGCGCCGCGAGGCCGAGGCGCGCGCGGTGAAGGCGGTGGAGGAGGCCCAGGCGAGGTTCCGGGACGAGCTCGCGCGGCGCGACGCGCTCCGCGCGCAGGAGCACCAGCGGCTGCAGGCCGAGCTTCGAGAGACGGCGCGGCGCGAGAAGGCGCTCGAGCTCGAGCTCGCGCGCGCGCGGGGGACGCGGAACGTCGTGCAGTCCGGGCCCGCCGCGACGCCGCCGACGCCCCCCCGCGACGAGGAGTGAAAGGGGCCGCGGGGCGAATGGAGCTCGTCCGGAGCCCGCTCCTCGCCGCGTTCGCGCACGGGTTCACGACCCGGGCCGGCGGCGTCTCGGCCCCTCCGTATGACTGGCTGAACCTCGGGGGTGCGGTCGGCGACGACCCCGCCCGCGTCGTCGAGAACTGGCGGCGGCTCGAGGCGCGCACCGGGCTCCGGTTCGCGCGCGTGCGGCAGGTGCACGGCACGCGCGCGGTCCGTCTCCACGCGCCCTGCGAGCCCGCGGAGGAGGCGGACGCGGTCCTCACCGCGGGGGCGGGCGTCGCGGCCTGCGTCTCCGTCGCGGACTGCGTCCCGGTGCTCCTCGCGGATCCGGCGACCGGGGCGGTGGCGGCCGTGCACGCTGGGTGGCGAGGAACCCTCGCCGGCGCGGCCGCGGAGGCGGTCGGGGCGATGCGGCGCGAGTTCGGCACACCACCCGAGCGGCTTCTCGCGGTCCTCGGGCCCTCCATCGGCCCGTGCTGCTACGAGGTGTCGGAGGATGTCGCCGCGCCGTTCGCGGCCCGCTTCGGGGGCGACGTCGTCCGCGGGCCGCTCCCCGGGCACGCGGAGGGCCCGCACCTCGACCTCTGGGCCGCGAACGGTCGGGTGCTCGCCCGCGCCGGCGTCGCTCCCGAGCGGCTCGACGTGGTCGGCGCCTGCACCTCCTGCGAGCGCGAGCGCTTCTTCTCCCACCGGCGCGACCGCGGTCGGACGGGTCGCCAGGTCGCCTTCATCGCCCCACGCCCACCTACGGGCGGGGGGGGCGTTCCTTGACGAATTCCCGGACTCCCCTACACTTTTCCGAGTTTGCGATCGTGCGCGCGCGAGGTTCTCGCGGCGCTCCTGCTCCTCGTCGGCGGCTGCGCCACCGGGGGAAGGGACGCCGCGCGGCGGGACATCGAGGTCCTGCAGGCCGAGGTGCGCCAGTTGCGCCAGGACAACGCGGAGCTCGCCCGGCGCGTCGACTCGCTCCAGACGCACCTCGAGCTCTCGTCGGCTTCGCGCACCGTGCGCGTGGCGCCGCGCGAGGACGCCGCGGAGACCGCGCCGGTGATCCCGCCGGACCTCGCCGTCGTCCACGTGGCGCCGCCGGTCGCCGCCGCGCCGCGCCCCCGCACCCCGCCGCCCGTCCCGACCTCGGTGCCGATCGCCGAGCCCGACGCAGCACGCGTCGACGCGCTCTCGCGCCACGGCCGAGACCTCGCGGCCGAGTCGGAGGCGGAGCTCAAGAAGGCGCGCGCCGCCCCCTCGACGAAGCGGGCCCGGCTGCTCGAGGAGTTCGTGGAGCGCTACCCGCGCCACCCCGAGGCGGACAACGCGCTCGTCGAGGCGGCCACCGTCTGGGCCGACGCCGGGCTCGAGACGCAGGCGTGCGATCTCGCGAAGCGCGCCGCCGGCGACTACCCGGCGGGCGACGCGCTCCCCGAGGCGCTCGAGCGGCTCGCCTGGTGCGAGCAGCACCGCGGCGCCCGCGAGGCCGAGCGCAAGCTGCTCGAGCGGCTCGTGCAGGAGTTCCCGAGGAGCCCGGCGGCGCAGCGCGCCGGGACGCGCCTCGCAACCATCTCCGGACGCACCGGCGCGACGCCGGAAAGTCCGGCAAGGAGCGGTCCATGATCCGCACGAACGTCGTCGCTCTCCTGGCGCTCGCCCCGGCCCTCGCGCTCGGCCAGGCCAAGACCGCCGCTCCGCCCGACCCCGGCGGCGCGCCGCCCCCGGCGGCCGCGCGCGACGCCGCGCCGCCTCCGCTCGCGGTCGACGTCCAGACCCCGTCCGCCGAGGCGGCGCCGCCGCCCGACACCTACACGGTGAAGCCCGGCGACACGCTCTGGGACCTCTCCGGCCGCTTCCTCAACAACCCGTGGTACTGGCCGAAGATCTGGTCCTACAACCCGGAGATCACGAACCCGCACTGGATCTACCCGGGCAACCTCCTCAAGTTCTTCCCGGGCGCGGAGGAGGCCCCGACCCGCGTCGAGCCGATCGGCCCCGGCACCCCTCTCGCGGAGGCGCAGCCCGGGGACGAAACCGTCGCCGAGGCGGAGGAGGAGCCCGAGCCGGTGAAGGAGCTCGAGGACCTCTCTCGCGCCGAGCTCAAGGCGCCGGTCGAGCAGAGCGACGAGGTCGCGGTCGCCGGCCCTTACAAGATCGGGTTCGCGCCGCAGCGCCAGCGCTTCGCGCGCCACGAGACCTTCGTCACGCCCGCCGAGCTCGCGGAGTCGGGGACGATCAAGGCCGCGTTCGAGGAGAAGAAGCTGCTCTCGATGCTGGACAAGGTCTACATCCAGTTCGAGACCCCGGCGGCGGTGAAGGTCGGCGAGACGTACGTCATCTACCGCACGGAGCGCGAGGTCCGGCGGCCCGGCTCGAGGGAGATCCTCGGCTACCAGTCGAACGTGATCGGGTCCGCCAAGGTCGTCGCGGTGGACGACCGCGCCGTGACGGCGACGATCGTCCAGTCGCTCGACACGATCGAGCGCGGCGCGCTGCTCGGCCCCTGGACGCAGAAGTTCTTCCGCCCGATCGAGCGCCGGCCGAACCGCCAGGCGGTCGAGGGATCGGTGTTCGCCGCGCACCTCGACGTCGTCACGAACCTCGGCGAGAACCACGTCGTCTTCGTGGACCGCGGAGAGAAGGACGGCGTCCAGGAGGGGAACGTCTTCACGGTCCTCCGCTCGGGCGACCAGTACAAGACCAAGCCCGACCGTGCGACCTGGGACGAGAGCCTCCCCGTCGAGAAGATCGGCGACCTCCTCGTCGTGGACGTGAAGGAGAACGCGTCCACGGCCCTCGTCCTCAAGAGCGTGAAGGAGGTCATGATCGGGGACCGCGTGCAGATGCGCCCCGAGAATGGCTCCGGCGGCAACTAAGCCGGCGTCTCGACTCACGTTCCGCGACCCCTGGCGCGGCGTCCGGTCGCTCGCCGTCCCGGGGCGGCGTCTTGACCGGGTGTCACCCCGCCGGTATATGGCCGACCTCCAATGACGTCGGCGCGAACCCTGCGGCCAGGCGACGGCCTGTACCCCGACGCACTCGCGCGCATCGCGGAGCGGCCGGCAGAGCTGCGCCTCGTCGGCGCGCTCGGCGAGCGGCGCAGCGTCGCGATGGTGGGCGCGCGTCACTCGGACGAGTACGGGCTCGACCTCGCCGCGACCATCGCGGGCGGGCTCGCGCGGGCCGGCGTCACCGTGGTCTCGGGCGGCGCCCTCGGGATCGACGCGGCCGCGCACGAGGCCGCGCTGGCGGCGGGCGGCCACACCGTCGCGGTCCTCGGCACCGGCGTGGACGTGGTCCACCCGCCGCGCCACCGCGAGCTGTTCGCGCGGATCGTCGCGTCGGGAGGGGCGCTCCTGTCGGAGCTCCCGGACGGAACGCCCGGGTTCCCGGGCCACTTCCCGCGCCGGAACCGGATCGTCTCCGGCCTGTCCGAGGCGGTCGTCGTGGTCCGGGCCGGCGCCGGGAGCGGCGCGCTCATCACCGCGTCGTGGGCGCGCTCCCAGGGCGTTCCGGTGCTGGCGGTGCCGGGCGACGTGCGGGACCCGCTCTCGGCGGGGACGACCGCGCTCCTCCGCGAGGGCGCGCGCGCGGTCGCGTCGGCGGCGGACGTCCTCGCCGCGATCGGGATGGAGGCCCCGGCGGAGGCTCAGCTCCCGCTCCCGACGCTCGCCTCCGACGAGGCGACGCTGCTCTCCGTGCTGGCGCGCCGGCCGCGCCATGCCGACGAGGTCGCGCGCGCCGCGGGGCTGGCCCCGGGCGCGGCGCTCGCGGGGCTCCTCGCGCTGGAGCTGCGCGGCTTGTGCGAGCAGCGCCCGGGCCACTACTTTGTCCGCCGGGTCGAGTAGGAAGCAGAGGAGACGGATGGCGAAAGCGACGACACGCACCGCAGGCGAGGCGAAGGAGCCGAAGGCGCTCAAGGCGTCGAAGACGCCGAAGGCGCTGAAGGCGCGGAAGGCGCCGAAGGCGGAGCCCGGCGCGCCCGCCGCCGCGAAGCCCCCTCCCCAGCCCCGCTCCGCGGGGCAAGGGAAGTCCGGGGACAAGCGCGCCCGCAAGGGCGTCGCCGACGGGGGGCTGAGCCTCGTCATCGTCGAGTCCCCTGCGAAGGCGAAGACCATCAAGAAGTACCTGGGGCGCTCCTTCGACGTTCGGGCGTCGGTCGGGCACGTGAAGGACCTGCCGAAGTCGAAGATGGGCGTCGACATCGAGAAGGGGTTCAAGCCCCAGTACGACGTGATCCAGGGAAAGGCGAAGGTCCTCTCCGAGATCAAGCGCGCCGCGCGCACCGCGTCGCGCGTGCTGCTCGCGACCGACCCCGACCGCGAGGGCGAGGCGATCGCGTGGCACATCTCCGAGGAGATCGGGGCGGGCGGCGGCGACGAGCGCGTGCGCCGCGTCCTCTTCAACGAGATCACGAAGACCGCGATCCTAAAGGCGATCGAGCACCCGATCGACCTCGACCGGAAGAAGTTCGACTCCCAGCAGGCGCGGCGGATCCTCGACCGGCTCGTCGGCTACCAGATCAGCCCCATCCTCTGGAAGAAGGTGCGCCGCGGCCTCTCCGCCGGGCGCGTGCAGTCGGTCGCGGTCCGGCTCGTGGTCGAGCGCGAGCGCGAGATCGAGGCGTTCAAGCCCGAGGAGTACTGGTCGCTCGACGCCGACTTCGCCGCGCGGCTGCCGCCCGAGTTCCGCGCGAAGCTCTCGAAGGTCGACGGCAAGAAGGCGGCGCTCAAGGACGGCGACACCACTCGCGCGATCGCCGCGGACGTGGAGAAGGCGCGCTTCGTCGTCGAGACGGTCGACCGCAAGGAGCGGCGCCGCAACCCGCCGCCGCCGTTCACGACCGCGAAGCTCCAGCAGGAGGCGGCGAACCGCCTCGGCTTCACCGCCAAGAAGACGATGACCCTCGCGCAGCGGCTCTACGAGGGCGTCGAGCTCGGCGACGAGACGGTCGGCCTCATCACCTACATGCGCACCGACTCGGTCCGGCTCTCGACCGAGGCCGTGGACGCGGCGCGCGTCTTCATCGGCGAGAAGTACGGGAAGGACCACCTCCCCGAGACGGCCAACGTCTTCAAGACCAAGGCGAAGTCGGCGCAGGAGGCGCACGAGGCGGTCCGCGCGACCGACCTCCAGTGGACGCCGGAGCGGGTCGCGCCTTACTTCGAGCAGATCGGCGAGCGCGACATGCTCCGCCTCTACGAGCTCGTCTGGAACCGCTTCGTCGCCTGCCAGATGGTGCCGGCGGTCTACGACCAGACCGCCGCGGACATCGCCGCGGAGTGCGACGGCTCCGCCGGCGCGCGGGCCGGAGCCGAGGGCGGAGGCAGCGCGCCACGCGCCACCTTCCGGGCGACCGGCTCGATCCTCAAGTTCCCGGGCTACCTCGCCGTCTACGGCGCGAAGCCGCCGGAGGAGGAGGCGGGCGCGGAGGAGGAGAAGAAGGACGAGAACGGAGCCGAGGCCGAGGGCGAGAAGAAGAACGAGGAGCGCCAGCTCCCGCCGCTGGAGGCGGGCCAGGAGCTCCGGCTCGTGAAGCTCAACCCCGAGCAGCACTTCACCCAGCCGCCGCCCCGCTACAACGAGTCGTCGCTCGTGAAGGAGATGGAGCAGCGCGGCATCGGACGGCCCTCCACCTACGCCGCGATCCTCGAGACCATCCAGGACAAGGCGTACGTCGAGAAGATCGAGAAGAACTTCAAGCCGACCCACCTCGGGACGCTCGTGACCGACGAGCTCGTCCGCGCCTTCCCGCGCGAGATGGACGTCGCGTTCACCGCCGGCATGGAGGAGAAGCTCGACGAGATCGAGGAGGGGAACGCGAAGTGGCAGACGGTCCTCTCCGAGTTCTACGAGAGCTTCAAGGAGGACCTCGCCAAGGCCGACGAGTCGATGCGGAACGTGAAGGCCCAGGCGATCGAGACGGACATCGTCTGCGAGAAGTGCGGCAAGCTGCTCGTCATCAAGTGGGGCCGCAACGGCGAGTTCCTCGCCTGCCCCGGATACCCGGAGTGCCGGAACACGATGAACTTCCGGCGCGAGGACGGGAAGATCGTCGCGGAGAAGGAGGAGGAAGTCCCGGTCGACGAGAAGTGCCCGACCTGCAGCGCCGCGATGGTGATGAAGCGCGGCCGCTTCGGCCGCTTCCTCGCGTGCACCCGCTACCCCGAGTGCAAGGGGACGAAGCCCATCTCGATCGGCGTCACCTGCCCGAAGGCGTGCGGCGGGTACGTCTCCGAGAAGCGCTCGCGCCGCGGGCGGACGTTCTACGGCTGCTCGTCGTATCCGAAGTGCGACTTCGTCTCATGGGACCGCCCCCGCAACGAGCCGTGCCCGACGTGCGGCAGCGCGTACCTCCTCGACAAGTACTCGAAGAAGACCGGGCCGTTCATCGCCTGCCCGAACAAGGAGTGCGACTACCGCCGCGAGGCCCCGCAGCAGGTGGCGTGAGAGCGGGGGACCGTGGTCCGCGGCGCCGCGCACCACGGTCTCGGGGCGCGCCGCGCCCGCTCCCACGCTTGACCTCCTGACGGGCTGCTGGTAGGAAAAACCGCAGTCCATTCGCGGGCAAAGCGCACATCGCGCGTGCTTTCCCCACCCATCCCCCCTCCGGAGACGTAGCGATGATCCAGACGCTGGCCGAGTTCTTCAAGGAGGGCGGCCCGTTCATGTTCGTGAACGTGGCGACGAGCGCCGTCGCGATCGCGATCATCGTCGAGCGGATCGTGGTGCTCGCGTTCCGGCTGAACCTGAACGCGCCCCCGTTCATGAGCCAGGTCCAGAAGCTCATCCTGTCCGGGAACGTAGACCGCGCCGTGAAGCTCTGCGACGCGGCGCAGGAGGCGTCGCTCTCGAAGGTGGTCCGCGCCGGCCTGATCCGCGCGAGCCGCGGCGATCAGGAGGTCGCGCGGGCGCTCGAGGAGGCGGTGCTCGAGACGACCCCGGCGATCTCCAAGCGGATCGCGCCGCTCTGGTCCCTCGCGAACATCGCGACCCTCATCGGCCTCGTCGGCACCATCACCGGCCTCATCGGCACCTTCAAGTCGCTCGGCGCCGCGAGCCCCGAGATGAAGCAGCTCATGCTCTCGAAGGGCATCTCGGAAGCCATGAACAACACCGCGTTCGGCCTCACCATCGCGGTGGTCTGCATCGTCGCGCACCTCATGCTCTCCTCCAAGGCGAAGACGATGATCGAGGAGATCGAGTACAACGCGCTCCGCCTCGAGAACTGGCTCTCCCGCCGCAACGCGGGCGAGACGAACCCGC
The DNA here is from genome assembly GCA_036390155.1 of Anaeromyxobacter sp. Lineage (GTDB taxonomy): Bacteria > Myxococcota > Myxococcia > Myxococcales > Anaeromyxobacteraceae > Anaeromyxobacter. The sequence goes on from DASWCJ010000040.1 coordinate 36,167, forward strand.
TCGAGAACGCGGGTTAGCGCGCAGCGCGCGGGGAGCCGATGCGCCGCAGGGTCCGCGAGGAAGAGCACACGGGCGAGCTCAACATCGTCCCGTACCTCGACGTCGTCGTGAACCTCGTCATGTTCATGCTGCTCAGCATGACGGGGCTCATCACGCTCGGGGTGCTGAACGTCTCCGCGCCCAAGATCGGCGGCGACGCCGTCGTCGGGGAGAAGCCGGAGAAGCCGCCGCTCCTCCTCACCGTCGCGATCGGCCGTCAGGGGTTCTTCGTGGCGGGCGCAGGCGGCGTGCTCGGCAAGGACGCGCCGGCGCCGGACGCGAACCGCCCGCCCACCATCCCGCTCAAGGGCGACGGCAAGTACGACTACGCGTCGCTCACCGAGCAGATGAAGAGGATCAAGGAGCAGTTCCCGAACGAGACCGCGGTGATCCTGTCGGCGGATCCGGACGTCGTCTACGACGTCCTCATCCAGACGATGGACGCCTGCCGCGAGGCGAGCGTGAAGGGGGCCGACGGGAAGATCGAGCGCAAGCCGCTCTTCTTCGACGTCTCCCTCTCGCTGGTCGGGTGAGCCGATGACCGCGCCCGCCGCCGTGTCCGATCCCGAGCAGCTCAAGCGCGAGCGGGACGCCCGCGCTCACCGGAAGGCGCGCCGCAAGGTCCGCGAGGCCGCCGGCGAGATCCGCGAGCTGAACATCGTCGCGATGATGGACATGATGACCATCATCCTGGTGTTCCTCCTCAAGTCCTACCAGGCGTCCGCGATCAACGTGAACATGAGCGCGGACCTCACGATCCCGCAGTCGTCCACCCAGCTCCACCCGCAGGAGAACATCACCATCACGCTCTCCTACAAGGAGATCGCGGTGAACGACCGCAAGGTGGTCGAGATGCGGTCGGGGGTGGTCCCTGCTCAGGCGAAGGAGGGCGGGAAGGCCGAGGCCTTCTATGTCGGCGCGCTCTACGACGCCTTGAAGAAGGAAGTCGACAAGCAGAAGTACATCGCCAGGTTCAACAAGAACGCGCCGTTCCAGGGGCGCATCAACGTCGTCGCGGACCGGAAGATCCCCTACCGGACGCTGATGGACGTCCTGTACACCGCCGGCCAGGCGGAGCTCGGCGAGTACAAGTTCATGGTCCTGAAGAACGACTAGCCGGCGTCGGCGCCCCGCTATCGAATCGGCTCGGGGACGGCTGCGCCCGGCGTGCGCTCCCGGTGCGACGCGCACTCCGTGCAGAGCATCGCGTAGGGCAGCGCCGCGAGGCGCCTCGGATCGATGTCCCCGCCGCAGTCGCGGCACACGCCGTACTCGCCCGCCTCGAGCCGCGCCAGCGCCGCGTCGATCTGCGTGACCTCCTTGCGCTGCGTCTCGGACAGGCGCGCGAGCGTGAACTGCTCGTGCTCGGACTGGGCGCCCTCCTCGAACTCGGGAATCCGCTCCGCCGCGCGCAGCGCCTCGATCTCGGCGTCGGCGCGGCGGCTCGTCTCCAGGATGATCCGGCGGCGGCGCTGCAGCTCGGCCTGGGTGGTCTCGGCGGTCCTCTCGCTCACGTTGCGATCCTCTCCATGGGGAGGTACACCCACGCGTCGCCGCGTTCCTGCGCATCGCGCCGCCCGTCACCTCTGGGGCGGCTTCACATCGCCGGCCGCGCGGCCGGCCACCGGCGCACCGGACGGCCGCCGGGGCCAGCGCGCAATGTGCGCACCCGCCGCGGCCGGCGCCACCTTGAGGGACGCGGGCGCGGGCGCCGGGATGCCCGCCTGAACGGAGCTGGAGCGGACGATGGCGACACGGGTCACGGTGATCGGTGGAGGGCTCGCGGGGAGCGAGGCGGCGTACCAGCTCGCCCGCGCGGGGGTGCCGGTCGATCTCGTGGAGATGAAGCCGGCCCGCCGCACGCCGGCCCACCTTCAGGAGGGGCTCGCGGAGCTCGTCTGCTCCAACTCGCTCCGCTCCGACAACCCCGCCAACGCCGTCGGCCTGCTGCACGAGGAGCTGCGGCGGCTCGGGAGCGTCATCCTCTCCTCGGCCGACGCGACGCGGGTCCCGGCGGGGGACGCCCTCGCCGTGGACCGGGAGCGGTTCAGCGCGCTCGTGACGCGGCGCCTCGCCGAGGCCCCGCTCGTGACGCGCCGCTGCGAGGAGGTGCGGGCGCTGCCGCCCCCGCCCGGGCCGGCGATCGTCGCGACCGGGCCGCTCACGGCGGACGCGCTCGCCGGGGAGATCGCCGCGCTCGCGGGGAAGGGGCTCCACTTCTACGACGCCATCGCGCCGATCGTCGCGGCGGACGGCATCGACCCGGCGATCGCGTACGCTCGCTCGCGGTGGGGGAAGGGGCGCGGCGACGACTACCTGAACCTTCCCATGGACGAGGGGCAGTACCACGCATTCGTCGACGCCCTCGTCGCGGGCGAGAAGGTCGCGCCGCACGCCTTCGAGGAGCCGCGCTACTTCGAGGGCTGCCTCCCGATCGAGGTGATGGCCGCGCGCGGGCCGGAGGTGCTCGCGCACGGGCCGATGAAGCCGGTCGGGCTCGAGGATCCGCGGACCGGCCGGTGGCCCTACGCGGTCGTGCAGCTGCGGCGCGAGGACACCGAGGGGACCGCGTGGAACCTCGTCGGCTTCCAGACGCGCCTCACCTGGCCCGAGCAGCGCCGGATCTTCCGCTCCCTCGTGCCGGGGCTCGCGAACGCCGAGTTCGTCCGGCTCGGCCAGATCCACCGGAACACGTTCCTCGACGCGCCGCGGCTGCTCGCGCCCGACCTCTCCGCCCGCGAGCGGCCCTGGCTCTTCTTCGCCGGGCAGATCACGGGCGTCGAGGGCTACGTCGAGTCCGCCGCCTGCGGGCTCCTCGCCGCGCGTGCGGTGCTGGACCGGCTCGCCAGCCGGCCGTTCCGCGCGCCGCCGCCCGCGACGGCGATGGGCGCGCTCCACCGCCACCTCACCGGCGAGGCCCACCCCCCCGACCAGCCCTATCAGCCGTCGAACGTGGTGTTCGCGCTCTTTCCGCCGCTCACGGGCCGCCACCGTGGCAAGCTCGCCCGCAAGGAGGCGTACGCCGAACGCGCGCGCCGGGAGCTCACGCCGTGGATCGAGCCGCACGAAGCATCGGAGTCGCCCTCGCCGCCGCCGCCCTGACGGCGGCCGGCTGTACGAAGCCCGCCGGCACGACCGACGCGGGGCCGCACGGGCTCGGCAAGCTCCTCCACGGCGGCGGCGTCCGCGCGGTCGCGCCCTCTCCCGACGGCGCGTGGCTCGCGCTCCTCGACGGCTGCGCCGACGTGAAGGTGCAGTTCATGCCGCCCGGTACGGCGCGCTGCGACCTGCGCCTCGTGCCCGCCTCGGGCGGCCCCGCGGCGAAGCTCGCCGCCGGCGTCACGAACCTCCCACAGGGCCTCTCCTGGCGACCGGACGGGAAGGCGCTCGTGGCGCTCGCGGACTACGACCACGCGGCCGCCGCGGGCCGGCTCGACCTCTGGGACTTCTCCGTCGAGGGCGGCGTCCCCCGCGCCTCGCCGGTGCGCACGCTCGCGGAGGGGGTCACCTTCCACGGCTACGGCGCGCAGGGCGAGCTCGGGCTCGTGGCGGGCGGACGGCTCTCGGTGATGCCGCCCGGGGACGCTGCGCCCCGCGCGGTGGTGGGCGCCGATCGCATCGCGTCGTTCGACTTCACTCCGGTGCCGCTCCCCGCCTGCGGCGCGACGAGCGCGCGCGTGCGGCTCGCGGCGCGGCGGACCTACGCGGCGGGCGGCGAGCTCCTCGCGGCCGGCTGCGAGCTGTCGTCCGCGGAGCCGATCGAGCGCGGGCAGGTGGGCGAGTACGGGTTCTCGCGGACGAGCCCGTGGCTCGCCTGGACGGTGAAGGGGAAGGAGGGGGCGGTCCTGAAGCTCCTCCCCGTCCTCGAGCGCGCCGTCCCGACGGAGCTCGGCCGCGGCGCGCAGTCGTTCGCGTTCGGCCCGGACGGCCGGAGCGTCGCGTTCGTCGCGGAGGTCCAGCCCGGAAAGCAGGGGAACCTCCACCTCGCGGCGCCCGGTCGCAAGATCGCGCTGCTCGCGCGCGAGGTGGGCGAGTTCCGCTGGGCCGCCTCCGCGCCGCGGCTCGCCTGGCTCGAGCGGTACGATCCGCGAGTCCGCGCCGGCGCGCTCGGCGCGGGCGGCGCGGACCTCCCGCCGCGCACGGTCGCGCCGAACGTGTCCGACTTCGAGATCTCCCCGGACGGCCGGCACGTCGCGTTCCTGCAGCACAGCGTCCGCGGCGGGTACTCCGTCGACCTCGGGGTCGCCCACCTCGATCCGGGATCCGCCGCGACCACCGTCGCGACCGGCGCGTTCGGGTTCGCCTTCTCGCCCGACGGGCAGTGGCTCTACTACCGGACCCGGTGCGTGCGGAACGCGGAGGCGTGCGACCTCGAGCGCGTCCCGGCGGGCGGCCTCGCGCCCGGGGCGAAGCCCGAGGCGATCGCGCAGGGCGTGAAGAGCTTCGAGTTCGACCCGCGGGATCCGGGGCGACTCCTCCTCGGCTGGGCGCGCAGGGACGTGGTCGCGCTCGACCTCGGCGTCTGGGAGAAGGGGACGCTGACGCGCGTCGACGAAGGAGTGCTTCCGGGGTCGGCGCGGTTCCTCGGGCCCGACTCGCGGCGGCTCGCGTACGTCGTCGTCCAGGCGAAGCGCCAGGGCGTCTACGTGGCCGAGCTGCCGAGGTGACCTGGACCTGGAGCGTGCGCACACGCAGGGGGCGCTCGCCCGGTCGGCCGTAGGACGCGCGCTGCCCCGCACGTAGACTGGTGGCCCGCCCGCCGCCATGTCCGCCCTCCCACGCCTCGCGCGACCCCCCGCTCCATGTCCGCCCGAGCGCCCACCGAGCGGGCGCCGTCCGCGCCGCCTGGCTCCCGACGCGCTCCGCCGTTCGCTCCGCGTCTCCACCGCCGAAGGCATCGCGGCCGAGGTCGTCGGCGCCTGCGCGAGCGGCGCGGCGCTCACCGGCTGGGCGCTCCAGCTCGGTTGCGGTCCGGCGCTCATCGGGCTGCTCGGCGCGCTGCCTTACGTCGCGCACCTCCTCCAGCTCCCGGCGGCGCGGCTCGTCGAGCGCTTCGGCCCGCGGCGCGTCGCGCTCTGGTCGATCGCGATCGCGCGCCAGGCCTTCCTGCCGCTCGTCCTCCTCCCGTTCCTGCCCGGGCTCCCGCCGGGGGTCGCGCGTGCGCTGCTCGTCTCTGCGGCGATCGTCCACAGCGGCCTCGGCATCGTCTGCAACAACGGGTGGGTCGCGTGGATGGGCGAGCTCGTCCCCGCGCGTGTCCGCGGCCGGTACTTCGGGCGTCGCACCGCGGCCTGCACCGCGGCCGGGGCGGCCGCCGCGCTCGCGGCGGGGACGCTCCTCGACCGCGCCCCAGGGGCGCTCGCCCTGGCCGCGCTCGCCCTCGTCGCGTGCCTGGCCGGCGCGGCGAGCGTCGCGCTCATGGCGCGCCAGGCCGGCGGCCGCCCGCGGCCGCGTGCGCCGGGCCCGCGCCCCTCGTTCGTGGCGGTCCTCCGGGTTCCCGCCGCGCGCCGGTACCTCGCGTTCGTCGTGGTGTCCGGTGCCGGCGCGGGCCTCATCGTGCCGTTCTCGGGGCTGTACGTGCTCCGCGACCGGGCGCTCGGGTTCACCTTCCTCACCGGCTACGGCGCGGTCTCGGCCGCCGCCCGCGCCGCGACCGCGCGCGGGTGGGGGAGCGTCCTCGATCGCACCCGCGGCGCTCGGGCGGTGGCCGCCGGCTCCACCGCGCTCCTCGCCGCGAGCCCGCTCCTCTGGATCGCCGCCGCCTCGGGCGGGCCCGCGATCCTCGGGGTCGAGGCGGTGACCGGGGGGATCGCGTCCGCGGGGGCGGGGGTCGCCGGGCTCGCGCTGCCCCTCGCCCTCGCGCCCGCCGCGGAGCGCCCGGCCTGGCTCGCGGTGTTCGCGATCGCGGGAGGCCTGGCGTTCGGCGCCGGGACTGCCATCGCGGCGCCGCTCGGGGGCCTCCTCCCGAGGGCCGCCGCGATCGCGGGGCCCCTCACCGCGCCCTTCGCGGCGAGCGCCGCCCTGCGACTCGCCGCAGCGGGCCTCGCCCTCCGGCTGGTCTCGCCCCGCGCCGGCGGGGCCACCTAGGAAACTCGCGCGCCGCGCGCCGCGGTGGCACGCTCGCGCTCGATGGACGAGGACGCGCCCGCGCTGCCCCCCGAGCTCCACCGCTTCGTGCGCCACCTCGAGACCGAGCGGCGGGCCTCGCCCCACACCGTCCGCGCCTACGTCTCCGACCTCGGGCAGTACGCGGCGTTCCTGCGCGCGCGCGGCGCCGCGGTCGTCCCGTCCTCGCCCACGCTCGTGCGCGCCTTCGTCGCGGAGGCGGCGGGCACCGCCGGGCCGGCCTCCCTCGGCCGCAAGCTCTCGACGCTCCGCTCGCTGTACCGATTCCTCGTGCGGGAGGGGCTCACGGCCGACAACCCGGCGCGGGCGGTCGCGAGCCCGCGGCGGCCGAAGCGGCTCCCGGAGGTGCTCCCGGAGGAGGAGGTCGCCGCGCTCGTCGAGGCGCCTGCGGGGGAGGACACCCCGCTCGCGCTGCGCGATCGCGCATTCCTCGAGCTGCTCTACGCGAGCGGGCTGCGCGTCTCGGAGCTCACCGGGCTCGATCTCGGCGACGTCGACCTCGCGCAGGGGCTCGTGCGCGTCCTCGGCAAGCGGCGCAAGGAGCGGATCGTCCCGTTCGGCGGCCCGGCCGCGGAGGCGCTCCGGCGCTGGCTCGCGGAGGGCCGCGCCGCGCTGGCGGCCCGGTCGCGCTCGGCCGCCACCGGAGCGCTCTTCCTCAATCACCGCGGCGGCCGGCTCTCCCCGCGGTCGGTGGCTCGCCGCATCTCGCGCTGGGTGCTCGCCGCCGGGCTCCCGCGCCACGTGCACCCGCACATGCTCCGGCACTCGTTCGCGACGCACCTCCTCGGGAACGGCGCCGACCTGCGAGGGATCCAGGAGCTGCTCGGCCACGCGTCGCTCTCGACGACGCAGCGGTACACGCACCTCGACTGGAAGCGGCTCGCCGACGTGTACGACCGCGCGCACCCGCGCGCGAAGGGCGGCTAGACCCGCCACGGCCACGCGTTCCCCGTTGCCCGCCGCCGCCCGTCGCGCTACCCAACGTCGATGGCCCTCCACGCGACGACCGTTCTCTGCGTGCGCCGCGACGGCAAGGTCGCGATGGCGAGCGACGGACAGGTCACGCTCGACAAGACGGTGATGAAGGCGACCGCCCGCAAGGTCCGCCGGCTGGCGGAGGGGGCGGTGCTCGCCGGCTTCGCGGGCGCCACCGCGGACGCCTTCCAGCTCTTCGAGCTGTTCGAGAAGAAGCTGAAGGAGCACGCCCGCTCGCTGCCGCGGGCCGCGGTCGAGCTCGCGAAGCAGTGGCGGACCGACCGCCTGCTGCGCCGGCTGGAGGCGCTCCTCGTGGTCGCCGACGCCGAGCACGTCCTCGTCCTCTCCGGCGCGGGCGACGTGATCGAGCCGGATCCCGTCGCGGGCGGAGGCGCGGTCGTCGCGATCGGCTCGGGCGGGCCCTACGCGCTCGCGGCGGCCCGGGCGCTCCTCGCGCACTCCGACCTCGGCGCCCGCGAGATTGCCGAGGAGGCGCTCCGGATCGCCGCGGACATCTGCATCTACACGAACGCGAACCTCACCATCGAGGAGCTCTAGGATGCCCGGCAGCGCGCAGGACCTCTCGCCGAAGGAGATCGTGGCGGAGCTGGACCGGTGGGTGGTCGGGCAGTCGAAGGCGAAGCGCGCCGTCGCGATCGCGCTCCGGAACCGATGGCGGCGCCAGAAGGTCTCGCCCGACCTCCGCGACGACATCCTCCCGAAGAACATCGTGATGATCGGTCCGACCGGCGTCGGGAAGACCGAGATCGCGAGGCGGCTCGCGCGGCTCGCCGGGGCGCCCTTCGTGAAGGTCGAGGCCTCCAAGTTCACCGAGGTGGGCTACGTCGGGCGGGACGTGGACTCGATGATCCGCGACCTCGTCGAGGCGGCGGTGAAGCTCGTGAAGGAGGAGGAGACCGACAAGCTGAAGGAGCGGGCCCGCGAGGCGGCGGAGGAGAAGGTGCTCGACGCGCTCGGATACGGCGGCGGGCTCGGGGTCGGCTTCCGGAGCGCCGTCGCGCGCGTGCGCGGGGAGGGCGAGCCGGAGGCGACCGCGGGCGGGCGCGAGAGGGCCCGCACGCAGCTCCGCGCCGGGACGCTCGACGACGATCCGGTGGAGGTGGAGCTCGTCGAGCGGCCGGCCGCCGCGCCCATGCCGTTCATGGGCCCCGGGATGGAGGACATGGCCCAGGGGCTCCAGGACATGATGTCCTCGATCGGCAACAACCCCATCGTCTCGATGCTCGGCGGCGGCGCGAAGAAGCGGAAGCGCCGGCTCACGGTGAAGGAGGCGCTCGAGGCCCTCGCCCGCGAGGAGGCGTCGAGGATGGTGGACATGGATCGGGTCGTGCGCGAAGCGCTCGATCGCGCCCAGAACGCCGGGATCGTCTTCATCGACGAGATCGACAAGATCGCCGGGCGCGAGGGCGGTCACGGTCCCGACGTGTCGCGCGGCGGCGTGCAGCGGGACCTCCTCCCCATCGTCGAGGGGTCGAACGTCGCCACGAAGTACGGGGTGGTGAAGACCGACCACGTCCTCTTCATCGCGGCGGGCGCCTTCCACGTCGCGAAGCCGTCCGATCTCATCCCCGAGCTGCAGGGGCGCTTCCCGATCCGGGTCGAGCTCGAGCCGCTCTCGCGCGAGGACCTCGTCCGGATCCTGAAGGAGCCGCGGTCGTCGCTCGTCCGGCAGTACACGGCCCTCCTCGCGACCGAGGGCGTCGACGTGCAGTTCCGCGACGAGGCGATCGAGGAGGTCGCGCGGATCGCGGCGGAGGTGAACGAGCGGATGGAGAACATCGGCGCGCGGCGGCTCTACACGGTGATGGAGCGGCTCCTCGACGGGCTCTCCTTCGACGCGGACGCGCTGCGCGGGCAGCGGATCGTGATCGACGCCGCGTACGTGCGCGCCCGGCTCGAGGGGATCGCGACGGACGAGGATCTCTCGAGGTACATCCTCTGACGCGCGCGCAGCCCGACCGCGGATCCCGTGCTATAAGCGCGGCATGAAGGGAAACACTGCGTGGGCGGAGCGCGCGCAGCGGGCGCTCACTCCCAACTACCGCCAGCAGCCGCTCGCGCTCGTGCGCGGGTCGGGCGCGCGCGTGTGGGACGCGGACGGCGCCGAGTACCTCGACTTCCTCGGCGGCGTCGCGGTGAACGTGCTCGGGCACTGCCACCCCGCCCTGGTGCGCGCCATCGAGGAGCAGGCCCGCACCCTCTGGCACGTCTCGAACCACTACTTCGTCCCCCGCCAGGTCGAGCTCGCCGAGGCGCTCCTCGCCGCGACGCCGTTCGCGCGCCGGGTCTTCTTCTGCAACAGCGGCGCCGAGGCGAACGAGGCGATGCTGAAGCTCGCCCGGAAGTTCCACGCGGACCGCGGCCACCCGGAGCGGAACGAGATCGTCGCCTGCAACGACTCCTTCCACGGTCGGACGCTCTTCACCCTGACCGCGGGCGGGCAGGAGAAGTACCAGCACGGCTTCGAGCCGCTCGTCCCGGGCGTGCGCCACGTGCCGTTCGGCGATCTCGCGGCGCTCGACGCGGCGCTCGACGCCCGCACCGCCGCGTTCCTCGTCGAGCCGATCCTCGGCGAGGCCGGGGTGGTCACTCCGCCGGAAGGGTTCCTCGAGGCGGCGCGCAAGCTCACGCGCGAGCGCGGGATCCTGCTGTGCCTCGACGAGGTCCAGACCGGCATCGGCCGGACCGGCACGATGTGGGCGCACGAGTGGGTCGGCGTCGCGCCCGACGTGCTGTCGTCGGCCAAGGGGCTCGGGGGCGGGTTCCCCATCGGCGCGATCCTCGCCACCGAGGAGGTCGGGGCGCACCTCACCGCGGGCAGCCACGGCTCGACCTTCGGCGGCAACCCGCTCGCGTGTGCGGTCGCGCTGGCCGTGCTGCGCGAGCTCACGGGCGGCGTGCTGGAGCGGTCGCGCGAGGTCGCGGCCCGGCTGCGCGCCGGCATCGAGAAGATCGGCGGGAGGGTCGAGCGGGTCCGCGGGCGCGGGATGCTGCTCGGCGTCGTCCTGCGCGGCGTCGCCGCCGGCGAGGTCATGAAGGGCGCCCGCGACCGGGGGCTGCTCGTCAACGCGATCGGCGACGACGTGCTCCGGCTCGCGCCGCCGCTCACGCTCACGGCCGCCGAGGCGGAGCTCGCCGTCGAGCGGCTCGCGGCGGCCGTCGCCGCCGCACCGGCGAAGGGGTAGGGGCCCCGAGGTCATGGCACGCACCGTCCGCAGCAAGCGAGACTTCCTCCGCGTCACCGACCTCGATCGCTCCGAGCTGCTCGAGCTGCTCGAACGCGCCGCGGAGTGGAAGCTCCTCGGCCGCAGCGGGCCGCGCCCGCTCGAGCGGATGACGATCGGCCTCGTCTTCGAGAAGGCGTCCACCCGGACGCGCGTGTCCTTCGAGGTCGCCGCGCACCAGCTCGGGGCGAGCTCGATGATGCTCTCCCCGCAGGACATGCAGCTCGGGCGCGGCGAGCCGATCCGCGACACCGCCCGCGTGCTCGCGCGCTACCTCGACGCCCTCGTGATCCGCACCTTCGAGCACGAGAAGGTCGAGGAGATGGCGCGCTGCGCGGACGTGCCGGTCGTGAACGCGCTCACCGACTCCTCCCACCCGTGCCAGATCCTGGCGGACCTCCTCACCGTCACGGAGCGGTTCGGGGCCGACGCCCTCTCGCGCGGCGGCCTCTCCGTCGCGTGGATTGGCGACGGCAACAACGTGGCGAACAGCTGGCTCGAGGCGGCCGCGCTGCTCGGGTTCGAGCTCCGGTTCGCGTGCCCGGAAGGGTATGAGCCCGACGCCGCGCTCCTCGCCCGCGTGCCGCGCGCGAAGGTGGTCCGGGAGCCTGCCCAGGCGGTCGAGGGCGCCCAGGTGGTCACCACCGACGTGTGGGCGTCGATGGGCCAGGAGGCGGAGGCGGACGAGCGCCGCCGGGTGTTCGCCGGTTACATCGTGGACGAGGCGCTCGTGAAGCTCGCGCGCCCGAACGCGATCGTGCTCCACTGCCTCCCCGCCCATCGCGGCGAGGAGATCACCGACGGCGTGATCGAGGGGCCGCAGTCGGCGGTGTTCGACGAGGCCGAGAACCGCCTCCACGCCCAGAAGGCGCTCCTCGAGCTGCTCCTCGCGGGGCGTTGAGAGGGCGTCGATACCGCCGTGTCCCCGGTTCGTGGTGCGGGCCGTTGCGGAGGTCGCGTTGACCCTGCGACCACGCGGCCTTTATCCTGATCCATCCGACCCGCGGACCTCGCCTCGTGACCGACCGCTACCTGGGATTCCCGTTCCGCGACGCGGACCTGACCGAGGACGTGGACCTCGGCGTGGAGCGGCGCAAGGAGGTCCTCTTCGCGGACGGCCACCTCGCGACCTGGACTCACTGGCAGGCGCTCGGGATCCCCTGGGACGCGCCCGCCGGGGCGGCGAAGGCGGCCTATCTCGGCCTCGTGAAGGTCTTCCACCCGGACCGCTACGCCGGGAAGCGGCTCGGCTCGTACCGGGCTCGGCTCGACCGGATCTTCCGCCGGATCACCGAGGCGCGCGACGTGCTCGTGGACGACGTCCGGCGCGCCGCGTACGTCCGGAGCAGCGCCCCGCCCGAGGAGGTCACGCGCATCGAGGCGCGCAAGCTCGACGACGAGCGGCGCGCCGAGGAGCGCCGGGCGCGGCTGGGCCGGTCGAGCCCCCTGCTCCAGCGCGCGGGCCGCGTCGGCGAGCTCGTCGAGCGCGGGAAGAAGGCGTTCGCGGAGGGGCGCTTCCAGCAGGCCGCGAACGACCTCCTCGTCTCCCAGGGGCTCGATCCGCGGAACCCCGAGGTCGCCGCCCTCGCCGCGGAGGCGAAGCGCCGCGCGACGCTCGGGAAGATCGCGGACCTGCTCCGTCGGGCCGCGGAGGAGGAGGGACGCGGAAAGCTCGGCGCCGCCGTCGACCTCTACCGCGAGGCGGTCGAGGTCGATCCGTCGAGCGTGCGCGCCGCGGCCGAGGCCGCCCGGGCGATCGCCGACGCGGGCGACGCGGCCGGCGCGCGCGCGCTCGCGGACGCCGCGCTCCGGCTCGGGCCGCGGAGCGGCCTCGCGCACGAGGCGCTCGGGCGCGTCCTCGAGGCGGAGGGAAACAAGAAGGAGGCGCGGCAGGCGCTCGAGCGGGCGATCGAGCTCGACCCGAGCCTCGAGCGGGCGAAGCAGCGGCTGAAGAAGCTGAAGTGGGGCATCTTCGGATGAGCGAGAGCGAACCGGTCATCGGGATCGACCTCGGCACGACGAACTCGGTCGTCGCCACCATCCGCGACGGCCTCCCCCGCGTCATCCCGAACCGCAGCGGCCAGCTCCTCACCCCCTCGATCGTGGCGGTGGCGAAGAACGGGAAGCGGCTCGTCGGGGCGCTCGCGAAGCGCCAGGCCATCACCAACGCCGAGAACACCGTCTACGCCGCGAAGCGGCTCATCGGGCGCCGGTGGGGGTCGAAGGAGGTGGAGGATGCGCGCCGCGTGCTCCCCTACCAGCTCGTGGCCGGCCCGGAGGGGAACGACGTCCGGGTGCAGCTCGCAGGCCGGACCTCCTCGGTGTCGGAGATCTCGGCCACGGTCCTCGCGGAGCTCCGCGCCGACGCGGAGGCCTGGTTCGGCCGGCCGGTGCGCAAGGCGGTCGTCACCGTTCCCGCCTACTTCAACGACGGCCAGCGCCAGTCGACGAAGGACGCGGGCAAGATCGCCGGGCTCGAGGTGCTCCGGATCATCAACGAGCCCACGAGCGCGGCGCTCGCCTACGGGTTCGGCAAGCAGGTCGAGAAGAAGGTCGTCGTCTTCGACCTCGGAGGCGGCACCTTCGACGTCTCGATCCTCGACATCGGCAAGAGCGTCTACGACGTCGTGGGCGTGGGCGGCGACACCTACCTCGGCGGGGAGGACTTCGACCGCCGCATCATGGACTGGCTCACCTTCACCTTCGCGAAGGAGCACGCCGGCGTCGACCTGCGCCAGGACAAGATGGCGCTGCAGCGGCTCAAGGACGCCGCAGAGAAGGCGAAGTGCGAGCTGTCCGGGGTCGCGAGCGCGGCCATCCACCTCCCGTTCCTCGTCGCGGCGGGCGACGGCAAGGGGGCGCTCCACCTCGACAAGCAGCTCACCCGCGAGCAGCTCGAGGAGCTCACCAAGGACCTCGTCGACCGCTGCATCCAGGTGACCGAGCGGACGATGAAGGACGCGGGCGTGCGGCCGTCGCAGGTGGGCGAGGTGATCCTCGTCGGCGGGATGACCCGCATGCCGCGGGTGCAGAAGGCCGTGCGGGAGTTCTTCGGCCGCGAGCCGAGCCGCGGGGTCCACCCGGACGAGGTCGTCGCCCTCGGCGCAGCGATCCAGGCCCACGCCCTCACCGACGGCGGCGCGCAGGCGGAGGAGGTCCTCCTCCTCGACGTGACCCCGCAGAACCTCGGGCTCATGGTGGTGGGCGGCTACTTCCAGACGGTCATCCCGAAGAACACCACCGTCCCGACGAGCCAGACCCACCTCTTCACGACGGTCCAGGACAACCAGACCTCGGTGCGCATCGCGGTCCTCCAGGGCGCGAGCGAGCGCGCGATCGACAACGAGCTCCTCGGCGAGTTCATCCTCGACGGGATCCGCCCGGCGCGCCGCGGGGAGGTGTCGATCGAGGTCACCTTCGAGATCAGCGCAGACGGCATCGTCGGGGTCTCCGCGCGCGACTCCGACACCGGCCAGCAGCAGTCGATCACCGTGACGGCCACGTCGGGCCTGACCGAGGACGAGCTGAAGCGGATCCTCGACGAGCAGCTCGACGACCGGCTCGAGCGCAAGGCGACCGAGGGCGAGTTCGAGGAGAAGCGCGACGCCGCCCTCGCGGTGGTCGCGGAGATCGAGGCGCTCGTCCCCTCCGTGCACGAGGCGATCGAGCGGACCAAGTTCGGCAAGGACGCCGTCCAGAAGGCGGAGGGCGTGCTCTCGCGCGTCCGGGCCGCCGCGGCGACGCAGGACCCCGCGGCGCTCGAGCGCGAGACCGAGGGGCTCGATCGCACGCTGCAGCTCTTCAAGGGGCTCGCGGCGCAGAAGGCGCAGGGGAAGTGACGGATGGCCGTCCCCGAGCTCGTCGAAGCCGGCATCCGGGCTTACCTCGCAGGGCGCGAGGCGGAGGCGCTCGAGGCGTTCGAGGAGGTCCTCGCGCTCGAGCCCGACAACGCGAAGGCGCGCTGGTACGTCGATCGGATGGGCGACGCCTCGC
>DASWCJ010000041.1:0-3027 GCA_036390155.1 Anaeromyxobacter sp.
GATCCACGTCGCGCGCCCGCAGGCGACCCGGGAGTCCTCCTACGAGGTGTTCATCGTGGGGAAGGGTTTCCGGCGAGTGCGAGCGCGAGATGTTAATCTACGCCCCTCATGACGACGCTTCTCGACGAGCTCTCCGCGCGCGGCCTCATCCACGACCAGACCCCCGGCCTGAAGGACCGGCTCGCGCAGGGCCCCCTCGCCGGCTACGTGGGCTTCGACCCGACCGCGGACTCGCTCCACGTCGGCCACCTCCTCGCGGTGATGTCGCTCGCCTGGCTCCAGCGGATGGGGGGGACGCCGATCGTGGTCGTCGGCGGCGGCACGGGCATGGTCGGCGATCCCTCCGGCAAGCGGACGGAGCGCCCCGTCCTCTCCGTCGAGGAGATCGACCGGAACGTCGCCTGCATCCGCGGGCAGCTCGAGCGGTTCGTGTCCTTCGAGGGCGGGAACGCGGCGAAGGTGCGGAACAACGCGGACTGGCTCCGGCCGCTCGGGCTGATGGAGTTCCTCCGCGACGTCGGCAAGCACTTCACCGTCAACTACATGCTCGCGAAGGACTCGGTGAAGGGCCGCATGGAGGCGGGCATCTCCTACACCGAGTTCACCTACATGCTCGTGCAGGCGCTCGACTTCTGGCACCTGTGGAAGACCGAGCGTTGCGAGCTGCAGATGGGCGGCTCGGACCAGTGGGGGAACATCACCGCGGGCACCGAGCTCATCTCGCGCAAGGAGGGGGCGAGCGCGCACGGCCTCACCTTCCCGCTCCTCACCACCTCCTCCGGCGTGAAGTTCGGGAAGACCGAGTCCGGTGCGATCTGGCTCGACCCCGCGAAGACCTCGCCCTACAAGTTCTTCCAGTTCTGGCTCAACACCGACGACCGCGACGTCGAGAAGCTCCTCAAGTACTTCACCTTCTTCTCGATCGACGAGATCCGCGCGCTCCTCGACGAGCACGCGAAGGATCCGGGCAAGCGGCCCGCGCAGCGGCGGCTCGCGACCGAGATGACGGGCCGCGTCCACGGCGCAGACGTCGTGCGCTCGGTCGTGGAGGCGAGCCGGCTGCTCTTCGGCGGGATGCCGCTCCGCGAGGCGAGCGCCGGCGTCCTGAAGGTGCTCTCGCAGGAGCTGCCGGTCGCGAAGGTGCCGCGCGCCGAGGCGGTCGGGATGTCGGTGCTCGACGCGCTCGTCCGCGCCGGGCTCGCGACCTCGAAGGGCGACGCGCGCCGCGGCATCCAGGGGAAGGGCTTCCTCCTGAACGGCGAGACCGTCGCCGCGCCGGAGCGGACCCTCGCCGACGGCGATCTCCTTCACGGCGCGTGGATCATGCTGCAGAAGGGGAAGCGGAACCACGCGCTGCTGGCGGTGGAGGGCTGATTCCCGCTACGACGCGCGCACCAGCTCCCCCATCGGTGGGCGCGCCGCTCAGCCGTTCTCCGGCAGCTTCTCCTGCACCCGCGTGATCGACCGCGCCCTCCCGGTCTCCTCGTCCACGTCCACGAGCGCGCCCTGCAGCCACACCTCCCGCTTCGCCGGCTCGAACGACGCCGGGCGGGCGGTGAGGAAGCGCTCGAGGACGAGCTCCTTGCGGACGCCGATGACGGAGTCCCACGGCCCGCACATGCCGACGTCGGTGATGAACGCGGTGCCGCCCGGCAGCACGCGGGCGTCGGCGGTCTGGATGTGCGTGTGCGTGCCGAGCACCGCGGACACCTTCCCGTCGAGGAACCAGCCCATCGCGTTCTTCTCGCTCGTCGCCTCGCAGTGGATGTCGACGAGGATGCAGATCACGCCCTCGGCGCGGAGCGCCTCCACCTCCGCGAGCGCGACGCGGAAGGGGTCGTCGAGCGGCCGCATGAAGACGCGCCCCTCGACGTTCACGACCCCGAGCCGCCGCCCGTCCGGCGTCGAGACGACCGCGCGCCCGCGCCCGGGGGCGCCCGGCGGGTAGTTCGCGGGGCGCAGGAGCTTCGAGCCCGGGCGCTCGAGGTACGGCACGATCTCGCGCTTCGACCAGATGTGGTTCCCGCTCGTGAGGAGGTTCACCTCCGAGGCGAGGAGCTCGTCCGCGCCGTCCGGCGTGACGCCGATCCCCGACGCGGAGTTCTCGGCGTTGGCGATGACGAGGTCCACCGCGTCGCGGGCGATGAGCTTCGGGACGAGCCGCGCCACCGCCTGGCGGCCGGGCTTGCCGAACACGTCTCCGAGGAAGAGGACCTTCACGTCACGCTCGCGGGCCGCCCGGCCCGTGCCGGGGAAAGAGGAGGACGCGCAGGTCCGTGACGACCGCGTCGAGCGGCTCGTCGTGCGGCTCGCGCGGCAGCTCGGGCACGACCTGGACGTCGAAGGCGACGCCGACCCGGAGCGCGCGCGGCATGGCGGCGAGCGTCGCGTCGTAGTGGCCGCCGCCGCGCCCGAGCCGGTGACCGTCGGTGGAGAAGCCGAGGCCCGGGACGATCGCGCACTCGATGTCCGCGAGCAGGATCTCCGGCGCGCCGGGCGGCGGCTCGTGCGTGCCGAGCTCGCCGGAGACGAGTCGCCCCGGCTCGCACTGGGCATAGGCGAGCCTCCGCGCGCCCCGGACGACGCGCGGGTACGCGAGCCGGATGCCGCCCGCGAGGGCGCGCCGCGCGATCTCGGTGACGTCCAGCTCGGTGCCGATGGGCGCGTAGAGCGCGAGCACCTTCGCGTCGGCGAAGCCGGGGACCTTCGCGATCCGCTCGGCGACGAGCGCGGACCGCGCCGCGCGCTCGTCGGAGGTGAGGCGCGCCCGGGCCGCGATCAGCTCGGACCGCAGCGGGCGCTTCTGCTCGTGCATGAAAGAAAAAGCCCCCCGCGTGAGCCGTTGTGGCCCGCTTGTTTGGACCTGTATTTCTACAGGTGGGGCACCCGGTACACCAGCATCCGTAGGCTTCTCCCTCGAAGCATGGGAGCTTGCACATGGACGTGGGCGGGCGCTCCTCTTGGCTGAAAAGTCGGCCCAAACGACGCGAAGCCCGAGCACGAACCCGGCAGGGGGCAGGCGACGAA
>DASWCJ010000042.1:0-5461 GCA_036390155.1 Anaeromyxobacter sp.
GACGGCGGGAGGTGCCAGTTCCCGCTCGCGTCGGGCGGCGTCTGTGGCTCGACGCATCGGCTTGAGATCGACCATATCCGCCCCGTCGCGCTTGGAGGGGAGTCCACCGTCGAAGGGTGCAGGCTCCTCTGCAAGCCGCACAACGACCTCGCCGCCCGCGAGGCGTTCGGCGACGCGTGGATGGACCGCTACACCGGGAGGGGGCGGTAACGCCCTCGTTGCGGCTCGCGGGCGCGTCGGGCGAGAAGGACCCCGCCCTCTCCTCGTCCTGTTCCGCCGGCTGAAGCCGGCGGCGCGATCAGTGCGCCTCGGACCAGGACCGGCCGTGGCCGACCTCGACGTCGAGCGGCACCTTGAGCGTCGCCGCGCCCGCCATCTCCCGCCGCACCAGCGCCTCCACCGCCGCGAGGTCCCGCTCTCCCACCTCGAGCACGAGCTCGTCGTGGACTTGCAGGAGCAGGAGCGCGTCGAGCTTCTCTCGCGCGAGCGCGGCGTGCACCCGGATCATCGCGAGCTTCACGACGTCGGCGGCGGTCCCCTGGATGGGCGTGTTGATGGCCGTCCGCTCGGCCGCGCTCCGCAGCCCCGGGTTGCGCGCGGCGAGGTCCGGCATCGCCCGGACCCGGCCGAAGAGCGTCCGCGACTCGCCGTTCCGCCGCGCCTCCTCGACCGACGTCTCGACGTACCGCTTCACGCCCGTGTAGCGCGCGAAGTACCGCGAGATGATCGCCTGCGCCTCCGCGGACGGGAGGTCGAGCCGCTGCGCGAGCCCGAACGCCGAGAGGCCGTAGGCGATGCCGAAGTTCAGCATCTTCGCGACCCGCCGCATCTCGGGCGTGACCGCGCCTGGCTCGACGCCGTAGGTCTCGGCGGCGGTGCGCGCGTGGACGTCCTCGCGGTTGCGGAACGCCTCGAGGAGCGCGGGGTCGTCCGAGTAGTGCGCCAGGATCCGCAGCTCGATCTGCGAGTAGTCCGCGGAGAGGAGCCGCCGCCCCGGCGGCGCCACGAACGCCGAGCGGATCCGCCGCGACAGCTCGGTGCGGATCGGGATGTTCTGGAGGTTGGGATCCGTCGACGAGAGCCGTCCGGTCGCCGCGCCCATGGGGTTGAAGGTCGTGTGGATGCGGCCGTCGGCGGGGTCGACGAGCTGGGGCAGCGCGTCGACGTAGGTCCCCTTCAGCTTCGCGAGGGTGCGGTGCTCGAGGACGAGCCGAGGGAGCTCGTGCTGCTCGGCGAGCTTCTCGAGCACGTCCTGATCCGTCGACGGGCCGGTCTTGAGCCGCTTCAGCACGGGCAGCGCGAGCTCGGTGAAGAGCACCTGGGCGAGCTCCCGGGTGGAGGCGACGTTGAACCGCCGCCCCGCCGCCGCGTGGATGCGGGCCTCCAGGTCGGCCATGGCGAGCCCGAACTCCTCGCTCATCCCCGCCATCGCGCCCTTGTCGACGAGGATGCCGGCCCGCTCCATCTCGAAGAGCACCGGCAGGACCGGCGCCTCGACGTCGCGGTAGAGGCGGTCGAGCCCGTTCTCCGCGAGGGCGCGCTCGAGCGCAGGCGCGAGGTCGGCGATCGCGGCCGCGCCCGCGCCGGCCCACGTCGCGCACCGGTCCACCTCGACGCCGTCCACCGGGACGCGCTCGGACTTGCGGGCCGCGTCCCCGCCGCTCGGGTCGCGCGGCAGCTCGCTCGAGATCCGCTCGCGCGCGACGTCCGGGAGGGCGTGCTCGCGGCGCGTGGGGAGGAGGAGGCGGCTCGCGAGCTCGGTGTCCATGCCGGGCGCGCGCAGGGAGAGCCCGAGCTGCGCGAGCGCGTGCGCCGCGAACTTGCGATCGTGGGCGTGGACCGGGCGGTCCCCCTCGACGAAGGGCCGCAGCGCCTCCCGCACCGGCTCTCGCCCGAGCTGCGCCGGTGCGCCCAGGTACCGGTGCTCGAGCGGCAGGTAGAAGGCGCGGCCGCCGCCTGCGAGCGCGAACGCGACCACCGGATCGGTGCGCGGGGCCGGGCCGGCGAGCACGGCCCGGAGCCCGATCGCCGGCGCGGCCGCGAGCGCCTCCACCGCGGCGCGGAGCCCCGCGGCGTCGAGCACCACCTCGACCTGCTCGGCGCGCGCGGTCGGCGGCGGCGCGGGCAGGTCCTTGAGGAGCCGCGAGAACTCGAGCTCCGAGAAGAGCGCGCGGGTCTTCGCGTCGTCGAGCCCGCGGCGGCCGAACGTGTCGGGCGCGAACGGGAGCACGAGATCGCACTTGAGCGCGACGAGCCGCCGGTTCGTCCGGAGCCGCTCCGCGTTCGCGACGAGCTTGTCGCGGAGCTTCTCGCCGCCGCGGGCGACCGCCTTCGGGATCTCCTCCGGCCGGCGGAGCATCTCCTCCAGGGTGCCGAAGTGACGCACGAGCGCCGCCGCGGTCACCTCCCCGACCCCGGGGATGCCCGGCACGTCGTCGATCTTGTCGCCGAGGATCGACATGTACTCGACGACCTGGTCCGGGCGCACCCCGAGCTTCTTCTCGACCTCGGCCGGGCCGGTCCACCCTCCCCGCCCGCTCGCCTCCGCCATCGGGTCGTAGAGCGTCACCTTGCCGTCGACGAGCTGGGCGAAGTCCTTGTCGCCGGTGACGACCACGACCTCCCAGCCCTGCTCGCGCGCGCGGCAGGCGAGCGTGCCGATGACGTCGTCCGCCTCGACCCCCTCCTCCTCCACGATGGGGACGGAGAGGGCGCGCGCGACGTCGCGGACGAGCGGGAACTGCGGCTTCAGGTCGTCGGGCGCCTCGGGGCGGCTCGCCTTGTAGCCCGGGTCGATCTCGTGCCGGAAGGAGCGCCGGCTGGCGTCGAACACGAGCGCGACGTGCGTGGGGGCGTGCTCGCGCAGCGCCTTGAGCAGCATCGTCGTGAAGCCGTAGACGGCGTTCGTCGGGATCCCGCGGGTGGTCGAGAGGTGCGGGATCGCGTGGTAGGCCCGGAAGATGAAGCCCGAGCCGTCGATGAGGGTCAGCGTCGGCATGCGCGCGGAGACGATAGCCCCGCCCGCACCGGACCGCAGCGGGAATCGGCCGCGGGCCGGGCGTCAGTGGACCACGACCTGCCAGGTGGTCTTGTCGCCGTCGGTGTTCACGAGGACCACCGACGAGCGCCCGAGCGAGAGCCCCACGATCGACACCGTGTCGCGCTCGACCGCGACCCGGACGACGCCGTTCTCCTCGTAGAGGGCGCGGGAGATGCCGGGCGACTTGAACCGCCGCTCCTGCCCCACCGTGAGCTCGAGCTCGTTCGGCCCGAGCGGCGCCACCGCGGTCGCCGTCCGGCGCACCGGGTCGACCACCACCTCGTACGAGACGGTCGCGCCGTCGCCGAAGGTCAGGTCGAGCGTGCAGCGGCCCGCGCGCGACGCCTCGACGCGGACCTTCGCCCCCGTGACCTGCACGGCGAGGAGGTCGGGATCCGTCGTCGCAACCCGCACCACGGGCCGCGCGAACTCGAGGGTGACCACCTGCCGCTCCGCCAGCGCGAGCGGCGCCCCGGCCTTGGCCGGCGCCGCCGCGAGGACGAGCGCGATCAGCGCAGCGTGCATCGCAGCCTCTCCGCGGAGACGAAGTACTCGTCCCCGTGCTCGACCTTGCGGCGCGCGATCCGCTCGCCGCGGAACCAGGTTCCGTTCGAGGACCCGAGGTCCTCGATCCACCAGCCGTCCTCGCCCCGCACGAACGTCGCGTGCTCGCGCGACACCTTCGGGCTCTCGATCACCAGGTCGCAGTGGCCCCCGCGGCCGATCACGAACCGGTCCTTCGCGATCTCGAGCGTCGAGCCGTCCTCGCGCTGGAGCCGGAGGCCCGCGCGGAGGCCGCTCCCGGGAGCCGGCACCGGCGGCGGCCGCGCGGCGAGGTCGCGCTCGAGCCGCTCCGCGGTCTCGAGCACTCGCTCGGCGACCGCGCGGCGTTCCCGCGAGTCGGCGGCGAGCGGCTCCGCCGCGTCCGCGGCGGAGGTCCCCGGCATGACGAACCCGTGCAGGCGCGCGTAGAAGTGCATCGCCTCGTTCACGAGCGCCTCGCGGTCCGACCCCATCTCCTCGGCCATCCGGCCGTAGGCGTCCCAGAGGTGGTCGGCGAGGGCGAGCTGCCTGGTCGTTCTCGGCACGCCGTCACGGTACCAGAAGGCGGCGCGACGCAGGAAGCACACCCCGTGGCGCGGCCGACGCCACGCGCCCACGGCGGAGGCCGCGGGGTCAGCGGATCGTGTTCACGTTCCCGCCGTTGACGGTCGGGGTCGCTTCGAGGACGACGCCGCTCGCATACGGGGAGAAGAACCGGATCCCGTCGAGCGGCGTGTACGGGCTCCGGTCCCACGGGACGACCGGGCCATTGCCGACGAGCGAGGCCGAGGACGGCGCGACCCGGAACGGCGTGCGCCCCTCGGACGTCTCGATCACGAGGCGGAGGTCCCGCACCGGCGCGACGGCGGTCTCGAGCGCGAGCGTGAACGAGAGGGCGGGCCCGCCCTGCAGCGTCGGCACCCCCGCCGCGTTGGCCTCCGACAGATACCCGACGCGGCGCGCGAGCCGCGCCCGGACCAGCCGCTCGCACGCGAGGCGACAACCCGATCCCTCGCCGCACGCGGTGGCGTCCGGAGCGGACGGCGGCCACGCCTTCGCGGGGGGGAGGAGGCAGGTCGCGGCGAGCGCGGCCTCGTCCTCCCACTTCACGTCGAACCGGCTCGCGAGGTCCGGACGCCCCACGTGGATCATCGACTGGTCCTTCCCGCGCACGAGGACGTAGCCCGCGGCGCGGATCGTCGCGCGAAGGTTGCGGACCGGCGACGGCGCCGAGGTGATCGCCGCTCCACCGAGGAGGCTCATGCACCGGGCCCACTCCAGCGTCGCGCCGACGTCGGCGGTGGCGCGCGGGTCGAGCCGAACCGCGCCCCCGGGGAACCGGGCCGGATCCGGCGCGAGCAGCGCGCCGACGCTCGCCTCGAACGCCTGGCAGGTCCCGACGAGGTTCGGATCGAACACCACCGTGTCGCCGGCGTGCACGCCGAGGACGGGATCGAACAGCCGAACGACCTCGGTGGTCGTCACGGCGTCGGGATCGGTCACCTGCATCGCAAGCCAGAGCAGGCCGTCGTTCCCCACCTCGGCGCGGCGCGACGAGAGCCACGGCAGGATGCCCTCGCGGGTCACCGTCCAGCGATCGGTCGGCGTGAAGCCCGCCGTCACCCCGACCGACGTGGCGAGCCCCGTCGGATCGAGGTGGCTCACCGTCGTGACGCCATCCGGCCCCACCAGCACGAGCCACTGGTCGGCGGCCGTGGGGGTGACCGCCGAGGCGGTCGCCTTCACGTTCGCGTGAACGGGAACATGGGACGGGATCTCCCACCGGGAGAGGTCGAGGAACGTCAGCGCACCGTCGCTGCTCGTCGCGCCCGCGACGGCGGTGCTGGCGCGGGTGCCCGCCGTGGTCACGATCCGGAG
>DASWCJ010000043.1:0-3517 GCA_036390155.1 Anaeromyxobacter sp.
TGGATCTTCTTCTTGTCGTCCTTCACGAAGAGCTGCTCGAGCAGGCAGTTCGTCTCGTAGAACTTCTCGAGCTTGCCGGTCGCGATCTTCTCAAGGATCGCCTCGGGCTTCTTCTGGTCACGCATCTGCGCCTTCGCGATCTCGAGCTCCTTCGCGACGATGTCCGCCGGGACCTCCTCGCGGCGAACCCAGAGCGGCGCGGCGGCCGCGATCTGCATCGCGAGGTCCTTCACGAGCCCCTGGAACCCTTCGGTGCGGGCGACGAAGTCGGTCTCGCAGTTCACCTCGATGAGCACGCCGATCTTGCCGCCCATGTGGATGTAGCTGGCGACGGCGCCCTCGGTCGCGGCGCGCGAGGACTTCTTCGCGGCGGCGGCGAGCCCCTTCTTGCGGAGCAGCTCCTCCGCCTTGACGAAGTCGCCGCCCGCCTCGGAGAGCACCTTCTTGCAGTCCATCATCCCCGCCCCGGTCTTCTCCCGGAGCTCCTTCACGAGCTGCGCGCTGACCTCGGCCATTTCGTCTCCTCTCGAAAACGTGGGGCGGGCCCGTCTGCGGGCCCGCCCGGTGAATGCCTGGAAACCTTCGAGCCCCGGGGCGGGGCGTCCCGTCACTCCTTCGCGGGCTCGGCCGGAGCGGCGGGGGCCGCGGCAGGCGGCGTCAGCTCGCCCTTGCGGACGACCTCGACATTGGCGCTCGCCGCCGCGCGGTCCTCGCGCGGCTCGCGGTCACGGCGGGGTCCGCGGCGATCGCGCCGGTCGCGGCGATCCTTCTGGCCGCGCTCGCTGGCCGCGTCGCGGTCGTCCTCAGCCTGGCGCGCGTCCTGGCCGCCGTGCTCCGCGACCCACGCGCCGTACCGCGCGCGCCCCTCGATGCAGGCCTCCGCCATCTTGCCGGTGAAGAGCCGGATCGAGCGGATCGCGTCGTCGTTGCCCGGGATGACGAAGTCGATCCCCTCGGGATCGCAGTTCGTGTCGACCACCGCGACGACCGGGATGCCGAGCCGGTTCGCCTCGTGGACGGCGATGTGCTCCTTCTTCGTGTCGATCACGAAGACCGCGGAGGGCAGCCGGGACATCTCCTTGATGCCGCCGAGGTTCTTCTCGAGCTTCTCGCGCTCGCGCTCGAGCGAGGCGACCTCCTTCTTCGGGAGGCGCTCGTAGGTGCCGTCGGCCTTCATCTTGTCGATGGTCTTCAGCCGCTCGATGCCCTGCTTCACGGTCTTGAAGTTCGTGAGCGTGCCGCCGAGCCAGCGGTTCGTCACGAAGAACATGCCCGACCGCCCCGCCTCCTCGCGGACCGCGTCCTGGGCCTGCTTCTTCGTTCCGACGAAGAGGACCGAGCCGCCCTTCGCGGCCGCGTCCGAGACGAAGCGGAGCGCGCCGCGCGCGAGGCCGACCGTCTTCTGCAGGTCGATGATGTAGATGCCGTTGCGGGCGCCGAAGATGTACGGCTTCATCTTCGGGTTCCAGCGCTTCGTCTGGTGCCCGAAGTGAACCCCCGCCTCGAGGAGTTGCTTCATCGTGATGGCGGTGCCGCCGGCGCCGAGGGCGGCGGCGAGCTCGCTCTGCGGCTGGGGGGCGGCGGGTGCGGCGGGGGCGGCCGCGGCCTCGGGGGCCTGCGGCGGGGTGGGCTGCGGCTGCTGCTCCTGCGTCTCCATGTGTGTTCCTTTCCGGTTGTTCCACCACTCGCGCGTGCTGGGAGCGCCGAGAGTCCCGGGAACGATTTCCGTTCGCAGGAGCACCGGAGGCGCGCCGATGCCGAGTGTGAGTATTTGACTCCACCGCCCTCGCGGGAGCGGCCACCGCGGGAATATCTCGCGGGGGACGGTCACTTAACACACGGGGGAGGGGGCCGCAAGGTCGCCGAACGTCCCGTTCCCGCGGGGTATTTCCCTATCGCCGGGGCCTCCACCAGGACAGCCGGACGATCTCCCCGCCGAGTCCGTGCCAAGCGACCGGCCGGGGCGTCCCGTCCGGGCACGCGTGCCGGGCGAGGGAGGTGCCGATCAGGAGGCCGTTCGACCCGCAGGAAGGGCAGCGGAAACGCGCGAGCGCGCCCCGGAGGCCCCCCGGGCCTGCCCGCGAGACGAGGACCTCGCCGAAGAGCCCCCGGGCCCGGTAGGCCTCGAGCTCGGCCACCTCCGCCGCCTCGCCTCCCTTCGCGCGCTCGGCGTCGGTCCGGGCGAGCACCGCGCACGCGTCGCACGGACCGAAGCCGCCCGACCGCACGCAGGCGATCTCCACCGCGCCCGCTTCCTCGCGCTCCCAGTCCTCCCGGGCGTCGATCTCGGCCCAGGGCACGACCGCGGCGGCGAGCGCCGCCTCCTTCTCCGGTGGGACGGCGTGCGCGACCCGGACCTCGAGCGCGAGCGAAGGGCTCCCCCGGCGCGACACGAGGACGTCGGCGCGGAGCGGGCCCACCGCCCCTTCGTCCACCGCCGCGTCTCCGAGCGTCGCGAGCTCGACCGGGCATGCGCGCCGGCACGAGGGGCAGCGGGCGCGGAGCACGACGCGGCGCGAGCCGGAGAAGGCGTCGGCGCAGAGCGCGAGGAGGCGCTCCTTCGCGTCGAGGTGGAGGACCGTCTCGGGCGCGGTGAGCGGGCAGCGGGAGCCGGGGAGGTGGGCGAAGTGCGGCGCGCGGATCTTGCCGAGGTGCGGGACGAGCTCCTCGCCGCAGCCGACGCAGCGGAACGGCGCCCGCGCCCGGCGGTCCGCGGGCGCGAGCCGGTCGGCGCGGACCTTCGTGCCCGCGAGATCGAAGGACCATCGTAGGAGCACTTCCCCCCGCCCGCCCCGCACGGGGGCGTGCCCGGCGTCGCCCTTCGCGGTACGGCTACGGGGCAAGAGGAGGCTCCATGGCGCTCGAGGTGGGCAAGAAGGCACCGGACTTCGCGCTCGAGGACGAGGCGGGGAACGTGGTGAAGCTGTCCGACTTCAAGGGCAAGCGGGTCGTCGTCTTCTTCTACCCGAAGGCGATGACCTCCGGCTGAACGCAGGAGGCCTGCGACTTCCGTGACGAGGTCGACGCGTTCAAGAAGAAGAAGGTGGCGGTCGTCGGGATCTCGAAGGACGTGCCCGCCGCACAGCAGAAGTTCAAGGAGAAGTACGACCTGCCGTTCCCGCTCCTCTCCGACGCGGACACCGAGGTGCAAAAGGCCTGGGGCGTCTGGAAGGAGAAGAACATGTACGGGAAGAAGGTGATGGGGACCGAGCGGACCACCGTGGTCGTCGGCCCGGACGGAAAGGTGGAGAAGGTCTTCCCGAAGGTGAAGGTGGACGGGCACGTCGAGAGCGTGCTCGCGGAGCTGTGAGGCGAGTGCGAGCGCAGGCGAGGCGAGTGGGCCCCCGCCAGAGGTGTTAGATAGCGGGCATGGCGAAGCGCCCTCTCCGCCGCGACCTCGTGGATGCCGCCGTCCTCGAGGTTCACGGCCTCGTGCACGACCAGGCATGGCTCGCGGACCGCGCCCTCGAGCGCGCGCTCCGGCACGACCGGGGCCTCTGGGCCCAGGAGCGACGCG
>DASWCJ010000044.1:0-16037 GCA_036390155.1 Anaeromyxobacter sp.
CCCTCGCTGTCCGATCCGTCCCCGCAGGGCGGCGGCCCGAGGAACCGGCACGGCATGCCGAAGGAGCCGCCCGGCCAGAACGTCCTCGAGAAGCACGAGTGGCCGGTCCTGGATCTCGGCGAGACGCCGGAGGTCTCGACCGAGAAGTGGTCGCTCACGATCGACGGCGCGGTGGAGCGCCCGGTCACGCTCCGCTTCCCGGACCTGCTCGCGCTCCCCCAGGCCGACGTGGAGGCCGACTTCCACTGCGTCACGGGCTGGTCGATCCTCGACGTCGCCTTCCGCGGCGTCCGGCTCGAGACGCTCCTCGCGCTCGCTCGGCCGACGCCCGACGCGACGCATGTGATGACCCACGCGTCCGACCGCTACACGACGAACGTCCCGCTCTGGGAGGCGCTGAAGCCGGACGTCCTCGTCGTCCACGCGGTCGAGGGGAAGCCGCTCCCCGCCGCGCGCGGCGGCCCGGCCCGGATCGTCGTCCCGCAGCTCTGGGCGTGGAAGGGCGCGAAGTGGGTGAGCCGGATCGAGCTCCTCACCCACGACCAGCGCGGCTACTGGGAGATCCGCGGCTACTCCAACACCGCTCACCCGTGGCGCGACGATCGGATGTGGTGAGGGCGCGTCCCTCGACGAGCCCGGGACGGACCGGGCGCGGCTACTTCTTCTTCGGGGCCGCGAAGCGGCGGAAGAGCGCTACGATCTGGCCCTCCGCCTTCTTCGCGTCGATCTCGGGCGCGGGCTCGTCCTCGTCGCCGTCGACCCAGATCCCGCCGCACGACTCGCAGGTGTCGTAGCTCTCGGCCTTCTTGTCGCCGCCCTCGACCACCACGAGCTCGACGTTGCACGCCGGGCAGAGCCCGGTCAGCTCCTCGGGGTTCACCCAGCCGGGGATCGACGAGAGCGCGGGGAGGTTCGCGTGGAGCAGGACCTTGTTCAGGTCCTCCACGTCGATCCACAGGCCGCCGCACTCGGCGCAGCGCTGAAGCGCGCCATTCTCACGCGCGATCTCGGACAACTCTACGCTGCACCGCGGGCAATCCATGACGAGTCCGGTCCTCCTCGGGACCGTGGGGCACTACGTTCGTGAGCTGGGGATCAACAGGGCGGCTTCCGGGTGGAAACGGGCAAATACTAGGCAGAACGGCCGGTCCCTTTCAACGGGCACGATCGGAGGCGGCCCCGGCGACCGCCTCCCGGAGGGAGCCGATCAGCCTCCGCAGCCGCTCCGGGTACAGCTTCAGGGCGACCTTGTTCACGACCAGACGGGCCGAGACCGCGAGGACCTCCTCCTCGATCACGAGCCCGTTCGCCTTCAGCGTGGACCCGGTCTCGGTGATGTCCACGATCGCGTCCGCGAGGCCGAGCGAGGGGGCGACCTCGATCGAGCCGTGCAGGGGGATGATCTCCGCGGGCACGCCCTTCCTGGCGAAGTGGCGGGTGGCGAGCGAGACGTACTTCGTCGCGATCCGCGGTGCGACGCCACGCGGGAGCGGCTTCGCGCCGCTCGGCCGCGCGACGATCACGCGGCAGAGGCCGATCCCGAGATCGAGGGGCTCGTAGAGGTCGACCGGGTCCTCGCGGAGCACGTCCAGCCCGACGATCCCCACCTCGGCCGCGCCGTGCTCGACGTAGCAGGCGACGTCCCCGGCGCGGATCGAGATGAAGCGGAGCCCGGCCTCGGGCGCGTCGGCGGCGAGCTTGCGCGTTCCCTCGAGGAGCTTGCGCGGCGAGACGCCGAGCGCCCGCTCGAAGAGGGCGGAGGACTCCTCGAGGAGCCGCCCCTTCGGGACCGCGACGGTGAGGAGCGCGCGCGAGGGCATCGTCGATCTACGCCTTCTCCCGTCGGATGCGGGCGCCCAGGGGGGCGAGCTTCTGCTCGATCCGCTCGTAGCCGCGATCGAGGTGGTAGACGCGGTGGATCTCGGTCGTCCCGCGCGCCGCGAGCCCGGCGAGGACGAGGGCGGCGGAGGCGCGAAGGTCGGACGCCATCACCGGCGCGCCGGAGAGCGCGGGGACCCCCTTCACCACCGCGGTCTTCGCGTCCACCGCGATGTCCGCGCCGAGCCGCTGGAGCTCCTGCACGTGCATGAACCGGTTCTCGAACACCGTCTCGGTGATCTTGGACGAGCCCTCGGCGAGGCAGAGGAGCACCATCAGCTGCGCCTGCATGTCGGTCGGGAAGCCGGGGTGCGGCGCGGTCCGCACGTCCACCGGCCGCGGCCGGCCGTCGCCGACGACGCGGAGCCCGCCCTCGACGCGCGAGACCTCGGCGCCGACGGCGCGGAGCTTCTCGACGAGCGCCTCGAGGTGGTCGGGCACGCAGCCGACCACCGTGACGTCGCCGCCGGGAAGCGCGCCCGCCACGAGGAAGGTCCCCGCCTCGATCCGGTCGGGGATGACGGTGTGGTCGAGCGGCGCGAGCGCCTCGACGCCCTCGATCCGGATCTCGTCCGTCCCGGCGCCCTCGATCCGGGCGCCCATCCTCACGAGCGCCGCGGCGAGGTCGCCGACCTCCGGCTCGCGGGCGCAGTTCCGGAGCACGGTCGCCCCGCGGGCGAGGGCGGCCGCCATCATCACGTTCTCGGTGCCGGTGACGGTCTGGCCGTCGAAGGTGAAGACCGCGCCGGAGAGCCGCCCGCGCGGCGCGATCGCCTCGACGTAGCCGTGCTCGAGTCGGATCTCGGCACCGAGCGCGGCGAGCCCCTTCAGGTGCTGGTCGATGGGACGGGCGCCGATCGCGCAGCCACCGGGGAGGGAGACCCGCGCCTTGCCCCAGCGCGCGACGAGCGGCCCGAGGACGACCACGGAGGCCCGCATCGTCTTCACGAGCTCGTACGGCGCCTCGGGCCGGACCGCGCTCGGCACGCGCACCGACACCGCGTGGGTCGCGGCGCTCCGCTCCACCGCGCAGCCCATGTGCCCGAGCAGGCGCCCGAAGGTCCGCACGTCGGCGAGGTCCGGGACGTTGCGGATGAGGTGGTCGCCCTCGGCGAGGAGGGCCGAGGCGATCACCGGCAGCGCCGCGTTCTTCGCGCCCGACACCTCGACGCGCCCGCGGAGGGGCACGCCACCTTCGACGACGATCTTGTCCATGGGGCGGGCGGATTCTACGCCGGGTCGAGCGGGCCCGCCAACGAAGCCACCACGAGCCGGGGCAGGCTCGCCAGATCGCGGCGCGCCTCCACCCGGACGAGGCCGGCCGAGCGGCAGAGCGCCGGCAGCGTGTCGACGTGCGACTCGTGCATCTCCAGGCACAGGGTCCCTCCCGGGCGGAGCCGCGCGGGCGCGCCCTCGACGATGCGGCGGAGCACGGCCAGGCCGTCCTCCCCGCCGTCGAGGGCGATGCACGGCTCGCGCCGGACCTCGCGCGAGAGGGTCGCGAGCTCCTTCGCCGGGACGTACGGGGGATTCGACACCACCACGTCGAAGGGCTCCGCGCCGTGGACCGCCGACCACAGGTCCCCCGTGGCAAACTCGACCGCGGCGCCGAGCGCAGTCGCGTTCTCGCGGGCGACGGCGAGCGCCTCCTCGGAGAGGTCGGTCGCGACCACCCGGGCCCCTTTCCCGGCGAGCGCGAGCGAGATCGCGATGCAGCCGGAGCCGGTGCACAGGTCGAGGACGCGGCCCCCCTCCGGAAGCGCCGCGAGCACCGCCTCGACGAGGAGCTCGGTCTCGGGCCGCGGGACGAGGACGCGCGCGTCGACCCGGAACGGCCGGCCGAAGAACTCGCGCCGCCCGGTGAGGTACGCCGTCGGCTCTCCCTCCCCGCGGCGGCGGACGAGGTCGCGGAACCGGGCGAGCTCGGGGTCGCCGAGCGGCTTGTCGAAGTCGAGGTAGAGCCGGATCCGATCGCAGGAGAGGGCGTGGGCGAGGAGCACCTCGGCGGTGAGCCGGGGCGCGTCGACGTCCTTCTTCGCGAAGAAGTCCTGCGTCCAGGCGATCAGACGGAGGGGGGTCCAGACCTCGGGCATCCGCCCCTACCGCCTCTCCGCGCCCGACTCCGAGCGCGAGGCCTCGCGCAGCGCCTGGGCCGCGAAGAACGTCCGGCAGGCGTCGACCACGTCCTGCACGTCGCCGTCCATCACCGCGGGGA
Organism: Anaeromyxobacter sp.; assembly: GCA_036390155.1. GTDB lineage: Bacteria > Myxococcota > Myxococcia > Myxococcales > Anaeromyxobacteraceae > Anaeromyxobacter. The sequence continues at coordinate 4,094 of DASWCJ010000044.1, forward strand.
GGTTGTGGCGCGTGTAGTTGATGCGGTGATCGGTGAGCCGGTCCTGCGGGAAGTTGTAGGTCCGGATCTTCTCCGAGCGGTCGCCGGTGCCGACCTGGCTCTTGCGCGCGGCGTCGCGGGCGCTGCGCTGCCGCTCGAGCTCGATCTCGAAGAGCTTCGCCCGGAGCAGGCGCCACGCCATGTTCCGATTCTTGAGCTGGCTCTTCTCCTGCTGGCACTTCACCACGATCCCGGTGGGCTTGTGCGTGAGCCGGACCGCGGAGTCGGTCGTGTTGACGCTCTGGCCGCCGGAGCCGGTGGAGCGGAACACGTCCATCTCGACGTCGGAGGGGTTCACCTGCACGTCGATGTCCTCCGCCTCGGGCATCACCGCCACCGTCACGGTGGAGGTGTGGATGCGCCCCTGCGCCTCGGTCGCCGGCACGCGCTGCACCCGGTGCACGCCCGACTCGTACTTGAGCCACGAGTAGACGGCGTCGCCGGCGATGTTCACGGTGGCGTCCTTCATCCCGCCGAGCGCGCCGGGCGAGCTGTCCGCGAGCTCCACCTTCCAGCCGCGCCGCTCGGCGTAGCGCAGGTACGCGCGCAGGAGCTCCGCCGCGAAGAGGCCCGCCTCGTCCCCGCCCGCGCCGGCGCGGATCTCGAGGATGACGTCCTTCTCGTCCGCCGGGTCCTTGGGGACGAGGTAGATCTTGAGCTGCTCCTCCGCCGGGTCCACCTGCGGCCGGAGCAGCGCGAGCTCCTCCTTCGCCATGTCGCGGAGGTCCGCGTCCTTCTCGGCGAGGAGCGCCTCGTTCTCCTCGACGTCCTTCGTGAGCTTCCGCCAGGCGCGGTAGGCGTTCACGGTGGACTCGAGCGAGGCGCGCTCCTTCGACACCTTGCGGAAGCGCTCGCCCGAGGAGGCGACGGCGGGATCCGAGAGGTGGTGCGTGAGCTCCTCGAAGCGCTGCTCGATCCCGTCGAGCTTGCGGAGGACGTCGGGGGACAGCATCGGGGGGAGTGTCTAGCCCGTCCGCCGGGGGCCGGCAAGCGGGCGGACCGCCGGCGGGGGCGGCCCGGGCCGCCAAGCGCGCGTGACCCGCTACTTCGCGCTGCCCGCGACCCGCTGGGCCGCGATCCCGAGCGCTCGCCCGCCGCGCGCGACGAGCTCGGAGATCGCCTTGATCGGCCCGATGTCCGCGCGGGCGCTCTCGAGGAGGACCCGGAGCACGTTCAGCGCCGCGCGGGAGAGGTCGACGAGCAGCTCGATCCGGCGCGCCTTGAAGCGGGCCGCCGCCTTCACCTCGGGGTCGGCGTCGGCGAGCGCCGCCCGCGCCTCGCGCAGCGCCCGCTCGAACGCCTCGAGCGCGCCTCGCACCGCGCGCTCCTCGCGCTCGCGCAGCACGCGCGCCACGAGCCGCCACACGTTCGTCTCCGGCTCGAAGTGCTCCTTGCGGTCGCCGGGGACCTCGACCGGCCGGACCACGCCCCAGCCGCGGAGCTCCGCGAGCGACATCGAGAGGAGCCCGGTCGAGATCTCGAGGCGCGCGCAGAGCTCCGGCGCGGCGAGCGGCCGGTCGGAGAGGTAGAGCACCGCCCAGACGCGGCCCAGCTGCCGGCGGAAGCCCCACAGCTCCATGATCGCGCCCACCGCGTCGGCGACGGCGAGATCGACGCGCTGCAGCGGGCGCGGCGGGTGGGGCGACGGAGGGCGGCGGGCTTCGACCGGCATGGCGGCGTCCCTCAGGAGAGCGCGAGGTCGGCGAGCGCGCAGGCGGCGAACGCGACCGAGGCGATGGCGTTGTAGTTGAAGAACGCGACGTTGATCCGCTCCGGCCGGAGCGCGCCGCGCGGCGCGACGTACAGGTGCTCCGCGAGCACGACCGCGCCGAGGATCACGGTGCCGGTGAGCCACCCCGCGCCGCGCCCGGCGAGCGCCCCGGCGGACGCGACGCCCACGACCGCGAGGAGGTGGAGGCCGCGCGCCCAGCCGATCGACCCCGCCACCCCGAACCGCGCCGGGATCGAGTTGAGGCCCGCTCCCCGGTCGTAGTCCATGTCCTGCAGCGCGTAGAAGACGTCGAAGCCCGCGATCCACGCCCCCACGCCGAGCCCGAGCACGATCGACGCGAGCGGCGCGTCCCCGGTGAGGGCGATCGCGACGCCGATGGGGGCGAGCGCCTGCGCGACCCCGAGCCAGAGGTGGCAGGTCCAGGTGAACCGCTTCGCATACGAGTAGCCGAGCAGGATCCCGAGGACCGGGAGCGCGAGCCAGCCGCAGCGCTCCGAGATGAGCGCGGCCGACACCACGAACGCGGCGGCGCTCCCGCCGAGGAGCGCCCAGGCGGCGCGGGGCGAGACCTCGCCCGTCACGAGCTCGCGCCCGGCCGTGCGCGGGTTCTTCGCGTCGAACCACCGATCGGCGATCCGGTTCATCGCCATCGCGGCGGTGCGTGCGGCGACCACCGCCACGGCGACGAGCGCGAGGCGACCCGCGGAGAGCGTCGCCTCGGGCGCGACGAGCACCACCGCCGCGGCGGCGAACGGCAGCGCGAAGAGCGAGTGGGACAGCTTCACCATCCGGGCGAGGGCGACCACCGTCATGCTCCGACCTCCGGGTGCGGGCGCGCGACCCACGCGAGCGGCCGCTCCTCGGCGCCGCACGCGACGAGGAATTCGAAGGGATCGTCCACGCGCGCGCCGCCCGTCGCGACCGCGAGCACGCCGGGCGCGCGGCCGGGCGCGAGCGCGCCGACGTGGGAGGCGCCCACCGCGGGGCCGTTCCAGAGGAGGGGGACGATCCGGCTCGCCGGGATCGCGGGGAAGACGCGACGGAGCGCGGCGGCCTCCGCGAGCGGCGCGAGCGAGGGGCTCGAGGCGAGCGAGTCCGTGCCGAGCGCGAGGGGCACCCCCGCCGCGAGGAGCGCGTCGAGCGGGGGGACCCCGCAGCCGATGTACGCGTTCGACCGTGGGCACAGGACCACCGTCGCCCCGGAGGCCGCGAGCGCGGCGACGTCGTCGCCGTCGAGGTCGACGCAGTGGACCGCGAGGTGGTGCGGCCGGAGGTGGGGTGCGACGAGCGCCACGGCCGAGCGCGCCCGCGGGACGACCTCCTCGACGCGCCGCCCCATCCGCTCGACGAGGGCGGCGAACCCGCCGCGCCCCTCCGCGACGAAGGCCCGCTCCGCGCGATCCTCGGCGAGGTGGAGCGAGGCCGGGCCGACCCCGAGCAGCTCGACCACGTGCGCGTGCGAGGTCGAGTAGACCGCGTGCGGCGAGAGCCGCACCGCGAGCCCGGGTGGGACGGCCGCGGTCCGCTGCTGGGCGAGCGCAGCCGACCGCGCCTGCTCGAACCGGTCGGACGCGACGCCGAACACCTCGTGGAAGACGGTGCCCGCGAGGCCGGCCTCGCCGAGCGGCGCGAGCGAGCCGAGCGAGTTCGAGACGTCGCCCACCGCGGCGACGCCCGCGCGGACGAGCGACGCGGCGGCGGCCGCCATCGCGGGCCCGGGCTCGCGATCGCGGAGGCCGGCGCGGGCTCGGATGAAGCCTTCGATCCAGGCGGGGAGCCCCGCGCCGCCCGGGACCTCGCCGGCGAGGTGAGAGAGCTCGAGGTGGAGGTGCGCGTTCACGAGCGCGGGGAGGAGGACCGCCTCGTGGCGCCCGGCCCGCCCGTGCCGCGCCTCGAGCTCCGCGCGCGGCCCGGTCGCGACGATCCGGTCGCCGTCGAGCGCGACCGCGCCGTCGCGGATCGCCCCGCCGCCGCGGCCGGCGAGGACCCAGTCGGCCGAGACCACCGAGCTCACGCGCGGGGAGCCTCCGGCCCCGGGAGCCGCTCGTACCGCATGTTCCGCCGCGCCGGGGCGAACCCCGCGTCGCGGATGTGCCGCTCGACCTCCTCCGAGTCCATCCGGAAGGACGTCCCGGCCGCGGAGACGACGTTCTCCTCGATCATCACCTGGCCGAAGTCGTTGCAGCCCATGTGGAGCGCCGCCTGCGCGACGCCGCCGCCCATCGTCACCCACGACGCCTGGAGGTTCGGGACGTTGTCGAGGAACAGGCGCGCGAGCGCGTTCGTGCGCAGGTACGCGTGTGCCGAGCCGTCGCCGGGGACGAGCCGGGTGTTCGCGGGCTGGAACGGCCAGCAGATGAACGCGGTGAAGCCGCCCGTCTCGTCCTGCAGCTCGCGCAGCCGCGCGAGGTGCTCCACGCGGTGGACGCTCTCCTCGCCCACGCCGAACATGAGCGTCGCCGTCGAGCGGAGCCCCTTCTGGTGTGCGGCCTTCATGACCGTGAGCCACTCGTCCGTCGAGCACTTGAGCGGCGCGATCCGCCGGCGGACCTCGTCGTGCAGGATCTCCGCGCCGCCGCCGGGGATCGAGTCGAGGCCGGCGGCGACGAGCCGCTCGATGGTCTCGTCGAGCCCGAGCTCGCTCGTCCGGGCGATGTGCCAGATCTCCTCGGGCGAGAGCGCGTGCAGGTTGATGCGCGGCCAGCCCTGCTTCATCCAGCGGAAGAGCTCCTCGTACCACTCGATCCCGAGGTCGGGGTGGAGCCCGCCCTGCATCAGGATCTCGATCCCGCCGAGCCGGACGGTCTCGTCGAGCTTCTCGGCGAGCTCCTCGCGCGAGAGGACGTACGCCTCCTGGTGACTGCGGGGCCGGTAGAACGCGCAGAAGTGGCACGCGGTCGTGCAGACGTTCGTGTAGTTCACGTTGCGCGAGACGATGTACGTGACGACGCCGTCCCCGTGGATCGCGCGCCGCCGCGCGTCGGCGGCGAGCCCGAGCTCGAGGAGCGGCGCCTGCTCGTCGAGCGCCACTGCCTCGTCGGCGTCGAGCCGCCCGCCGTCGGCGGCCTTCTGGAGCGCGGCGTCCAACGACACCGTCCGGCGGGCCCGGCGCGTGCGGACGACGTCGTCTACGAACCGGAGCTCCATCGGAGGGAGGAAGCCCTTCGCCGCGGCCCTCGAGAGGAAGGCCTCGAGCCCCTCGAGCTCGTACGGCCCGAGCCCGTAGCGGATCCGCTGCGTGAGGTAGCGCCGGTACCGCTCCGGGTCGCCGCCCCTCGTCGCCGCGAACTTCTGCGCGAGCTCGGTGCGGATCCCGAGGCCGTGCTGGGCCGCGCGCGAGAGCTCCGCCACGTCCTCCGGAGAGACCCGCCCCGGGCGCGCCGCCCAGAGCGCGAAGATCATCGGGAGGCCGGTGATCCGGTTCCACTCGCGCCCGAGGTCGAGGACCTGCGGCGCGCGCACGTCGAACCCGCGGTCGCCGATGACGAGGGCGCCCTTCGTCCCCTTCGCCCGCGCGAGCCCCTCGACCGCGGGCAGGAGCGTGAACTTGGGGTGCACGCCCATCTCGTCGAGCACGAGCTTCGTGAGCACGTGCGAGGTCCGGGAGGCGGTGTCGAGGAACACCTCGTCCCAGATCGCCGGCGACTGCTCACCGGCGAGCACCACGGTCTGCACCGGTCCGTCCGCCCCGATCGCGATCCCGGGGACGATGTCGTACTCGCCGCCCGGCAGGCCACCGACCGAGACGAGCGCGAGGTCCACCTCGCCCGCCTCGAGCATCGCGGCGCAGCGGGAGGGCTCGGCGAGGACGAGCTCGATCCGCTCGGACTTCTCGAGCCCGGCGGTGAGGGGCCACGCGTTGAGGAAGGAGACGGCGGCGGCGCGGAGCTTAGCCATGCGTCACCGAGAGGGGAGGGTGCTCTCTGAGCACCCTGTAGTGCGAGTCGCGCTCGGCCGGGATGCGGCCGGCGGCGCGGATGAGCTCGTGGAGGGTATTCTCGCTCAGCGCCTGCGGCACCGTCGCGCCGGCCATGTGGTAGATGCGCTCCTCGAGCACGGTGCCGTCGAGGTCGTCCACCCCGAAGGCGAGGGCGGTCTGCGCGAGCCGCTCGCCGAGCGACACCCAGTACGCCTTCACGTGGTCGAAGTTGTCGAGGTAGAGGCGCGAGACCGCGAGGGTGCGGAGGGCGTCGTAGCCGGTCGGCTTCGGGTACGCCTTCCCGATCATGTTGTGCTCGGGGTGGAACGCGAGCGGGATGAAGACCTGGAACCCGTGGGTCTCGTCCTGCAGGTCGCGCAGCCGCCGCAGGTGGTCGACCCGCTCGTCGAGCCGCTCGATGTGCCCGTAGAGCATGGTCGAGTTGGTCTTGATGCCGAGCCGGTGCGCGGTCCGGTGCACCTCGAGCCACTGCTCCGCGGTGGCCTTGTCGTCGCAGATCTTCCGGCGAACGCGGGGCGCGAAGATCTCCGCCCCGCCGCCCGGCATGGTGTCGAGCCCCGCGTCGCGGAGCTCCCCGAGGACCTGGGCGTAGGTCTTCCCGTACTTCTCCGCCCAGAAGTGGATCTCGACGGCGGTGAAGGCCTTGATGGTGAGCTCCGGCCACGCCGCGCGGATGCGCGCGAGCAGCTCGGGGTAGTAGCTCCACGGCAGGCTCGGGTGGAGCCCGGCCGTCATGTGGACCTCGGTCAGGCCGAGGGGCCGGCGGGCGAGGACCTTCTCCACCGCCTCGTCCACCGTCATGGTGTAGCCGGGCGAGGCGGTCTCGCCCTCCTTGCGCGCGAACGAGCAGAACTTGCAGGTCGCCGCGCAGACGTTGGTCGGGTTGAGGTGGGTGTTCCGGTTGTAGAAGGCGAGGTCCCCGTGGCGCCCCTCCCGGACGTGGTTCGCGAGCGCGCCGACGGCGGACAGGTCCGCCGCCTCGAAGAGCTGGAGCGCGTCCGCGTCGGTGAGCCGGCCGCCGGCGAGGACCGTGTCGCGGATCGGGCCGAGGCCGTCGCGCTCGAGGGCGCGCTGCGCGAGGGTCGAGATGGCCATGGCTACGGCTCCTCCACGGGCTCGGGCGAGCCGGGGTGCATCCCGTCCCAGCGCTTCATGAGGTCGTTCGGGAGGCCGATCCGGTCGAGCACGCGCGCGACCACCGTGTCGACGAGCGCGTCGATCGTCTTCGGCCCCGAGTAGAAGGAGGGCGAGGCGGGCATCACGAACGCGCCCGCCTCGATCACCTGCGTCATCGCCCGCGCGTGCACGAGCGAGATCGGCGTCTCGCGCAAGACGAGCACGAGCCGGCGCCGCTCCTTCAGCATCACGTCCGCCGCGCGCCCGACGAGGTCGGCCGAGATCCCGTAGGCGATGCGCGCGAGCGCGCCCGCCGAGCAGGGGATCACCACCATCGCGTCGTAGAGGGCCGAGCCGGACGCGAAGGGCGCGGTGAAGTCCTGGTTCTTCCAGACCGGGAACGGGTAGGCCGGCTCCGCGCCGATCTCGTGCTTCCAGACCTGCTTGCCGGTCTGGGTGAAGACGAGGTCCGCGGAGACGCCGGCCGCCTTCCCGTGCCCGGCGAGGAAGTCGAGGAGCCGCTTCGCGTACGGGGCGCCCGACGCGCCGGAGACCGCGACGACGAGCTTCACGCGCGCACCGCCGTGACGAGGCCGCACATCCCGGGGAAGAGGGTCGCACCCTTCACGTCGCGGAACCCGTGCCGGCGCGTGCCCTCCTCGAACTCGGGGCGGGAGGCGAAGCGCTCCATGGACTTCACGAGGTACCGGTAGGCCTCCGGGTCCGGCGACAGGATCCGGCCCATCACCGGCACCATGATCTTGTTGATCGCGACGTGGACCGCCCGCGTGCCGGCGGACTCCGGGCGGAAGAACTCGAGGATCCCGAGGCGGCCCCCCGGCCGGAGCACGCGCGCGAGCTCGGCGAGCCCCGTCTCGTACGAGTCCAGGTTCCGCATCCCGAAGGTCACGGTGGCGAGGTCGAAGGAGGTGGGCTTGAAGGGCAACGCGAGCGCGTCGGCCTGGCTCGCCGGGAGGCCGGTCTTCTGGACGCCGCGGGAGAGCATCCCGAACGAGAAGTCGGCGCCGACGATGCGCAGGCCCGGGACGCGGCGATGCGCCAGGGCCGCGACGTCCATCGTGCCCGCGCACAGGTCGAGCATCGCCTCGCCGTCGCGCGGCGCGAGGTCCCTGAGGAGCCGGCCGCGCCAGGCCTGATCGATGCGGAGCGACATCACCCGGTTCAGGAGGTCGTAGGACGGGGCGACGCGGTCGAACATCGCGCGCACGGCGGAGCCGCGCTGCTTCGCCTCGCCGGGGAGGGGGACCGTGCTCACTGGAGGTTGCCTCCCTGGGGCGGCTTCCAGGAGGCGGCGCGGGGCTCCGCGAGCCTCATCCGCCGCGGCTTCGGCGCGCGCGGGACGAGCCGCTCGTAGAGCACGTCCATCCGCGCGACCACCTCGGGCGGGTGGACGCACACCTCCGGCCACTCGCGCCCGCCCTCCTCGCGCCACTTCCTCGTCGCGTCCACGCCGATCTTCCCGCCGTAGGCGAAGTGCGCCGCGGCGTGGTCGAGGACGTCGACCGGGCCGTCGGCGAGGACGAGGTCGCGCCGCACGTCCACGTTCGCGAAGGCGCGCCACGCGGCCTGCGAGACGTCCTGCACGTCCACGTCGTCGTCGAACACGACGAGCGTCTTCGTCTGCGCCATCTGCCCGGAGCCCCACAGCCCGTGGATCACCTTCTTCGCCTGGCCGGGGTGCTCCTTCTTGATGGAGAGGAGGCAGAGGTTGTGGAAGACGCCCTCGACCGGCATCGCCATGTCGACGATCTCCGGGAAGATCATCTGGAGCATCGGGAGGAAGATCCGCTCGGTGGCCTTCCCGAGCCACTGGTCCTCGACGGGCGGCGGGCCGACGACCGTCGCCGGGTAGACCGCGTCGCGCCGGTGCGTCACCGCGACGACGTCGAGCGCGGGGTAGTCGTCGGCGAGCGAGTAGAAGCCGGTGTGATCGCCGAACGGCCCCTCGCGGACGAGCGGCGCGGTCGTGTCGACGAAGCCCTCGATCACGAGGTCCGCGTCGGCGGGCACGTCGAGCCCGGTCGCGACCCCCTTCACCATCCGCACCGCCTCGCCGCGGAGGAAGCCGGCGAAGAGGTACTCGTCCACGTTCGGCGGCAGCGGCGCCGAGGCGCAGTAGGTGAGGGCGGGGTCGCCCCCGAGCGCGATCGCGACCGGCATCCGCTCGCCGCGGCGCTTGTACTCGCGGTAGTGGGCGGTCGCGGTCTTGTGGAGCTGCCAGTGCATGGCGAGCTGGCGCGGCCCGAGGACCTGGAGCCGGTACATGCCGACGTTGCGGATCCCGGTCTCCGGATCGCGGGTGATGACCTGGGGGAGCGTCACGAACGGTCCGCCGTCGTGCGGCCAGGTGGTGAGCACCGGGAGGGTGCGGAGGTCGGGCTCGCGGTCCACCACCTCCTGCGACGGGCCCGACGACACCTGCTTCGGCGCCATCGACGCGAGCTTCCCGAGCTTCGGGAGCATCTTGAGCTTGTCCCAGAAGGACTGGGGCGGCGCCAGGTGGAGGAGCGCGCGGAGCTCCGTCGCGTGGTCCTCGAGGTCGTTCGCGGAGAGGGCCCAGCTCGTGCGGCGGCGGGTCCCGAAGAGGTTCATCGCCACCGGAAACCGGCCGGTCGCGGGGTTCTCGAAGAGGAAGGCCGGGCCGCCCTGCTTCGCGGCGCGGTCCGCGATCGCCGCCATCTCGAGGACGGGATCGACCTTCTCCTTCACGCGGACGAGCTCGCCCGCGACCTCCAGCCGATCGAGGAACTCGCGGAGCGAGCGGTAGGCCATGGCGCGGGGTTCTACACCCGGCCAGAGGTGGTTTTCAACGTTCGTTGAAAGCTCGCCCGCGCACGATGGGTCCTCCCCGCGCGGGCCGATCCTCTGGGTACGCGCCGCGATAGTGTCTCCCACGTCCCGAAGTCGAAGCCCGCCGCGAGCAGCGCGGGCACCCTGCGCCGGAACGACGCGGAGCGCCCGCACCCTCCCCCGCGACGGGCAGGAAGGCAGCGATGACTCGCAGGTCCCTGATCGCGCTCCAGCTGCTCCTCACGACCCTCCTCGTCTCTGCGCCGCGCGCGGCGCAGGCGATCCCCTCGTTCGCCCGCAAGTACGAGACGAGCTGCCTCACCTGCCACACCGTCTACCCGAAGCTCAACCCGTTCGGCGAGGCGTTCCGCCGGAACGGCTACCGCTTCCCCGGCGTGGACGGCGACGTCATCAAGCAGGCGCAGATCGCGCTCGGCCAGGAGGCGAACAAGAAGACCTTCCCGAAGTCGGTCTGGCCGTCGAGCATCCCCGGCGGCTCGGTCCTCGCGGTCGGTGCGAACGGCCAGGTGGTCGGCTTCCCCGATCCGAACGCGAGCGTGCCGCGGGCGAACCCCGGCCTCCGCTTCAGCTTCGACGACCTCGTGAACGAGGCGCACCTCTGGGCGGGCGCGGCGCTCGACGACACGACCACGATCTGGGCCGAGCTGACGCTCGCGTCGGACGGGACGGTGTCGCTCGAGCACGCGCAGGTGCTCCTCAACGACCTCCTCGGCCCGAAGCACGCCCTGAACCTCGTCGTCGGGCGCGGCTTCCCGACGCTCTCGAGCTTCGGGCCCCACTCGTCGTACCTCGGCGACTCGAACATGACGGTCGTCCCTGTGACCGGCATCTACGGGCTCTCGGGCGACCCGTTCATCCTCGTCGACGACTACAACGGCGCCGAGGTGAACGGCGTGCTCGGCGGGCACTTCTCCTGGTCCGCGGGGGTCTCGAACGGCAAGAACGCCTTCACCACCCGCTTCTCGAGCGAGAACGTGTACGGGCACGTCGGCTGGAAGCTCGGCGGCCTGCGCATGGACGGCGAGGGGGTGCAGGGCCCGGCGAACGCGATGCGGCCGTGGGCCGAGGACGCGCTCACCCTCGACCTCTTCGCCTACCGCTCGGTGGAGCACGGGGGACAGCCGCAGCCGGACCCCACCACCGAGGTGCGGAACGTCTCGGTCACCTACGGCGCGGCCGCGCGCGGGCAGCTCGGCTCGGCCGAGCTGAACGTCGGGGCGTACCTGCAGGACCACGATCACGGGAGCCTCGGCGCGATCGCCGGTGACTTCCCCCGCGTGAAGGCGGACGTGGAGTGGGCGGAGCTTTCGTACGTGGTCTTCCCGTGGATGGTTCCGGCGGTGCGGGTCGAACGGATCGGGCTCATGCCCAACGGCGCGCCGGACGTGAACGACGTGCACGTCATGCCCGGGATCGCGTTCCTCCTCCGCGCCAACGTGAAGGCGGTGCTGGTCGCGAACTTCGAGTTCGTGAACGGATTCGCTCAAGACCCCTCGTCCAGCACGGGGCTCGGCTGGGCCGGCGGCAACGCCGACTGGGGCAACTTCGTCGCGTCGCCGAAGGACACGGCGAACCCCGGCGCGAAGCTGAACGAGGTCGAGTCCATCGCGCTGTTCCTCGCCTGGGCGATGTAGGCCCGGACCGAGCCCACACCCTGGAGACCACATGGGAAGCCCCAGCCTGCATCGCCTCGCGGTGGCCACCGCGCTCCTCCTCGCCGGCTCCCGCGCCGCCGCCCAGGCCGGATCGATCACCGGCAAGGTCGACGTCGTGCCTGCGAAGTACGCGGAGGAGACCGTCGTCTACTTGAAGGACGCGAAGCCGCCCGCCGCCCCGCGGACGGTCTCGATGGACCAGAAGGCGCTCAAGTTCCAGCCCAAGGTCCTCGTCGTGGCGAAGGGCGACACGGTGAAGTTCCTGAACCACGACACCGTCGCGCACAACGTCTACTCGCCGGACGGCGAGGCCTACAACCTCGGCACCTTCAAGCCGAACGAGGACCGCACCCACGTGTTCGACCAGGAGGGCGCATACACCCAGCTCTGCTCGATCCACCCGGAGATGCTCGCGTTCATCTACGTCGCGCCGAACCACCTCGCCGCCGCGGTGGACGCAAAGGGGCACTACGCCATCAAGGACGTGCCGCCCGGGACCTACAAGCTCGCGGTCTGGAACTCGCACCTCAAGGCGCCCGACAAGCCCGTGACGGTCGAGGCCGGCAAGGCGGCCAAGGTGGACTTCTCGCTGAAGCGCTAGGGCGCACGGGTGATCCCGCTGCGCGCCCT
>DASWCJ010000045.1:0-19430 GCA_036390155.1 Anaeromyxobacter sp.
GAACAGGCCGGAGGTGGAGGTGGCCTTGAACGTGATCTCGCAGCTCGTCGCGGCACCCGGCGCGGTCCAGGTCGTGGTCGCGGCCGACGGCGTGCCGAACGTCCCGCCCTCCGCCGAACAGAACTGCGACCACTCGAGCGCGAGGGCCCCGCCCTGCGGGTCCACCGCGGTGGCGGTGAAGGTCGCCACGGCCCCGGCGCCCACGGACGCGGGCACCACGAAGGTCGTGACGTACGGCTGGTTCGGCGGCGGCGGCGGCGGCGCGATGGTGTCGAGGAGCGTGAGCTGCACGTATATGGTCTCGCCCGCGACCACCGTCGCGCTCGCGCTGCCGGTCGCGACGAGCGTCGCGCCCGCGTACGCGCGGACCGTGAACGTCTGAGCGCCCGCGGGGACCTCGAGGGTGCCCTTGAACTTCCCGCTCGTCGCGTCGTACGCGAGCGTCGCCGTCACGTTCGCCGGCTGTCCCTCCACGGTCACGCTCGTGATGGCCGCCCCCCCGCTCGCCACCTCCACCGCGAACGCGGCGCTGCCGACGGGCTGAGACCGCTGCGGCGCGCAGGCGACGGCGAGCAGCGCGCACGCTGCGATCGCCAAGGATCGAAGGCTGGTCATGGAGGTCCCCCTGAATTCACGATGCGGAAACGAGCGTATTCGACTCGGGACGAGCCGAAAAGGATCCCGTGCGTGCGGCGGCGTGCCGCACCCGGACGCGTCGCCCGAATGGACCCGTCGCGGCGGCTCCGTCTCGACTCTCGGTGTCAGCCCCGCGTGCGAGACTGCGCGTGAATGGCAGGGGACCTCGCGAGCACGGTGGGGATCGGGCACCCGGTCGAGCCGGACGAGCGCGACCGGGAGCTCTCCGCCCGCGTCGGCCGGGGGCGGGGTGAGCTCGAGGAGCTGAAGGCCTGGCTCGAAAGCGAGTACCAGCGCTGGTCCTTCCTCGAGGCCATCCCGCCGGTCCCGGCCTCGCCCGCGGATGCAGCCGTGCAGCGCGACCCGGATTCGCTCCACGCGCGGCTGCGGGAGCTCGCCGCGAGGCGAGCCGGCTGGGACGGGCTCGTCGGCCACCTCGCGATGCTCCTCCGGATGATCGGGGTCTGGCGGGACATGAAGTTCGGCTCCTTCGCCCACTACTGCGAGGAGCGCCTGGGGATGTCGGAGCGGAACGTCGGCCAGCGGATTGCCCTCGCCCGAAAGCTGTACGAGCTGCCCGAGCTGAAGGCGGCGCTCGGGGCCGGCCGGGTCTCCTACGAGAAGGCCCGCGAGGTCGCCCGGGTCGCGACCGAGCGGACCGAGGCAGGGTGGATCTCCCGGGCGGAGGAGCTGACCGTCATCGCGCTCCGCCGCGAGCTCGACTCACGAGAGGAGGCGCAGATGTGCAGCAGCGGCCGGATGGCCGTCCTCGTCCCGGAGCGGGTCGGGATCGTCGTCGCCGAGACCGTCCGGGCGGTGAAGAAGGCCACCGGAAGGCGGGTCCTGCCCGGCGAGGCGCTCGCGGTGGCCTCCGCCCACTTCATCCAGGTCTGGCAGGACGAGCTGAAGGAGCGGACGACGCCCCAGAAGCGCGCCCTCGCCGAGACCGGTGGTGCTGCACGGCCCCGGGCTGCTCCCGGACCGCCGTGCACGTCCACCACGTCGAGTTCCGCTCCCGCGGCGGCGGCGACGACCTCTCGAACCTCACCTCGCTCTGCGCCGGGCACCACCTCGCCGGCCTCCACGGCGGACACCTGCGCGTGTCCGGCACGGCGCCGGACGGGCTCACCTGGGAGGTGACGCACTGAGGTACGCTGGGCCCACGATGACGGACCTGCTCGCCGCCGCAGATCGAAACGCAGGCGACGGCGACGCCCTCCTCCCCGCGCCCGGAGGGTGGGAGGCCGCGGCAGTCCTCCTCCTCGCCGCGGCGCTCGCCTGGTCTCACGCGACCCACGGCGCGCTCGCCGCGATCGTCTCGGGCGCGGACCTCGTGTTCCACGAGGCGGGCCACCCCATCCTCGGGATCCTGGGCTCCCGCTTCCTCATGTACCTCGGCGGCACCATCGGCCAGCTCGCGTTCCCCGCCGCGGCCGCGATCGCGTTCGCGCGGACGCGCCGGACCGCCGCGTTCGCGGTCGCCCTCGTCTGGGCGGGGTTCAACCTCGTGAACGTCGGGACCTACGCGGCCGACGCGATGGATCGCGCCCTCCCGCTCCTCGCTCCGGATCTGGACTCGCACGACTGGTGGAACCTGCTCGGCATGCTCGGCGTGCGCGAGCGCTGCCGCGGGATCGGCGGCACGATCGCGGCGGCGGGGTGGGCCCTCTGGGCCGGCGCTCCGGTGTGGTGCGCGTGGAGCTCGCTGCGCGCGCGGCCCGAGCGCTCGAGCGCACCGGACGCGCCCTAGCCCCTGCGCGCCGCACCCGGGCGCCCTCGCCCGCGTCGCGGCGGCCCTGCGGGTCTTCGGGGCGGAGCGCTGGGGAGGAGCGCTGGAGCGCTCAGCTCGGCCTGGGATCCGCCCACTCCCAGAGGATCGTCCCCTCGTCCGCGAGCGCCTGCAGGAGATCGAGGACGACCTCCACGTCCACCTCGCCCGGCACGTCGAGCACGACGAGCTTCGGCCGCAACGACTCGTGCGTGCAGCCGAGCTCGAGGAGCCGCTCGAGGAGCCCCTGGATCGCGCCGCTCGTGATCTCGGCCTTGGGATCGAGCGCCACGCGCAGGGTCCGGTGACCGCCCTTCTCGAGCACGTCCTCGAGCCGGGGCTCCGCCTCGCCGGCCGCAGCCACCGCGAGCACGACGTCGTCGCGGGAGATCCCGTACGCGAAGAACGGGCTCGACTCGACCCGGAACCGGCCGCTCCCGAGCGGCTCCGCCCAGACCCAGTCGTCCGGCGGGCCGCCACCTGGCGGCGGCGACTCGAGCGGAACGCGGATCCGGACCAGCGCCTCCGAGGTTTGCGGCTCCGTCGCCATCGGGGATCCCCCCGGAGCAGTCTATCGGGGACGGGCAGCTGCGGGTACACCCTCAGCGGGAGGCGAGGTGGGACGCGATCGCCTCGGCGAGATCGGCCCCGGTGTACCGCCGCGGCTGAACCGCCGGCTCGAGCCCCGCCGCGCGGAGCGCGTCGCCGGTCGTGGGGCCGATCGCCGCGAGGACGGCACCTCGCAGGAGCGCTGCACGGGCCCCGAGGCCGGCGACGACCGCCTGCACCGCGGACGGCGACGCGAATGCCACCGCGGCGACCTCGCCCGCCTCGAGCCACGCCGCGAGCGGCGCGACCGTCTCGGGCGGGGCAGGGAGCGTACGGTACGCCTCGACCGCGACGACCTCGGCGCCGGAGGCGAGGAGGCCCTCGAGGAGCTCCGGCCGGCCCTCGGCGGGCCGCGGCAGAAGCACCCGCTTGCCGCGCACGCGCCCGGCGAGCGCGGCGGCGAGCGCCTCGCCCTTCGACTCCGCGGGCACCACGTCCGGGGCGCGGACCGCGCGCGCGAGGGACGAGGCGGTCGCCGGCCCGACGGCCGCGAGCGAGAGGCGCCCGAGCGCCGCGGCGTCGAGCCCGAGCGCCCGCAGCCGCTCGAGGGTCCGCTCCACGGCCGTCGCGCTCGCGAAGGCGGCCCAGTCGAAGCGGGCGAGGTCGCGGAGCGCCGCGTCGAGCGGCGCGGGGTCGGCGGGCGGCGCGAACGCGATCGACGCGATCTCGCGGACCTCCGCCCCGAGTTCGCGGAGCCGCGCGGAGAGCGCGTCCTCGCCCGCCTTCGCGCGGGTCACGACGACGGTGCGGCGGTCGAGGCGCGGGGTGGGCACGGCGAACGTCAGCTGCGCTTCGGCGCGGCGAGGCCGGGGGACTTGCCCTCGCACTCGCGCAGGATCTCGGCGGCGCCCTTCGAGAGCAGCTCCTCGGCGAGCGCCTCGCCCATGGCGCGCGCCCCGGCGTGCGGCGCGGACCGCTCGCCGCGGATCGTCCGCTTGCCGTCGAGCGCGGCGACGAGCGCGCGCAGGACGACGCGATCGCCCTCGACGACGGCGTACCCGGCGATGGGGACCTGGCACCCACCCTCGATCCGCGCGAGGAAGCCGCGCTCCGCCTCGGTCCGCACCCGGGTCTCCGGGTGGTCCAGGGCGGCGAGGCGCCGGAGCGTCGCGGCGTCGTCCGCGCGCGCCTCGAGCGCGAGCGCGCCCTGGGCGACGGCGGGGAGCATCTGCTCCGGCGAGAGGACCTGGGTCGCGTGCGCGGCGAGGCCGAGCCGGCGGAGCCCCGCGTACGCGAGCACCACCGCGTCGAGCTCCTCCGACGCCTTCCGGAGCCGGGTCTCGACGTTGCCGCGCACCATGTGGAGCTCGAGGTCCGGGCGGAGCGCCTTGAGCTGCGCGCCGCGCCGGAGCGAGGAGGTGCCGACCTTCGCCCCCTTCGGGAGCGCCTCGAGGGTCTTCCACCTCGGCGAGCAGAGCGCGTCGCGCGGGTCCTCGCGCTCGGGGACCGCGCCGATCACGAGCCCGGGCGCGAGCAGGGCGGGGAGGTCCTTCATCGAGTGGACCGCGATCTCCGCGTCGCGCGCGAGGAGCGCGTCCTCGATCTCCTTCACGAAGAGCCCCTTCCCGCCCACGTCGGCGAGGGGGACGTCGAGGATCTTGTCGCCGCGGGTGACGAGCTCGTGGAGCCGGACCTCGAGCCCCGCCTCGCGCGCGCGGAGGAGGTCGGCGACGTGGTTCGCCTGCCACTTGGCGAGCGGGCTGCGGCGGGTTGCGATGCGGATCATCTCGTCGGCTGCCTTTCCCTGGACCCGGTCCGCGGGTCGTCGTCGTTCGTCTAGCCGCGCTCGGCGCTGGCCGCCGCGGCCTGGTCGCTCTCCGCCGTCTCGCGCTCGGAGGGGGGCTCGGCCGCGCCGCGCCGCTCCGGGGACGCGGCCCGGGGCGCGAGCTCGCCCGGCGGGATCGCGAAGAGCTCCGCGACCGCGCCCGCGAGGGAGCCGTCGCCGGAGGCCGCCGCCTCCTTGAGCCGGGCGGTCGGCGGGTGGAGGAGCTTCTTCACGATCGCCTGCGCCATCGCCTCGACGGAGGCGCGCCCGCGGTCGTCGAGCTTCGCGCCGACGCGCGCCAGCGTGCGCGCCGCCTCCTCGCGCGCGATGGCCTCGGCGCGCCGGCGGAGCTGCACGAGCACCGGGAGGGCGGCGCGGGTCTCGCGCTCGCGCGCGAAGGCCAGCACCTCGGCCTCCACGATCGCGTCGGCGCGCAGGGCCTCGCCACGCCGGGCCTCGTGGGTGGACTCGACCACCCTCTCCATGTCGTCCACGTCGTAGGCGTAGACGTCCGACAGGTCCGCGCAGGCCGGGTCCACGTTGCGCGGGACGGCGAGGTCGATGAGGCAGATGGAGCGGTGACGCCGCGCCTTCATCGCCTTCGCGAGCATGTCGCGGGTGAGGACGTAGTTCGGCGCGCCGGTCGAGACGATGACGACGTCGGCCTCGGCGAGGAGGTCCTGCAGCTCGGACCAGTCGCGGAAGTGCCCCTTCACCTGGTCCGCGAGCGCGCTGCCGCGGTCGGCGGACCGGTTCGTGACGAGGATCCGGTCGGCGCCGAGCGACGCGAGCGCCTTCGCGGACAGCGCGCCCATCTTGCCGGCGCCGGCGAGGAGGATGCTTCGCCCCTTCAGGTCGCCGAAGATCTTCTCGACGAGCTCCACCGCGACCTGCGACATCGAGGTGGTGCCGCGGCCGATGTCCGTCTCGGTGCGGACCCGCTTCGCGGTCGCGAAGGCGCGGTTGCACATGCGGGAGAAGAAGGCCCCCGCCGCGGCCGCCGCGCTGGCGATCCCGTAGGCCTCCTTCACCTGCCCGAGGATCTGCTGCTCGCCGACGACCATCGAGTCGAGGCTCGCGGAGACGCGGAAGAGGTGGCGCACCGCCTCGACGCCACCCTTCGCGTAGAGGTGCTCGCCCGCCGCCCCCGAGCGCGAGGTGAAGAAGCGCCGCGCCGCCGCGTCGTCGAGCCCGTGGACGTACACCTCGACCCGGTTGCAGGTGGAGACGACGAGCGCCTCGCGCACCCCCTCCGAGGCGCGGAGCTCCGAGAGCGCGTCCCGGAGGGCCTCCCCGGTGAGGGCCACCCGCTCGCGGACCTCGATGGGCGCGCTCTTGTGCGAGAGCCCCACCAGGAAGACCTCGCGCGCGCTCACGGCGTCCCACCCGTGGTCACGTGCGTGCCGTAGTCGCCGGAGTGGCGGGTCGAGCCGGGCACCACCTTCAGCGTCACCATCGACCCGACGACGAGCAGGAAGCCCGCCAGGGTGAGGAGCGCGTACCGGCGCCCATGCCAGCCGTTGTGGCGGAGCTGGACCATGCCGCCGTAGAGCAGCCAGACCAGCACCGAGGTGATCTGCTTCGCGTCCCAGGACCACCAGCTCTTCCAGAGCTCGGTGGCGGTGATCGTGCCCGCGACGAGGGCGACCGTGTACACGACGAACCCGAGCCGGACGAGGCGCTGGACGAGCCGGTCGAGGGCCTCGAGCGAGGGCAGGCGCGGGAAGAGCGCGCCGAAGCGCTTCCCCTTCGCCTTCCCCTTCACCTCCCGCTCCTGCAGCAGGTACATGACCGCCGCCCCGCACGCGATCGCGAAGAGGGCGACGCCGCCGACCGCGGTCATGATGTGGAGGGTGAGGGTCGGCCGGCGGAGCGTCTCCGGCGCGAGCTCCGGGTGGCCGGGCGTCCCGAAGAGCGCGGGCAGGAGCAGGACGAGGATGAAGGGCGTGATGAACGCGCCGAGGGACGGCAGGTGGTAGAGGCGCTGCACGGCGAGGTACGCACCCGCCGCGAGGAAGAGGCCCAGGACCACGCCGCCCCGCAGGCTGAAGAACTCGGCCCCGCCGACCTCGGCGCAGCCGACGCCGATCGCGGCGCCGTGCACGAGGAAGGCGACCGCGAGCAGACCGGCCCCGGCGGTCGCGAGCCGCGCGTGGCGGGGGCGGGCGAAGTGGAGGATGTAGGCCGCGGTGGCGCCGGCATAGAGAGCGGCGGCGACGCGGAGGATGATCATCGACATGGGATCGCGCGGGTTCTTCGCACCTCTAGGACAGGTTGTCCAAGAGGAAACGGGCGAGAGCCTCCGCCTCCTTCCGCTTCTCCTCCAGATCCTTGGGCAAGGGGCCGATCCCGAGGGGTTTCGAGCGGATCGGCGTCCCCTGGCCTGGCTTTCCCGCGGGCGAGGAGGCGGCCGCCCCTCGGGCTGCCGGGGCGGCGACGGCGGCCTTGGCCGGCAGCGGCGCGACGGGCTTCGCAGCGGCGACCGCCTGCAGGGCCGAGGCCTCGGCGAGGAACCCGGGCTGCACCTCGTAGGCGAAGTCCCCGAGGATGCAGGAGTCGCCCGCCGGCTCGGCGCCCAGCTCCTTCAGGTGGGCGAGGCTCTTCACCTTGTGGAGGAGCGCGTTCGGGTCCTGCTCGCCCCCGAGCACCTTCATGAACCGCACCGCCGGATCGAGGGCGTAGCTCCGCCCCTTCCCCTCTCCGGCAAGCAAGGTCATGACGTTGCCGACGAAGTCGATCTTCCCGACCTCGGCCCAGGAATCGAGCATCGCCTGGGATACGAAGAGCAGCCCGGACATTCCGTCTCCGGCCCGACTGATACCATGCCCCCCGAGCGGCTTGCCAGGGTGGGACCGCGCGGCTAGAAGTCGTGTTCCGGGCCCACCGGCGGGAGGAGTGGAATGGCATCCAACGACGTGGTCACGCTTCAGGACGCGACCTTCGACAAGGAGGTCCTGAAGAGCGACGTCCCCGTGCTCGTGGACTTCTGGGCGGTGTGGTGCGGGCCCTGCAAGGCCATCGCGCCTGCCGTCGAGGAGCTCGCGAAGCAGTACAAGGGGAAGGTCAAGATCGCGAAGATGGACGTGGACGAGCACCAGCAGGTCCCGCAGCAGTTCGGGATCCGCTCGATCCCGACGCTGCTCCTCTTCAAGGGCGGCCGCGTGGTCGACACCATCGTCGGCGCCGTCCCCAAGTCGAAGCTCGAGGAGAGCCTGAAGAAGGCGCTGTCGTAGGCCTCGACCGGCTCGGAGCAAGCGCCACCCTTCGGGCTCGTGTACCGATCCATCAGCGCGTCCCCGTAGACCTGGCGGGCGGAGACGTCCTGGTGGAAGCGGCAGAGGAGCCGGCAGGCGTCGATGGTGGTGCGTCCGCCGAGCGCGAAGCCCTCGACGTGATCGAGCTCGACCTGGTGGATGGAGCCGCAGACCCCGCCGCCCTCGAGCGGCCAGGCGCAGCACCCGTGGTCGCGCTTCCAAACGGCGCGCCAGACCGCGGCGGGAACGTGACGGGTCCGTTCACCGGACGTCGGAGTCGAAGCGGGCGCTTCCCGCGCCTGAGCCTCCTTCCGCGGCTTCTCCACGACTCCGCGGCGCTTCGCGTGACGCTGGAGGATGAGGTCGAGCCCGACCTCGAGGATCTCGTCCTCGGACGCCCCCGGGTGGGAGTGCGACAGCGCGGCGCGGGCGGCCGCGAGCTTGTCGAGGAAGCGGCGGGAGACGGTGACGTGGATGCGGCGAAGGTCTGCGGTGAGCGGCTCGACCTCGACGCGTTGCGAGCGCGAGCGGGCGGGTGGTGACACCACATCAGGGACGCTCGAGTTGGCATGAGTCGGTTCTTCCGGAAGAACTGGCGACGTCGCGACCGTGAGCGGAACGCGGACGTCGGCGACGGTGTCCGGCGCCGCAACACACGAAGACGCGACACCGGGCGCAGAGACCGCCGAGGTCGAAGGACGGACCTCGGTCACGACCGTTCGGAGCGGTGGAGCCTCCGCAGGCAGGAGCGCCGCCGAGACCTCCTTCGCCTCGCGCTTCGACGTGTGGAAGAACCGTGGCAGCACCTGGACCCGGTTCTCCCGCGTGATGACCTTCGGGGCGCGTCCACGTCCACCGAAGCTCAGTTCACAAATCGTCGCATCCCGACGTTCGCGAGCAGCCCGATCGCGGCGAAGACCGTGAGCACGGAGGACCCTCCGTAGCTCATGAGCGGAAGCGTCACGCCCACGACCGGCAGGATCCCGATCACCATCCCGACGTTCACGAAGACGTGCCAGAAGAGCATCGCGGTGACGCCGATCGCGAGGAACGAGGCGAACCGATCCCTCGCCCCGCCGCAGATGTCGATCGCGGCGGTCAGCAGGGCGAAGTAGAGCCCGACGAGGAGCAGGCAGCCGACGAAGCCGTGCTCCTCGGCCCAGACCGAGAAGATGAAGTCGGTGTGCTGCTCGGGGAGGAACGAGAAGTAGGTCTGGGTCCCCTGCCCCCACCCCTTCCCGAGCCCCTGCCCCGAGCCCACCGCGATCATCGACTGGGTCGCGTGGTAGCCGGCGCCGAGCGCGTCCCCCTGCGGGTTGAGGAACGTCTCGATCCGCTTCTTCTGGTAGGGCTTCAGGTGCGGGTACGCGAAGGTCGCGCCGCCCACCGCGACGGTGACGAGGATCGCGAGGGTCTTCCAGCGCACCTTCGCGAAGAGGATCTGGGTGAGCCCGACCGCGACGATGATGAGCGCGGTGCCGAGGTCCGGTTGGCGCAGCGTGAGCACCGCCGGGGCGAGCACGATGCCGAGGGGGACCGCGAGCCCGAGCAGGCCGTAGCCGTCCTTTCGCTTCTCGGCGTCCACGTGGAACCATGCGGCGAGCGCGAGGACCACCGCCACCTTCGCCAGCTCCGACGGCTGCAGGTTGATCGGTCCGACGCCGATCCAGCGGCGCGCGCCCATCACCACCCGCCCCTTCACCAGCACGAAGAGGAGCAGGAGGATCACGCCGCCGTACACCACCCACGCGGCCCGCTGGAAGGTGCGGGTGTCGAAGAGCGTGATCGCGAGCGCGAGGACGATCCCTCCCGCCATCCAGGCCGTCTGCTGGATCCAGACCGGCGAGTGCGCGCTGCGGGAGGCGGAGGCGAGGTTCCAGATCCCGATCGCCGAGATCGAGACGACGAGCGCCGCGATGTGCGCGGGGAAGTGCGCGAACGGCTTGCGCTGTGGCATCGCCGCGAGCGAGACGTCAGCCACGGGCCCCTCCCGTCTCGGCGTCGGTGGCGCCGAGCTTCGGCTTCTCGATCCGCGGCGGCGGCGCCGCGGGGCCCGGCTGCGCCGGCGGGGCCGGGGGCGCAGGCGGCGGCGCCCCGGCGCGCTCGGCGGCGTCCGCCGCCTGGAGCTCGAGCCACTTCTTCACCACGGCGGTGGCGGTCGGCGCGGCGTTCGACGAGCCGAAGCCGGAGTGCTCGTTCAGCACCACCACCACGATCTGCGGGTCGTCGGCCGGCGCGAACGCGGCGAACCAGGCGTGGTCGCGCTCGAAGTAGCCGACCTGGCTCGCCTTGAGCCGCCTCGCGCCCATGCGCACGACCTGGGCGGTCCCGGTCTTCCCCGCCATCACCACGTCCGCGAGCCGCGAGCCGTAGGCGGTGCCGTACGGCTCGTTCACCGCTGCGAGGAGCCCCTTCAGCACGGTCGCCCGCGTGGAGGGCTTCACGTTCGGGCGGCCCCGCTCCTGGGGCGCGAACTCCTGCAGCACCCGCCCGTCCGCGTCCTCGATCCGGAGGACGATCTGCGGGCGCCAGAGGATCCCGGTCGCGAGCGCGCCGTAGAACACGACCTGCTGCAGGGGGGTGACGTTCACGTCGCCCTGGCCGATGGCGAGGTTCACCGGCATGCCCTTCTGGTAGCCGCCGGGGATGTGGCGGTCGTGCCACTCGACGTCGGGCACGGTGCCGGGGACCTCGCCCGCGACCTCGAACCCGGTCGGGACGCCGAGGCCCATCACCTTCGCCCACTTCGAGATCGCGTCCGCGCCGAGCCGCGCGCCCGCCTCGTAGAAGAACACGTCGCACGAGGCGCCGAGCGCGTGCTGGAAGTCCACCGACCCGTGCCCCGACTCCTTGTCGCAACGCCACACGTGCGAGCCCATCCGGAAGTGGCCCGGGCAGAAGACCGTCGACTGCGGCTTCAGGACCCCCTCCTCCATCGCGGCGATCGCGGTGAGCGCCTTGAACGTCGAGCCGGGGTGGTAGTGCTGCTGGATCGCGCGAAACAGCTCGGGCTGGAGCGGATCGGCGTGGATCGCGGCGAGCTCCGTCCCGGAGATGCGGCCCGACATCTTGTTCGGGTCCGGCGCCGGGCGATCGACGAGCGCGAGGAGGTAGCCGGTCTTCGCGTCCATCGCGACGACCACCCCCGCGGTGGCCGGGAAGGTCTTCTCCGCGAACTCCTGCAGCCGCCAGTCGAGGGAGAGGACGAGGTTCTTGCCCGGCTGCGACGGGACGAGCCGCATGCCCGGCGGGATGAGCTCGTCCGCGTCGTCCTTGCGGCGGCCCTTCGCGTCCACCGGCACGCGCTCCTTGCCGTCCACGCCGCGCAGGTCGCGCTCGAACCGCCGCTCGAGCCCGCGCCGGCCGACGTAGTCGCCGAGCTGGTAGAGCCCCTGCTTCGTCCCGGTCTTCTGGATGTCCTCGTTGAGCCGCTTCAGCTCCTCCGGGCTCGGCTCGTTCATGTAGCCGATGAGGTGCCCGCCCAGCGAGCCGTAGCGGTAGTTGCGGTGCGGCGTCGCGACGACGTCCACCCCGAGGAGGTCCATCTGGTTCGCGAGGTACAGGTCGAGCGCGTCGCGGCCGACGTCGATTTTCACGGTGAACGGCTTGAACCGCTCGAGCTTGCGGGCGGACTCGGTCAGGTCGCGCGCCCGCTCGATCTCGTCCTGGGAGAGGGAGAGGAGCGTGGCGAGTCGGGTGATGACGTCGTCGCACTGCTTGCCGCAGAACGCAGGCGTGAGCGTCACGTCGTAGGAGGGGCGCGAGTCCACGAGGACACGCCGGCTCCGGTCGAGGACGAGCCCGCGGTCCGCCGGCTGCCGGAGCTCCTTCACGAAGTTGTCGTCGGCCTTCTCCTTGTATTCGTCGCCCCGGACGATCTGGAGCTGGTAGAGGCGCGAGAGGAGCACGAGGAACGCGATCGCGGCGACGCCGGTCGCCCAGGCGAGCCGGGGCCGGAAGTCCTTCTGCGCCGCGCCGGGCGCGCTCCGGGGGATGAGGGACATGGGTCAGCCGAGGAGGCCGGACTCCTCCCGGTGGAACCGCGCGTCCAGCCGGCGGAGTCCCAGCGCCACCATCGGGGCGGCCGCCGCGGTGAGGAGGGCCTCGACGATCATGCGCCCGGCGAGCTCCCCGCCGGGCGCACCCTCGGCCTCCACCGTGTTGCGCAGGAGCAGCAGCGCGCCGACCGAGAGGAAGAGCGCCCCGAGCCCCGACAGGAGGGCGAGCGCCGCGCGGCCCTTCAGGTCCACCGCGACGGACACCGCCCGCACCGCCAGGAACAGCCCCACGGCGAGGAAGGTGAGGAGCCCCTTCGGCGTCCCCGCCATGAGGTCCATCACGTAGCCGACGCCGAAGGCGGCGAGGGAGCCGTCCACGTTCCCGCCGTGGAGCCCCGCCCAGACGACGCAGATCGCGAGGAGCGCGACGGAGAACGCGCCGCCGCCGAGCCAGCGCAGGAGCGCGGCCTGGAGCGCGGCGAGGAGCAGCGCGAAGACGACGTGGGCGAGCGGCTTCACTGGTTCACGGGTTCACGGCTTCGCGGGCGCGTACGCGGCGGGCTGGATCTCGGCGGCGCGCTCCGAGGAGGTGAGGACCAGCACCTCCTCCACCCGGGTCACGTCCACCGCAGGGACGACCTTCGCTTCCTGGAAGAGCCCGTGCTGCTTGCGGTCGAGCTTCGTCACCTTCCCGACCACGAGCCCGCGCGGGAAGATGCCGTCCGTACCGGAGGTGACGAGCGGGTCGCCCTCGATGATGTCCTCGGCGCGGAGCGCGTAGTCGAGCCGGCACAGGTCCGGGTTCCCCGTGCCGCGCACGTTCGCGCGCGCTCGGGTGCGCTCGACCCGCACCGCGATCGAGCTGTTGAGGTCGGTGACCACGAGCACGTCGGCGGTTCCGGCCGCGACCGAGTGGACGCGCCCGACCACGCCGTCCGCCACCATCACCGGCATGAGCGGCGCGAGCCCCGCGTCGGCGCCGCGGTCGAGCGTGAGCACCTGCCGCCCCACCGCGCCGAGCCGGATCCCGATCACGCGCGCGCCGACGAAGCGCCGCTCGCCGGAGAGCTCGGAGAACGCGAGGAGCTTGCGGAGCCGCTCCGCCTCGGCCTTCGTCTCGGCGAGCTGCTGCCGCTCGAGCTCGAGCTGCTCCACTCGGATCGTGAGCTCCTGGGCGCGGGCGTGCGAGCCGCGCAGCGCGACGTACCCGTACCAGCCGCCGAGGACCTTCGTGGCGGTCCAGCCGACCGCCCGCTCGATGGGGGTCGCGACCCACACGACCGCGCGATCGACGCGATTGCGCTCCGCGTCCTTCTTCGCGTGGGAGAAGAACACACCGAGCGGCGCGAGCAGCAGGACCGCGACGAGGAGGAGCTCGCGATACCGCTTCAGGAGGGCGACCACGAAGGCTCCGGGAGGGGGGAAATCCCTTGCATTTTAGCGTTGTTTGACTAGGGTGTTCAACTTCGCGGCGCCCGGAATTTCCGGGCTGCCGTCCCTCAACACATCGGGACCTCGCTTCATGCTCGACATCCTCCGGGCCAACACGAAGAGCGCCTTCTCCTGGCTCATCGTGGGCGGCATCGTCGTCGTCTTCGCCATCAACTTCGGCCCCGGCTCTCTCTCCAAGCGGGGGAGCTTCAGCGGTGACTCCGCCCCGTACGCGGCGCGCGTGAACGGGAAGAGCATCTCCGCCACCGAGTGGGAGCAGCAGTACCGCCAGATGTACATGATCCTGCGCCAGCAGGCGGGCGACGCCCTCACCCCGGAGCTGCTGTCCCAGCTCGGGCTGCCGGCCCAGGCCCTCGAGCAGGTCATCGACCGCGAGCTGATCCGCCAGGAGGCGCACAGGCGCGGCCTGGAGGTCGGCAAGGACGAGCTCACCCGCGCGGTGCACGCGATGCCCCAGTTCCAGGAGAACGGGACGTTCAGCTTCACCCTCTACGAGGAGAGCGCCCGCCAGAGCTACGGCTCCGCCGGGAAGTTCGAGGCGTCGGTGAAGGACCAGCTCCTCGAGCAGAAGATGGCGGCGGCCGTGCGGAACACCGTGAAGGTCGCCGACGCCGAGGTCCGCGAGGCGTGGGAGGGCGAGGCCGACAAGGTCGCCCTCCAGTTCGTGCGCGTGCCGGTCACCGCGATCGAGGCGAGCCTCAAGCCGTCGGCCGAGGAGCTCGCGGCCTACGCGAAGCGCGAGGAGGCGAAGATCGCCGCGTTCTACAAGGAGAACGCCGCCCGCTTCGACCAGAAGAAGAAGGTGCGCGTCCGCCACGTGCTCGTGAAGGTGGAGCCGGGCGCGGACGACGCGACCGCGCGGCAGCGGATCGGCGAGGCCCGGGCGCGGCTCGCGAAGGGCGAGGACTTCGCCCGGGTCGCCCGCGAGCTCTCCGACGACGCCGCGACGAAGGCGCGCGGCGGAGAGATCGGCTTCGTCTCCGAGGGGCTCTTCGACGACGCGTTCGCGAAGGCGGCGCTCTCGCTCGAGAAGGGGCAGCTCTCCGAGCCGGTCCGCTCGGCGTCGGGGTGGCACCTCGTCCAGGCGGAGGAGATCGTCCCGGCGAAGACGGTGACGCTCGACCAGGCGCGCGCGACGATCGCCCGCGAGCTCTTCGTGAAGGACCGGGCCGCCGTGATCGCAAAGGAGAAGGCCCAGGCGGCCCTCGCCGCCGCGAAGGGCGGGCGGCTCGCGCCGGTGAAGGTCGGGAGCGACACGTTCTCGCCCGACGAGACCGGGGCGATCGCGCGCACGTCGCCGTCGGTGCCGAAGATCGGCGCCGCCGACGGGCTCCTCGCCGACGCCTTCGCCGCGAAGGCCGGCCAGGCGCTCCCCCGCGTCTACGACAGCGCCGCGGGCCCAGTGGTCGCGGTGGTGAAGACCCGCGAGACGCCGGACCCGAACGCGTTCGAGGCCCAGCGCGAGGCGGTCGCGTCCCGGCTCCGCAACCGGAAGGAGTCGGCGGTCCAGCAGGCCTGGATCCACTCGCTCCGCGCGGGCGCGAAGATCGAGACCAACCCGCAGCTCCTCGCGGCCGTCACCGGCGGGCCGCAGCGCGGCGACGAGTAGGCCAGGGGGGCCCCGCTCCGGTGGCGCCCCGGCTCGTCCTCGCGTCCCAGAGCCCGCGCCGGCGCGAGCTCCTCTCCCAGCTCGGCCTCGCGCTCGACGTCCGCCCGGCGCACGCCGACGAGGCGGTCCACCCGGGCGAGCCGCCCCGCGACTACGTCCTGCGCGTCGCGCGCGAGAAGGCGCGCGCCGTGCCGGGCGAGCTCGTGCTCGGCGCCGACACCGCGGTGGTGCTGGGCGACGAGGTGCTCGGGAAGCCCGCGGGCGACGACGACGCCCGCCGGATGCTCCGGGCGCTCTCCGGGACCGAGCACGAGGTGCTGACCGCGGTGGTGGTGCGGCGGGCCGCGCCGCCGCTCGAGCTCGACGCGCTCGTCGCGACGCGGGTCCGGTTCGCGCGCCTCGGCGCCGCCGAGATCGACTGGTACGTCGCCACCGGCGAGCCGCGCGACAAGGCCGGCGCGTACGCGATCCAGGGCGCGGGCGGCGCGTTCGTGCTCTCCGTCGCGGGGAGCGTCTCGAACGTGGTGGGCCTGCCGCTCGCGGAGACCGCCGCGCTCCTGCGCCGGGCCGGGCTCGCCCTCCCCTGGGAGGCCGCGTGAGCGTGGCCGAGCGCGCCGCCACCCTGCGGCGGGAGATCCCGGCGGGTGTGACGCTCGTCGCGGTCTCGAAGACGCACCCCGCCGGGGCGATCCGCGAGGCGTACGCCGCCGGGCTCCGCGACTTCGGCGAGAACTACGCGCAGGAGTGGCGCGAGAAGGCGGACGCGCTCGCGGACCTCGCCGACCTGCGCTGGCACTTCATCGGCGGACTCCAGACGAACAAGGTGAAGTACCTCGCCGGGCGCGTGGCCGCGATCCACACGCTCGACCGGCCCGAGCTCGCGCGCGAGGTCTCCCGGCGGTTCCACGCGAAGGGCGCGACGGCGCGCGTCTACCTCGAGGTGAACACCGGCGGCGAGGCGACGAAGTCCGGCTGCGCGCCCGCGGACGCGCCCGCGCTCGCGGAGGCGGCCCGCGCCCTGCCCGCGCTCGAGCTCGCCGGGGTCATGGGGATCCCGCCGCCGGGCGAGGACCCGCGCCCGCACTTCCGGATGCTGCGCGCGCTGCGCGATCGGCTCGGGCTCGCCGGGCTCTCGATCGGGATGAGCGCCGACTGGCGCGTCGCGATCGAGGAGGGCTCGACGTGCGTCCGGATCGGCACCGCGATCTTCGGCGCGCGGTGAGCGTCAGGCCGGGATCGTCGGCCTCAGGCCTCTTTCAGGCGGAGCCGGCCGGAGTCGGTCACCTGGACCTTGAACTCGAGGCCGCAGTAGAAGCAGCGCACCTCGTCGCCGTCGCCGATGCCGTCGTCGTACGGGTTGTTCGCGCTGCACTCCGGGCAGTCGAAGTCCTGGAAGCGCCGCTCGCGCCCGAGATCCTCGCCCTGGAGCTTGTCGTCGTCGTCGTTCTGGTCGATCGGCATGGGCTCCTCCCGGTGGGACGATTCTCACATGGGGACCGTGAACGCGCACGACACCCGTGGCGGGGACGGCGTCGGGGAGCCCTCCCGCCCGAGGCGCATTCACGGGAATTCGTTTCGAGTGGCGAATGGCACCCGCCTTGCTAGGTGTTCTCGCCAGGAACACCCGAGAAAGGCCCGCATGCACGTTGCCCGCATCCTCGCCGCCGCCGCCCTCATCGCCGCCGCGCGCATCGCGACCGCCCAGGCGTTCTCGCCCGGGGAGGAGACGGTGCTCTCCGTCCGCTACCTCGGCATCCCGACGGGCGAGGGTCGGATCAGCGTGGGCCAGCCCGCGGGCGAGGTCTGGCCGATCGTCTTCCAGGCGAAGACCGAAGGAGTCGCCGCCCTCTTCGACATCCGCGAGCACCTCGTCTCCTACTGGGACGCGGCCGCGCGCCGGACGATCGGCTGCGACCTCCGCGCGTACGAGGTGGGCGACTTCCACTCGGATCGCACGCGCATCGATCGCGTGAACCACACCGCCACGTTCGAGCGGGACCGCAAGAGCGGGCGCTACACGAAGAAGTTCGACGTCCCCGCGGACGTGCACGACCTGACGAGCGCGTTCATGTGGCTCCGGCTCCAGCCGCTCGCGCCCGGGCTGCGGTTCGAGATCCCGGTCCTCTCCGAGGCGAACAAGATGACGGTCATTGCGGAGGTGGTCGGGCGCGAGCCTGTCGAGACTCCAGCCGGGACCTTCGACGCGCTGAAGGTGCAGGTGCGCACGGCGTTCGAAGGGAAGTTCTCGACGAAGCGCGATTCCCACCTGTGGCTCTCGGACGACCCTCGCCACGTCGTCGTGCGGATCGCGGCCGACTTCGCGGTGGGGAGCCTCGTCGCGACGCTGAAGAGCTACCGGCCGGGGACGCCGGTCGCCTCGCGCTGATCCCCCGCCGGGCCGCGGGGCGGCGGGGCTCGGGCCGCGTGGTCCCCGTCGTCGCTACGTTGCGGCGTGCCCCCCTGGCTCGCGCTCCTGCTCGCACTCTCGGCGTCCGCGCATGCCGAGTGGGGTGTCGCCTCCTCGCTCGAGAAGCTTCGCCCGACCTCCCCGCTCCCGCCGGGACGGACGGTGGACCTCGTCGCGGCCCGCGGCGAGTGCGAGGCAGCGCAGATCGCGGTGCGCGCGCCGGCCGGCCTCGCCGCGCTCTCCGCCGGCGCCAGGCCGCTGCGCGGGCCGCGTGCGACCATCCCGCTCTCCCTCTACCGCGTCGCGACCCTCGATCTCCCGCGCGGCTCCGGGCCCGACGGCGAGCCCGGCGAGTGGCCCGATCCGCTCGTGCCGGCGCGCGACGCGTACTTCGGCGAGGCGCGCCGCGCGTTCCCGGTCGCGGTCGGGCCGGGGCGCCTCCAGGCGATCTGGGTGGAGGCGTGCGTGCCCGAGACCGCCGCGCCCGGCGTGCACGCGGGCGAGGTGCAGCTCACCGACGGCGGCGCCCCGCTCGCGACGGTCCGGGTGCGCGTGCGGATCTGGCCGTTCGCGATCCCGCGCACCGGGACCTTCGTCGCGGCGTTCGGCCTGCCCACGCGCGTGGGGACGCGGGCGCTCGGCCACCCCGACGACCCCGAGCTCGGGCGGGCGCTCGCGGCGGCGGCGCTCCGCCACCGGCTCTCGCCCTACGTCCTCTCCGCCGATCCGCCCGCTGGCGTGTGCGGCCCACGCCGCTGCGCGCTCGACTGGTCGCGCTACGACGCCGAGGTCGGCCCGGTGCTCGACGGCACGCTCGTGCCCGGCGTGCGCGGGGCGTTCGCCGAGGTGCGCATCGCAGGGCGGGTCTGGGATGGGCCCGAGGGGGACCTCGCCGCGACGCTCCGCGCCTGGCATCGCCACTTCGCCGAGCGCGGCTGGGGCGATCGGCTCCGGCTCTACGTGCTCGACGAGCCGAAGCCGTCGGAGGTGCCCGAGCTCGCGCGCCGGGCGCGCCTCGCGCGCGCCGCCGGGATCCGGGTCCTCGCGACGACGATCCCCCTCCCCGCCCTCGCCGGGCTCGTCGACCAGTTCGTCCCGAACCTCGCGCTCCTCCCCGACGGCCCGGCGCTCCCGACCGCGGTGGCGTGGTCGTACGCGTCCTGCCTCTCCCACGGCTGCGACGAGCTCCCCGCCCAGGGCCGCGCGCGCGACCGGATGGTGCGGGAGTTCGCGGGCTGGCCGGGGTACGAGATCGACCGCCCCGGGACCGCGGCGCGCGCCGTCGCGCTGCTCGGGGTCCGGCGCGGCCTGTCGGGCGAGCTCCATTACGATATGCTCCACGGGTGGACCGGCGATCCCTGGCGCGACCCGCGGGCCTACGCGGGGAACGGCGACGGGACGCTCCTGTACCCGGGGCGCCCGGAGGTCCTCGGCGGGACGCACCCGTTCCCGGTCGAGTCGATCCGGCTCGCGATCATCCGGGACGCGCTGGAGGACGCGGAGCTCGTGGCGCTCGCGCGAGCGCGCGGCCTGGATCGCCTCGCGGACCGGCTCCTCGCGCGGCTCGTGCCCTCGGCGCGCGGCTGGGAGCGCCGGCCGGATCCCTGGCTCCGCGCGCGGCGCGAGCTCGGCGACGCGATCGCCGCGGCGCCGGAGGGGCGCCGCCCGTGACGGGAGGGAGGCGGTGATCGCCGCGCTCCTCGCGCTCGCGCTCGCGGCGGGGCCGACCTGCGGCCCCCCGGCGGTCGCGCCCGGCGCGCGGCCGTGGCGGACCGGCGAGTCGCTCACCTACGATCTCGAGCTCCTCGGGATGGTGCAGGCCGGGATGATGCAGCTCGCGGTGGAGCGGCCGCTCTCGGCGGGGAAGGTCTTCCCGCTCCGCGCCCGGGCGAAGACCACGAAGACGGCCGGCAGCCTGAAGCCCTTCGCCGG
>DASWCJ010000046.1:0-17673 GCA_036390155.1 Anaeromyxobacter sp.
CCCGCGTCGAGCTCGCGATGCGTGAAGCAGACGACCGGCAGCGGCGTCGCGTTCAAGAGCCTGAAGCCGCGCGCGAGGAGCCGCTCGCGCAGCGCATCGCCCATGCGCACCTGGCGTTCGAAGAGCGCGCCCGCGCCGGCGAGGCCGGTCTCGGCGAGCGCGAACAGGACCTTGAGCCCGATGGCCCGCCGGGACCACTGGATCGTGGCCGCGTAAGGCTCGTCGGCGGCCGCGCTCGGCATGTAGGTGGTGGTCACGGCGAACGCCCGCCGCAGCGCCTCGGCGTCGCTGCAGAAGATCATCCCGGCGCCCATCGGGACCGAGAGCCCCTTGTGCGCGTCCCAGGTGACGGAGTCCGCGGCGCGGATGCCGTCCAGGACCGCGGAGAGGCGCGCGACGAGGGCCGCGGCGCCGCCGTACGCGGCGTCGACGTGGAACCACGCGCCGGCGCGGGCCGCCACGTCTGCGAGGGCGGGGAGGGGATCGATCACTCCCGCGCCGGTCGTGCCGAGCGTGCCGACCACCAGGAGCGGAGCCCACCCGGCCGCTCGATCCTCGGCGATGCGACGTTCGAGGGCGACGGGGTCCATGCGGAGCGCGCCGTCGACCTGCACCTCGCGCAGCGCGTCCGTCCCCAGCCCGATGATCCGGACGATCTTCACGAAGGAGTGGTGCGCCTCGGCGCTCACGTACACCGCCGGCCGCGCCGCGAGCGCGCGGACGCCGCCTTGTTCCCAGCCCGGGGCGCCGCGCGCCAGCGCCGCGAGCACCGCGGTCAGGTTCGCCTCCGCGCCGCCCGTCGTGAAGGTCGCCACATCGCCCTCGCGGCCCAGGGCCGCGCCCAGCCGGCGCAGGACGTGCCGCTCCAGCTCCGCCGCTGCTGCTGAGTGCGACCACACCGCCAGCTGCGGGTTGTAGAGCGCGGCGAGGGCGTCCCCCAGCGGCGCCGCCTCGCGCACGCTCGGGTTGAAGAGCCCGAAGTAGCGCGGGTGGATGACGTGCACCGCGTGCTCGCGGAGCAGCGCCGCCGCCTCGTGCACCAGGTCGGGGAGCGGCATGGGCGCCTCGAGCGGGAAGCGGCGCTCCACCTCGGCGCGCAGGTCGGCGGGCCGTGAGGCGGTCGCCACCGGGAGCTCCCGGACCCGTGCGCGCAGCGTCCCCGCCTCTTCGGCGACTGCCTCCCACCCGGAGCGGGCCTCGGAATCGATGGAGTCTGCGGTCACCTGTACCCCCCTCCTTCTCAGTCGCCATCGCTTCCTGCCGTAGATGCGCGTGCATTCAGATCTCATCCTGCGCGGGCCTCGAAGCTACCCCAAGTGGCACCGCCGACTGCGCCGGCTAACAACCACCTCGGTCGCAACCGGAGGAGGTCGTGGCGCCTGGCGCCGTCGAGGCGGAGGTGGTGGTCGTCGGAGCCGGCCCGGCCGGCATCGCCGTCGGGGCGTGCCTGCGGCGCGCCGGGATCCCCTTCCTGCTGCTCGAGAAGGAGGAGCAGGTCGGTGTTCGCGCGTCCGGCCGCAGGGCCGATGCGCCAGATCCGCGAGCGCGCGCGCATCCCGCTCATCGACGTCGGCACGCTGGCGCTGGTCGAGGCTGGCCGGATCGCGGTGCGTCCGGGGATCGAGCGGTTCAGCGCCGAGGGCGTCGTCTTCGCAGGCGGTGCCCGAGCGCGCTTCGACGCGGTGGTGCTCGCCACCGGATATCGCCATGCGCTCGAGCGCGTCGTGGAGGGCGCAGAGGCGCTCGTCGACGACGACGGGCGACCGCGCGCGAGCGGGCGCGAGAGCGCGCTCCCCGGGCTGTACCTGTGCGGCTTCCACGTCGCGCCGACCGGCATGCTGCGCGAGATCGGCCTCGAGGCGCGCCGGATCGCGGCGGACCTGGCGCGGGCCAGGGCGGCGCGGCGCCGCGGAGGGTAGGGGCCGGGTCGCGGTCGCGGTCGCGGTCGGGGTCGGGGTCGGGGTCGGGGTCGAGGTCGAGGTCGAGGTCGAGGTCGAGGTCGAGGTCGAGGTCAAGGTCGAGGTCGCGGTCGGGGTCGCGGTCGGGGTCGCGAACGCGACCGTGAACGTGAACGTGAACGTGAAAGAGCCTTCACTTCTCGGGCGCTGCAGCAGCGCGCAAGCTCGTGCCGCCGAAGGCGTCACTACGCTTGCCGGCGGGCGAGAACGCGCCCGAGCGACCGCATCGCTTGGTTCGCGCGGGTCCGTGGTCGTCCATCGGTGCGGCTCCTTCCTTTCTTCGAAAGGAGCCGCACCATGGACGACAACCACGTTTCTCCGGTTCTCCCGCATCACAAGCTCATCGCGTACGGGGTCGCTCGCGACCTCCTCGTGGCCGTGCTTCGGTGCTCGATTCGCGACGCGAAGCTCCGCGACGAGGCGGTTCGCTCGGCCAAGTCCGCCTGTCTCAACTGCGCCGAGGGCGCGGGTCGGGTCACGCGGGCGGACAAGGGTCGCGCGTTCGCCATCGCGCGCGCCGAGGCGGTGGAGGCCGCGGCGGCGGTGGAGATCGCCGCCATGTGCGGCGACACGGCGGCGGCGCCCGCGCTCAACGTCGCGCGGATCGCGGACCGGCTGGTCGCGCTCCTCACCGGCCTCTGCCGCCCCTGAGGAGCCCGCGGAGGAGAACGCGTCGCTGACGCCGACCGCGGTCGCGGTCGGGCTTCCGCGCCTACCTGTTCAGCGTCGCCATCCCCGCCGCGTGATACCGATCCCCCGCCGCCGCGCCCTTCGGCGCGACGCGATCGATGCGGGCGAGATCCTCCGTCGAGAGCGCGATCGCCGCGGCGGCGACGTTCTCCTCGAGGTGCGCGCGCGTCGTCGTCCCGGGGATCGGCGCGACGTCCTTCCCCTGGGCGAGCACCCACGCGAGCGCGAGCTGCGAGGGCTTCACGCCCTTCTCCGAGGCGAGCTCGCGGATCCGCTCGACGAGCCGGAGGTTCTTCTCGAAGTTCTCGCCCTGGAACCGCGGCGAGCTCCGGCGATAGTCCGTTTCCGGCAGGTCCTCGAACCGCTGGAACCGCCCGGTGAGGAACCCGCGACCGAGCGGGCTGTAGGGCACGAACCCGATCCCGAGCGCGCGGATCGTCGGCAGGATCTCGTCCTCCGGATCGCGGCTCCAGAGCGAGTACTCGGTCTGGAGCGCCGAGATGGGATGCACCTTCGCCGCGCGCCGGATCGTCTCGGGCGCCGCCTCCGAGAGCCCGAGGAACCGGACCTTGCCGGCGCGCACGAGCTCCGCCATCGCGCCGACGGTTTCCTCGATCGGCACCTTCGGGTCCACCCGGTGCTGGTAGTAGAGGTCGATCCGCTCGACCCCGAGCCGGCGCAGCGACGCGTCGCAGCAGGCGCGCACGTACTCGGGCTTGCCATTCACGCCGAGGAACGCCCCGTCCGCTCCCCGCTGGTTGCCGAACTTGGTCGCGAGGACCACCCGGTCCCGCCGCCCGCGGAGCGCGCGCCCGACGAGCTCCTCGTTCTTGAACGGACCGTACATGTCCGCGGTGTCGAGGAACGTGACGCCGAGGTCGAGTGCGCGGTGGACGGTGGCGATCGACTCCTCCTCGCTCGCCCCCGCGTAGAACTCGCTCATGCCCATGCACCCGAGGCCGAGCGCCGAGACCACGAGCCCCTGGCTCCCGAGCTTCCGCTGCTCCATGACGGCCTCCTCGTCGCGGTCGCGGCCTACTGCGCCTGCGCCTTCGCGCGCGCCGCGTCCTGCGCCATCTCCGCCGGTGGGCGCCGGTAGATGACGACGCTCCGCCGGGTCTGGAGGTCCTCGTCCTCGCGCGCGAACACGGTCACGACGTTGTTGCCCGCCTTGAGCGGCAGGTCCGCCTGGAAGTCGAGCTTCTGCGCGCTCGCCGCCTGCGGCACGACCTTGAAGAAGACCTTCTGCTCGTTCACGAACACGAAGACGTCGCGGAGCTTCGCGCTGCCGTCGGCGTTCGGCGAGACCGTCGCGCTGCCGGAGAGCTTGTAGGAGTCGCCCTCGACCACGGGCGCGCCCTTCGCCGGGTCGGGCGAGAGAACCACGCGCGGCGGCTCGCGCTGCCAGGCCTCGGCGATCGCCCCGGCGCGCGGCCCCTTCGCCGGCTTCACGTCGGCGTCGGCGACGAACGCGAAGCGCCCCTTCGCCCACTCGACGCGCCAGAAGTCGCCCACCCGCGCGTCGGCCGGGAGGATCGCCCCCTTCTTCGCGGTCGCGAGCGGCCACGCGGAGGGCGCGGCGCCGGTGCGGAGCAGCGCCTCGGTCGCGTCGACCCGGAGCGAGGCCTTCGAGGGCACCGGGGCGCGCTCGTCGTTCGAGATCGGCCAGTCGATCTTCTCGGAGAGGAACTCGTCCATCTTCTCGTCGATGATCTGGAGCCGGAACGGCAGCGCCTCCGACTTCGAACCGCGGCGGAGCTCGACCTCCATCGAGGCGGACTTCGACTCGCCCGGCTTGATCGCCCCGAGCACGTCGCGACCCTTCTTGATGAAGATCTTCTCGTCCCCGAGGTTCTTCAGGATCACGTAGGTCTTGTCGCCGGAGGCGCCGTCGCCGACGTTCTTCACGTCCACGCGCACGGTGAAGGTCTCGCCGCGCTGGGCGAGCCCGTCGCCGTTGCCGCCGGCGCGGTCCTCGAGCTGCACCGAGAAGGCGAAGGCGGGCTTCGCGACCTCCACCACCCCGAAGCTCGTCGCGACGTCGGGCGGCGCCCTGCCGGCGTCGTCCTCGAAGTGGAGCGTCACCTGGTCGCGCCGGCTGTCGGTCCCCTTCGGGATCTTCACCGGCACCGCCCAGCTCCGCTTCTCGCCCGGGCGGATCGCCCCGAACACGAACTCGCGGCGGTCGAGGAGCCCGTTCTTGTCGGCGAGCGCCCACGCGCGGAGGCGCTTGAAGGCGGCGTCGCCCTTGTTCTCGACGGTGACGGTCCACTGCGCGGTGTCGCCGGCGCGGAGGTCCTTGCCGACCGGCGGCGTGATCGTGACCGCCCCCTTCGGCGAGCCGGTGACCTTGCCGTCGGTCCAGTCCACCCCCAGGTCCGCCAACCGCCGGGCGAGGCGCGCCTCCTCCTCGCCGTGCCGCTCGGCCACGAACGCCTTCGCGCCCTCGAGCAGCCGCGCGCGATCCGGATACGGCGCGCGCTTGATGAGCTCGCGCGCGAAGCGGATCTGGTAGTCCTCGACGAAGCGGTCCGGATCGGCCTCGGCCGCCTCGTCCTCCTGCTGCTCCGGCGTGAGCTCGGTGCCCGAGCTCGCGTGCGCGTTGGCGGCCGCGGCCGAGAGGCCGGCGGCGGCGCCGGCCTCGCGACCCTCGCGCTTGATCGCCTTCGCGACCTCGTCCTCCTTCTCCTCGAGGAGGTAGCGGAGCTCGAGGGGGGCCTTCTCCACCCGCTTCTTCTTCTGGGACGCGGCGGCCTGGGCGCCGCCGGCCGCGTTCGTCTCGCCCGGGTTCGTGAAGTGCGCGTCGAGGTCCGCCTCGCCCATCGAGCGCGGCGGCGCGAAGAAGTTCACCTGCTCTTTGAGGGCGCGGCCCGGGAGGAGCAGCACGTCCGGCGTGATCCCGACCTCCTGGATCGAGACGTCACCCGGGGTGAGGTACTGCGCGATCGTGAGCTTGAGCGCCGCCTCCTCGCCCTGCTTCCCGGGCTCCGCGAAGTCGTGCAGCACCTGCACCGATCCCTTGCCGAAGCTCTGGCGACCGATCACCAGCGCCCGGCCGTTGTTCTTGAGCGCGCCCGCGACGATCTCGCTCGCGGAGGCGGAGCTGTTGTTCACGATCACGACGAGCGGGAGCGCGATGACGTCGCTCGAGTCGGACGTCGCCTCCTTCACCTCGTTGATCCGCTGCTTGTCGCCGCCGCCGACGGTCTTCACGATCACGCCCTCGGACAGGAACAGGTCCGAGACCTGGATCGCCTGCTCGAGGAGCCCGCCCGGGTTCCCGCGCAGGTCGAGGACGAGGCCGGTGAGCTTGCCGCCCGCCTCGGCCGCCTCGCGCTGGATCGACTGGGACAGGTCGCGGGTGGTGTTCGCCGAGAACTGGGAGAGCTTCACGTAGCCGACGCCGCCCTCGAGCAGCTGCGCCTGCGGGACGGTCTCGACCTGGATCACCTCGCGGACGAGGTTCAGCTTCTTCGACTCGGGCCAGCCCGCCCGGGCGATGGTGATCGAGATCTTGGTCTGCGGCTTGCCGCGCAGCCGGTCCACCGCGTCCTGCAGGTCCATGTTGATCGTGGACTGCTCCTCGATCTTCTGGATGACGTCCTTCGCCTTCACGCCGGCGCGCTGCGCCGGGGTGCCCTTCAGCACCCGCACGACGGTGAGGTTCCCGTCGCGCATCGCGATGACGAAGCCGAGGCCGCCGAACTCGCCCCGGGTCTGCAGCTTCATCTCCTTGAAGTACTTGGGCTCGAGCAGGATGGTGTGCGGGTCGAGCGTCGAGAGCATCCCGTTCACCGCCGCGTACTCGATCTCCTTCAGGTCCTTGTGCGCGACGAGGTGCTGCTGGACGAAGCCCATCGCCTCGCCGAGCACCGTCCGTACCTTCCAGATCGAGTCCACCCCGGAGAGGTCGAGGTCGCGCGTGTTCTCGCCGACGGTGAGCGTGAGCTTCGGCGACTTCGCGTCGCCGTTCACGAGCACCTCCGCGACGGTCTTCTCGACCGACTCGAGCGCCGCCACCACCATCTTCTTGGGGTCGATGCGCGCCGGGTCAACGTAGTTGTCCTTCACGGAGAGGATGACGCGCGACAGGATGGGCAGGCGGTCGAGGCGGTACTCGCCGCCGTCGTCCGCGCGCGCGTGCACGGGCACCGCGCCCTGGTAGGCGACCGCGGGCGCGGCGTCGGGCTCGGCACGGACGAGACGGACCGTGACACCGAGGGCGAGGACGAGCGTCGCCGCCAGGGTGGCGAACAGGCGGAAGGGGCGGATCATGGAAGGACGCCGGGGCGAGGGGGAGGAGGCGTGCAAGCGGAAACCTGCGTAACGTCGGAGGATAGGGTGGCACCGGGGCCCGCGCAAGCGGATCGGGCCCGCGCTATACAGTCCGCATGTCGCTCGACGCCCGCCAGACCGAGCAGCGCCCGATCGCGGCCGTCGGCGACCTCGTGGCCTGGTTCCGCGCGCGAGAGCGGCCCGCCGGTGAATGGAAGGTCGGGCTCGAGCACGAGAAGCTCCTCCTTCGGGCCGGGACGCTCGAGCCGGTCCCCTACGAGGGGGACGGCGGCGTCGCGGCGGTCCTCCGCAGCTTCGACCGGTATGGGTACGAGGCCTTCGAGGAGGACGGGCGGGTCATCGCCTCGGTGAAGCGGGGGCTCACCATCTCGATCGAGCCGGGCGGGCAGATCGAGCTGTCGGGCCGGCCGTTCGTGGACGTGCACGCCGTCGCCGCCGAGCTCGACCGGCACCTCGCGAAGTGCCGCGAGATCGCGGAGCGGGAGCGCGTCGAGTTCCTCGCCGCCGGCTACCGCCCGTGGGGCACCCCGCGCACGAACCCGTGGATGCCGAAGAACCGCTACGCGGTGATGCGGCCGTTCCTCGCCGCGCGCGGGCGCCTCGCCGAGGACATGATGGCGATGACCGCGTCGGTGCAGGCGAGCTACGACTACGCCGACGAGACCGACCTCGCCGAGAAGCTCCGCGTCGCGTTCGCGGTGCAGCCGGCGATCACGGCGCTGTTCGCGAACTCGGCGGTGGTGGCCGGCCGCCCGTCGGGGTGGAAGAGCTACCGGACGAAGGTGTGGCTCGAGACCGATCCCGCCCGCTGCGGGATCCTCCCCTTCGTCTTCGAGCCCGGGTTCGAGCGCGAGCCGTACCGGCGCTACGTGGAGTGGGCCCTCGACGTCCCGATGATCTTCGTGCGCCGCGAGGGGCGCTACCTCGACCCGGGCGGGCGGACGTTCCGGGCGTTCCTCGCCGGCGGGCTCGACGGCGAGCGCGCGACCCTCGCGGACTGGGAGGACCACCTCACGACGCTCTTCCCGGACGTGCGAGTGAAGTCGGTCCTCGAGGTGCGGGGCGCGGACGGGAACGGCCCCGAGCTCACCAAGGCGCTCGCCGCGCTCTGGAAGGGGATCCTCTACGACCGCGCCGCGCGCGCCGCCGCGCTCGAGCCGGTGCGCTCGCTCTCGCTCGACGACCGCCGCGCCTTCGTCCTCGCGGCGGGCCGCGACGGGCTCGCGGGGCGGCTCCCGGACGGCCGGCGTGTCGCCGACGTCGCGCGGGTGGTGGTGGACGCCGCCGCAGCCGGGCTGTGCCGCGAGCGGTGCTGCGGCGACCGGGGCGACGACGAGCGGCTCTGGCTCGCGCCCCTCGCGGAGCGGGTCGCGTCCGGCCGCTCGCCGGCGGACGACGCCCTCGAGGCGTTCGAGCGGGGCGGCGACCGGGCGCTCGCCGCCTTCCTGCGCTGCGCGTGAAGTGCCGCCGCCCGATCGCGGGCCGCGGCTCAGTGGTCGTGCTGCAGCAGCGTCAGCGCCGCCATCATCGCGAGGCCCGCGACGAGCGCGGCGGAGAGCCGCCAGCGCGACTCCCCGCGCCGGTGCAGGTCCGGGAGGATGTCCGAGAGGGACAGGTGCAGGAACGTGCCGGCGCTCGCGGCGAGGGCGAGGGCGGTGAACCGCTCCGCGTGCACGAGCTCCCGGAGGAGCAGGTAGATCCCGGCGCCGACCGGCACCATCAGCGCGAACGCGGCGTTCATCACGACGGCCTTGCCGCGCGAGTACCCCTCGGAGAGGAGGATGGCCGAGAGCGAGAACGAGTTCGGCACCTTGTGCGCGAGGATCGCGAGGAAGACGAGGAGCCCGAGCTCCGGCGTGACCGAAGCGGCGCCGAGCGCGAACCCGTCCACGAGCGTGTGCGCGCTCATCCCGAGCCACGCGGCGAGGCCGAGGGTGTGGACGTCGCAGCCGGTCCCGTCCGGATCGCCGTGCGCCCCGTGCTCGTGCACGAGCTCGCCCTCGTGGTGCGGGAGCGGCGCGCCGGCGGTGGAGAGCCGTCGGTTCGGCCCGGGCTCGGCGCACACGTGCACGAGCACGAACCGCTCCGCGAGGTAGAGGGCGAGGAACCCGACCAGGACGAACGGGATCGCCCCGCGCCCCCCTTGATCCACCGCCTCCGGCAGCATGTGGAAGAAGGCGGCCCCGAGCATGACGCCCGCGGAGAAGGAGAGGAGCAGGTCCGAGCGCCGGATCGACGCGAAGAGCGGCAGCGCACCGCCCGCCAGGGCTCCGAGCAGGAGCGCGCCGGTGTAGATCGAGAGCGACGCGGCCCCGTTCACTCCCCGTCCTCCGAGCGCGCGAGCGCGGGGTCCGGCTCGAACGCCGGTGAGCCGGGCGGGAAGTGGCGGACGAGCAGCGCCTCGACGTCCGCGGCGGTGACGAGCCGGTCCGCCTCGCCGCGGAACGCCGCGCCGCCGCGCCGCCCGCGCGTGTACCAGAGGAGGTGCTTGCGGAGCTCGCGGATCGCGGCCCGCTCCGCCTCGGCGGCGGGCTCGCCGGGGCGCTGGGAGCGCCGGTGCTCGATCTGCAGCGTCACGTGCCGCAGCATGACCGAGATCCACTCCTCGCGCGAGGGCGGCGGCGGCCGCGGCTCGCCGCGCTCGGCCGCGCGCAGCTCCCGGAAGATCCACGGATTGCCGCAGGCGCCGCGCGCGACGAGGACCGCGTCGCAGCCGGTCTCCTTCCGCATCCGCAGTGCGTCGTCCGCGGTCCAGACGTCGCCCGAGCCGAGCACCGGGATCGAGACCGCCTGCTTCACCTCGCGGATCAGGTCCCAGCGCGCGCGGCCCGAGTAGAGCTGCGCGCGGGTCCGGCCGTGGAGGGCGACCGCGGCGGCGCCCGCGCCCTCGGCGGCGCGGGCCACGTCCACGCAGTTCACCTCCCCCTCGTCCCAGCCGGCGCGGATCTTCACCGTCACCGGCACGTCCACCGCCGCGCGGATCGCCCGGACCGCCTCCGCGACCCGCTCCGGGTCGCGCGAGAGCGCTGCACCCGCGCCGGTGCCGCAGACCTTCTTCACCGGGCACGCCATGTTCACGTCGACGATGCCGGCGCCCGCCCGCACCGCGGCGGCGGCGCCACGCGCGAGCACGTCGGGCTCGGCCGCGAAGATCTGGACCGCGAACGGGTCCTCCTCGGGGTCCCGATCCAGGTAGCTCTCGGTCTGGAGCGTCCCGTGGACGAGGCCGTGCGCCGAGACCATCTCGGTGTACGCGAAGCTCGCACCCATCCCCCGGCAGATCGCGCGGAAGGGGCGGTCCGACACGCCGGCGAGCGGCGCGAGGAAGTAACGGCCCGGGAAGGTGTAGTTTCCAATCCGCACGGCGCCCTCTGATACGGCCCCTGCACCGGATGCGCAACGCGGGGACTGCACGGCCCCCCACCCCGTGCGCACCGTGTCCCCTCGAACGGCCGGGCAGGGGAGCGGCCGATTTTGAACTTGCCGCCCAGGCGTTTACCATGGACGGGCAGGCGTCGGCCCTCCGGCCGCCCCCCGCCTTTACGAGGAGCGATGAGGCCGATCCGAGTTTCCGCAGCGCTGCTGTCCTTCCTGACGCT
Organism: Anaeromyxobacter sp.; assembly: GCA_036390155.1. Classification (GTDB taxonomy): domain Bacteria; phylum Myxococcota; class Myxococcia; order Myxococcales; family Anaeromyxobacteraceae; genus Anaeromyxobacter. Next base: position 10,544 of record DASWCJ010000046.1, read on the forward strand.
CGCCGCCCCCGCCGCAGCGCAGGCTCCGCAGTCTCCGAGCGCGACCACGGAGCCCGCCGCGGCGCCGAAGGCGGCGGCATCGGCGACGACCTCCGCGCCGAAGCCGTCCACACCGGCGAAGACCGCCGCCGTCCAGGCGCTGCCGCCCGCCGAGCTGCCCGAGGCGAAGCTCGTCCCGGCGATGCCGTCGCCGCGCGAGCCGATCCCGACGGTGCAGCGGATGCTCGAGGTCGCAGAGCTGCTCGCCACCCCCGCGGACGTCCCCGACGATCCCGCCGTCGCCGACGAGATCGACAGCGAGTCGGCCGAGCTCGAAGAGCTGCGGCGCGCCGAGGAGCAGTCGCACGTCGCGGACCACGCGCCGGTCGCGCCGCACCAGCCGGGCGAGGGGCGGATCTCGCTGCTGCCGGAGCTCGACCACGACCTGAAGTCGCTCCAGGCCGAGTACGACATCCCGATCGAGGTGAACGAGGCGGTCCGCGACTACGTCCGCTTCTTCCAGTCGAAGGGGGGCCGCAAGCACTTCGTGAAGTGGCTCGGCCGCTCCCACCGCTACATGGAGCGCTACCGCGCGATCATGCGCGCCGAGGGGCTGCCCGAGGACACCGTCTTCCTCGCGATGATCGAGAGCGGCTTCGCGAACTACGCGTACAGCCGCGCGCGCGCCTCCGGCCCGTGGCAGTTCATCGGCCCGACGGGGAAGCTCTTCGGCCTGAAGCAGGACTTCTGGGTGGACGAGCGGCGCGATCCGGAGAAGTCGGCGCACGCCGCCGCGCGGTACCTCAAGCTCCTCCACCAGCAGACGGGGGACTGGCGGCTCGCGTGGGCCGGCTACAACGCGGGCGTCGGGCGGATCTTCAAGGCGAAGGCGAAGGGCTACGGCGACTTCTGGGAGATGGCCGCGACGAAGGGGCGCAAGGTGCTGCGCGCGGAGACGAAGGGCTACGTCCCGAAGCTCATGGCGGCGGCGATCCTCACGAAGCACCCCGAGGCGTTCGGGTTCCGGAAGGACGAGATCGAGCCGCAGTCCTGGACCGAGTACGCCGAGGTGACGATCCCGTCGGCGACGCTCCTCGGCGTGGTCGCGCGCGCCGCGGGCACGACCGAGCGCGAGCTCATGGACCTCAACCCCGAGCTGCGCCGGTCCTGCACGCCCCCGCGCTCGTTCAAGCTCAAGCTCCCGAAGGAGAAGGAGGAGACGTTCGCGCAGGCGTGGCCGACGATGCAGGGGAAGGTGAAGATGACCTTCGCCGGGCACGTCGTCCGCCGCGGCGACACGCTCTCCTCCATCGCGCACCACTACGGCGTCCCGGTCGAGGGGATCCTCGAGATGAACGGGCTCCGCACCAGCGCGAAGAAGCTGCGGGTCGGCAGCGAGCTCATCATCCCGAAGCCGCTCGGGTCCGGCGCCGTCGCGCGCGCGGAGCCGGAGCCCGCCGAGAAGCCCGCGAAGGCGGCGCCGGCGGCGGAGGAGCCGCGGCACGCGCGCGCGACGCACGGGCGCGAGCCCATCGCGACGCTCGTCGCGTCGCACTCGACCGAGCGCGCGTCCGCGGCCGCGAAGACGACGCTCCGCGTCCAGCAGGGCGACACGCTCTGGTCGATCGCGCGGCGCCTCGGCGTCGAGATGAACGAGCTCTGCCGCTGGAACGGGATCTCGAACCCGCGCCGGCACAAGCTGCTCGTCGGCGCGCAGCTCGTCGTCTACGCCGGGCGCGGGTAGAGGCGGCGCGCCCGGCGCGGGCGCAGGGCGACCCGCGGGGCCCGCTAGAACTGGTAGCGGGCGGCGACCGACATCGGGAACGTGACGATGGGGCCGTCGCCGAGCCAGAACGTCGGCGTGTCGTAGGGGGACGTCGGGTCCAACGACGTCTTTCCCGTCTTCGAGCTGAACCCGACGCTCACGCCGACTCGCACGCCGATCGCGAAGTTCCCGATGGGGTAGTCGCCTCGGACCTCGAGCCCGAGCCGCGGGCAGGTCGCGTCGACCGACTCGGAGGAATCTGGCTCGCCGGTGACGTCCTGGAGCACCACGACGTGCTTCACGGTGTCCCTCTCGACGCCGAGCGCGCCCGCGAAGGACAGGTACCGGTTCGCCTCCGGCGCCCAGACCGCGGCCAGCGTCACGAACGTCTGGGATGCCTCGGTCCGCGTGGCGAAGGTCTCGATCGAGAACATGACCGGCGAGTAATAGTCCCCGCTCCCGTCCTTCTTCAGCAGGTGCTGAACTCCGAGCCCGAGCTCGAGCGACCACGACGGCGACCAGCGCAGGCCGCCGTGGAACGAGAAGCCGGGCTGATCGAACGCGCCGCCGCCGGAGACCTCCTTCGTCGGGATGCTGGAGAACCCGTAGGTCCCGCGCGCCTCGAGGTAGATGGGGTGCCGCGACAGGAACGAGCTCTCGTCGGAGGCGGTCGTCGCGGCCGGGGCCGCGGCCGGGGCCGGGCTCGCGGCGGCGGCGACCGCGCCGGCCTTCGCGCTGTTCCGCTCCTTCACCGCGGCGAGAGCCTGCTGCACCGCGCTCTGCGCGGTCGCGGCGAGCGCGTCCTCGCTCGAGTCGGAGAAGAGCGAGACGCGGGCGAGCACGAGCGCCTTGCGCGCGTCGAGGAGCTGGAGCGAGAGGTGGTTGCGGGAGCCGATCTTCCCGACCTGCGTGTACATGACGAACTCGGCCCCGAGCGCGCCGCCGATCTCGGCGAGGCAGGAGGAGTCCTCGCCGCAGCCGAGCATCTTCTTCTGCCGCTCGTACCCGAGGAGCGCGCCGATGTCCGCCTGGCTCAGCACGTCGTAGCCAGCCGACGCGGTGTCGCCCGCGATGATCGCGGTGAGGATCTCCGCCGTTCCGGGCGAGACGCCCTGCACCGCGCGCACGTCGAGCACGGCGACCTTCTGCTTGGAAGCGGCGAGTGCGGGGAGCGCGGTGATGAGCGCGACGAGGACGAGTGCTCTCTTCATCGAAACCCTCCAAGGGGCTCCGTACCACGGCGGCGAGCGCCCGGTCGAGGGAGCACGTACCCGGCGTGAGCGTCGTCACGTCGGCGGGGGCGCGACGAGCGAAGCGAGACGAGCGCCCCCCGCTACGAAAGCGTCCGCGCCGGGTCCACCCTCGCCGCGACCGACGCCGGGGCGAGCGCGCCCAGCACCGCCGCGACCGCCGGCACGACGACGCCGAGCGCCGCGAGCCACCCCGGGAACGCGAAGAAGGTCTCCGGGCGGAACGGGAAGTCGGGCAGCGCCGCGGCCGCCCCGCGGTCCGCGAGCGCGGCGAGCGCCACGGCGAGCGCGGCGCCCACGATCCCGCCGGCGAGCCCGACCATCGCGCCCTCGAGCAGCACGATCCGACGCACGTCCGACGGCGCCGCCCCGACCGCCTGCAGCACGGCGATCTCCTTCGCCCGCGCCCGCACGCTGGCCGAGAGCGACTGCGCGATGGCGAGCGCCGCGAGCGCGCACATCGCGATCGCGAGGAACGCGAGCGCGCCGGTCGTGACGAGCACGACCGTCCCGACCCGCTCGGCCGCCTCGCGCTCCCCCTCGTCCACGGAGAGCCCCATCCGCCGCACCGCCGCGACGATCCCGGGCACGTCCTCCGGCCGCCGCGCGAGCACCGAGACCTGCGTGTAGCCCAGGTCCTCCTTGTTCCACTCCGCGTGAAGGCGGCGGACCGTCGCGAGGGGCAGGGCGAGGAGGTAGATGGGCACCCGGTCGGAGAGGCCGACGAGCTGGAGGCGCGCGTCCGCGATCCGCGGCTCGGTCCTGTGCGGGACGATCGAGAGCCCGACCTTCACCGGCAGCTCGAGCCCGACCACCGACACGAGCGGCGGGAGCTTCCGGACGCCCCACGCCGGCGCGATGGTCTTGTCGTAGATCTCGAGGAGCCGGCGGGAGAGCAGTACCGGGATCGCCCGGCCCGAGCCCGGCCCGGGATCCTGGAACGAGAACCCCGGCCGCACGTCGGAGGCGACGAGCTCGGGCGCGACGCCGACCGCCGGGATCTGCAGGGTCATCCCTGCCGGCCAGCTGTAGGCGATGCCGCTCGGGGGCCCCGGCGCGGCGAGGGGGACGCGCAGCGCGACGCGCGGGAACGCCGCGGCCGCACCCGGGAGCGCGGCGAGCCGCGCGAGCGCGTCGTCGTCGAGCCGCCCGCCGCCGAGCACGTCGCCGAGGAGGGCCGTGCCCGGGACCACCTCGACGAGCCGCGCGTCGCTCGGGAACATCCGCTGGACGGCGCGCGACACCCCGAGCCCGAGCGCGAGGAAGAAGACGAGCGACGCCGCGCCGAGGCAGGCGGCCGCGGCGTTCACGATCGCGCCCCGCCGATCGGCCCGGAGCGTGGCGGCGGCGATCCAGAGGAGGCCCCGGGCGCGCGTCACGAGAGCCTCCCCTCTGCGAGGTGGAGCACGCGCGAGGCGGCGCGCGAGACCCGCTCCTCGTGGGTGACGACGAGCACCGAGAGCCCGGCCCGAGCGAGCGCCGCGAACTGCTGGATCATCGCCTCGCCCGTGACCGCGTCGAGGTTCCCGGTGGGCTCGTCGGCGAGGAGGACCCGGGGTCGGACGAGGAGCGCGCGCGCGATCGCGACGCGCTGGCGCTCGCCGCCCGAGAGGCGCGCGGGCGGCTGGTCGGCCTTCTCCGCGAGGCCGACCTCCTCGAGTGCGTGCTCGGCGCGGGCGCGGAGCGCGGGGACGGCGTCCGTCCTACCGCGCCGGAGGAGCCCCGGCAGCATCACGTTCTCGGCCGCGGTGAGCCCGTGCAGGAGGTTGAACGACTGGAACACGAACCCGATCGACTCGTTCCGGAGCGCGGCCCGCCCTTCCTCCGAGAGCCCGGCGAGGGAGACGCCCGCCACGGTCGCGTCGCCCGCGAAGTCGCGGTCGAGCGCGCCGGCGACGTAGAGGAGGGTGGACTTGCCGGAGCCGGAGGGGCCCACGATCGCGACGAGCTCGCCCGGCGCGACGTGGAGGTCCACCCCGCGCAGGACCGGGACCGACCGCCCTGCGTCCCGGAACGACTTCGTCACCCCGCGGAGCCGGATCACCGGGGACCGCCTCCCCCCGGCGTCGCCGGCGCGGGCTCGATCTCGACCGTGACGACGAGCGATCCCTCCGCCAGCTCCGCGCGGAGCGAGACCGCGGCGACGCGCTGGGCGGGCTCGAGCACGCGCTCCGCGAGCGAGCGCGCGACGAACGCCGATGGGCCGCCGCCGTACGCCTCGTCGGGGAGCGCGCGCACGGCGGCGACGAGCCTCGGCACGTCCAGGACCGCGCCGCCGAGGCCGCCCGCGAGCGCCGCGCCCGAGGCCTCCGACGGCGCCTTCCAGCCGGGAGCGCCCGATGCGAGCCGCGCGAGGAGCGCGTCGAGCCGGCCGGGCCTCCCGCCCGCCACCGCGAGCTGGCCCGCGTCGAGCTTCCAGGCGAGCTCGCCGTCGCCATAGCGGATGCGCGAGATCCCGTCGGCACGGGGGCGCCGGTCCTTCACTCCGAGCGCGCGCGCGAGGCGCGCGAGGGCGGCCTCCGCGCCGGGTCCCACCGGGGCGACGCCCTCCGCCTCCACCAGGCCGAGCGGATCCCTCCGCAGCGCGTCGGCAGAGAGCGAACCGGGGCCTGCGCGGGGTGCGAGCGAGAGCGCGGCCGCCCCGCCCGGCTGCAGCACGCCGAAGAGGTCCCGCTCGAGGTCGACCCCGGCCCGCGCGAGCGCCTCGCGGTCGCGCGCGGGGAGGCGCGGCACGAGCAGCTTCCCGAGCGCGGCGAAGTCCCCGTCCCAGCGCAGGAGGAGCGGCGCGTCCGGATCGAGCGCCCCCGCGAGCGTCGCAGCGCGGCCGCCGCCGGCGAGCGCGCGGAACGTCGGCTCGCGGGTCCCGAGCGGCACCACGACGCGGGCCACGAGCCGCCCCGCGGACGGCGCGACGCCGACGGCGACGCCGTCCCCGAGCCCCCACGCCGGCGGGAGCGCGGGCGAGCCGGGTGGGGCCCAGACCGCCGCCGTGAGCCCGTCGCCGAGCGCTGCGCGCACGCGGGTCCAGCCGGCGTCGGCGCCCATCGACGCGGGCGGGGTGAGCGTCGCGGCCGCGGCGATGACGGCGGCGCCGTCCGCGTCGGTCGCGACGAGCGCGCTCCGCTCGACGATCGCGTAGGTGAGGGCGGCCGACGCGCTGCCCGGGCGGCGGAAGCGGGTCGTGGCGATGCCCCCCTCGCGCGCCGTCGTGCGCTCCGTCGCGCCGAGCCGGTCGCGGGCGAGCGCGGCGAGGAGCTTCTCCACCGCGCTCTCGTCCGCGACCGGGAGGACGAGGAGCGCCGCGCTCCGCGCGAGCGAGCCGCCCCCGCCCGAGGGCGCGACGAACGCCAGGGCCGCGCCGCGCTTCGGGTCGAGGCCGGCGCCCTCGAGCCCCGCCGGATCGAGCGGATCGAAGCCGAGCTGGGCGGCGAGCGCGCGGCGCCACCCGACCCGATCGCCCGCGCCCGGGAGCCCGGAGAGCGAGCCGTGGAGGGCGGCGAGGGCGGACGCGGCGCGGCCGAGCTCGGGGAGGACGACCGCGACGCGGGCGGAGGCGGGGACGAACCGCTCGGGAGGGGGCGCGTTCCGGTCGCGTCCGCACGCCACGACCGCCAGCGTCGCCAGCAGCATCGCGCGGCGTGCTGCTCGCCGGGGCACGCTCCTTCCTTACCATGGTAGAGAAGCGCGCGAATGATCTTCTCCCAGGAGGACGAGGCGCCGATCGCGCTCGATCTCGCGCCTGATTGGGAGGCCCTGCTGGGGCCAGCGGCGGGGTCGATCGAGCTCGAGATCGGCGCCGGGCATGGCGGGTTTGCGCTCGCGTTCGCGCGGGCGTTCCCCGACCGGGCCCTCGTCGCCATCGAGCAGCGGAGCGCCTTCGCGGAGGCGATCCGCGCCAAGGCGGAGCAGCGCGGCCACCGGAACCTCGTCGTGGTCCACGGCGACGGGCGGCTCCTCGCGCCGCGCCTCTTCCGGGCGGGCTCGCTCGCGGCGATCCACGTCCACTTCCCCGACCCCTGGTGGAAGCGGCGCCACCACCGGCGCCGGCTCGTGGACGATCGGCTGTCGGCGCTGCTCTTCGCCCTGCTCCGTCCGGGCGGGCTCCTCGACTTCCGCACCGACGTCGAGCGGTACGC
>DASWCJ010000047.1:0-6540 GCA_036390155.1 Anaeromyxobacter sp.
GGCTGAACGCAGGAGGCCTGCGACTTCCGTGACGAGGTCGACGCGTTCAAGAAGAAGAAGGTGGCGGTCGTCGGGATCTCGAAGGACGTGCCCGCCGCACAGCAGAAGTTCAAGGAGAAGTACGACCTCCCGTTCCCGCTCCTCTCCGACGCGGACACCGAGGTGCAAAAGGCCTGGGGCGTCTGGAAGGAGAAGAACATGTACGGGAAGAAGGTGATGGGGACCGAGCGGACCACCGTGATCGTCGGCCCGGACGGGAAGGTGGAGAAGGTCTTCCCGAAGGTGAAGGTGGACGGGCACGTCGAGAGCGTCCTCGCGGAGGTGTGAGGCGAGTGGGCCCCCGCCAGAGGTGTTAGATAGCGGGCATGGCGAAGCGCCCCCTCCGTCGCGACCTCGTCGACGCCGCCGTCCTCGAGGTTCACGGCCTCGTGCACGACCAGGCATGGCTCGCGGACCGCGCCCTCGAGCGCGCGCTCCGGCACGACCGGGGCCTCTGGGCCCAGGAGCGACGCGCGGTCGCCGACGCCGTCTACGGGATCGTGCGCTGGCAGGGGCAGCTCGACGCGCTGCTCGGCGGCCGGCTCACCCTCGCCGAACGCTACGCGGCCTGGCTCGCCCGCTTCGCCGGCCTCGCGCCCGCGGAGGCGGCGCGCCGGGTCGGGGTCGCCCCGGAGCGGCTCGCCGGGCTCGCCTCCGGCGATGCGCGGATGGCGGCCGTCGCCGACCCGATCGACCGCCTCTCGCTCGAGTCGTCCCTGCCGCGCTGGATCGCCGCGCGCTTCACCGCCCAGCTCGGGCTCGAGGAGGCTCGGAAGCTCGCCGCGGCGGTGAACGAGCGCGCGCCGCTCACCGCGCGCACGAACGTCCTCCGCGGAGACCGCGACGACCTGCGCAGCCGGCTCGCGAGGGAGAAGGTCGAGGCCCAGCCGACCCGCTTCTCGCCGTGGGGGCTCGTCCTCGACGGCCACGAGAACGCCTTCGCCCTTCCGTCCTTCCGCGAGGGGTGGTTCGAGATCCAGGACGAGGGCAGCCAGCTCATCGCGCTCGCCTGCGGCGCGCGCCCCGGCCAGACGGTGGTGGACGCCTGCGCCGGCGCGGGCGGGAAGTCGCTCGCGCTCGCCGCGGAGATGCGGAACAAGGGCTCGCTCCACGCGCTCGACTCCGACGCGGAGCGGCTCGAGGAGGCGCGCCGCCGCGCCCGGCGGGCCGGCGTCCACAACCTGCGGGCGCGGACGATCCCCGCCGGGCCCGAGGCGGAGGCGCAGCTCCAGGACCTCGCCGGCAAGGCGGACGTCGTGCTCGTCGACGCGCCGTGCAGCGGGCTCGGGACGCTCCGGCGCAAGCCCGACGCGCGCTGGCGCCTCACGCCGGAGGATCCGGCCCGGTTCGCGACGCTCCAGCGCGAGCTCGTGCGGCGGTTCGCCCCGCTCCTCCGGCCCGGGGGCCGGCTCGTCTACGCGACCTGCTCCGTCGGCCCGACCGAGAACGACGAGGTGGCGGACTTCGCCGTGCGCGAGGCCGGACTCGTCCCCGCGCCGATCGCGCCGCTCCTCGGCGCGGAGCGGGCCGGGGCTCTCGGCGCTGGCGAGGCGCGGCTCACGCTCCTGCCCCACCGGCACGGGACCGACGGGTTCTTCGTCGCGACGTTCGAGCGGCCGAAATAGCGGGGTCGGGGGGGGCGGGCGCGTAACCGCTTTAACCGGTTGCGAGCGGGCGCGGCGATCACTACATCTCCTGCGCGGCGAGGATCTCGCCCCAGGAGGATGCTCGGATGCCGATGATCACCGTCGAGGTCGCAGGGGAGCCGGACGGCCAGCTGGCGCAGCGGATCCAGGAGACCGTCACCCGCCTGACCGCGGAGGTGCTGGGAAAGGATCCGCGGGTCACGGCGGTTACGGTGCAGTTCACTCCCCGGCGCTGCTGGTTCGTCGCCGGCAGGTCGACCGAGGAGCTCGGGCGGCCCGCCTTCTTCGTGGACGTCCGCGTCACCGACGGCACGAACACGAAGGACGAGAAGGCCGCGTACGTCGCGCGGACGTTCGCGGAGCTCTCAGCCCTGCTCGGCGGCGCGCACGTCGAGAGCTACGTGCACGTCGACGACGCGCGGGGCGACGCGTACGGCTACGGAGGGCTGACGCAGGAGCGCCGCTACGTGCAGGGGCGACCGGCCCCGGCGGCGACGTGAGGTTCTCGTTCCACCGCGGCTCGCCCGCGCTCGACTTCCTCGGCACCGTCGGGCAGCGCGCCTCCGACGCTCCGGAGGAGCGGGTCCCGGACGCTCCGGCGCTCGCGACCTGGCTGCGCGAGGCAGGGCTGCCCGAGCCCTCCCGCGTGACCGAGGCCGAGCGCACCCGCGCCCTCGCGCTGCGCGAGGCGCTGTACGCCCTCGGGACCCAGACGCTCGAAGCGCGGCCCCTGGATCGCGCGGCGCTCGAGCTCGCGAACGAGGCGGCGCGCGAGCGGGGGAGCGGGGCGCGCGTGCTCCTCCCGCGCGGCGGGGCGTCGTGGGCCACGCGCGACCCGCTCCGCCTCGCGCTGGCGCTCCTCGCGGAGGACGCGATCCTGCGCTTCACCGAGGACCGGGAGCGGCTTGCCCGCTGCGAGCTGCCGGGGTGCGGGGCCCTGCTCCTCTCGCGGTCCCGGAGCGATCGGCGGCGGTGGTGCAGCATGGAGACATGCGGCAATCGAGCCAAGGCGGCGGCGTTCCGGGCGAGGAGCCGGGGGCGCCGCAAGGTCGCGAGGTGAGTCGTGCCCGAGCTTCCCGAGGTCGAGATCGCCGCCCGGAACCTCCGGGCGTGGACCCGTGGCCGGCGGGTCGCCGCGGTCGAGGCCGCTCCCGCGGCGCGGTACATCTTCCGCCCGTCCACTCCGGCCGCCTTCTCCCGCGCCCTCTCCGGCGCCCGCTTCGGCGAGATCCGGCGGATCGGGAAGCACCTCCTCGTCACGCTCGAGAAGGACGGCGCGCCGCTCGGCGTCCTCGCCCACCTCGGCATGACGGGAAAGTGGCTGCGCCGCCGAGCGGCGGAGCCGCCGCCGCCCTTCTCCCGCGCGCGCCTCGTCCTCGACGACGGCGCCGCCCTCCACTTCTCGGACCTCCGGCTCTTCGGCCGGCTGCGGGTCGTGCCGGGCGCGCGCTTCGAGGAGGTCCCGGAGGTGGCGGCGCTCGGGCCGGATCCGCTCGCGGAGGGGATCGATCCCGCCGCGCTCGGCGAGGCGCTCCGCCGCTCGCGCCTGCCCGTGAAGGTCCGGATCATGGACCAGGGCGTCCTCGCCGGCGTCGGGAACATCTACGCGAGCGAGGCGCTCTTCCGCGCCCGGATCGACCCGCGCCGCAAGGCGAGCGCGCTCACCCGCGCCGAGGTGGCGCGCCTCGCCGGCACGGTGCTCGAGGCGATGCGCGAGGGAATCGCGCGGCAGGAGAGCCCCGAGATCACGTACGTCGAGGAGGGCGGAGAGAACCCCTTCCTCGTGTACGCGCGCGAGGGCGAGAAGTGCCCGCGCTGCCGCCGCGCCACCATCCGCCGCGTGGTGCAGGCGCAGCGCTCCACGTTCTTCTGCCCGCGCTGCCAGCGGTGAGTCGACAAGACGTCGCAGGTGGCGATCCGTGTACAGCCGCGCCCAGATGGCGAGAGGTCGCCCTCAGCGGCAGCGGATCGCAGCGCGCGCACGCGCCGCGCTGACCGACGCCTGCGCATTTCCGGGCTGTGACACAGCGACGGCAGGTGCATCGCACGCGGCGCGCAGGTCTCCCAATCGCGCCTCCACGTCTCCGAGCATGAGGTAGACGAACGGGTCGATCACGTTCATCCCCGCCAGTTTCCGAAACACCTCGCGAGCGTCGGCGACATTGCCCTGCCTCATCCGAAGCAGCCCGAGGAACTTCAGGGCCTTCGGGTGGGCCTGGATGGCGAGCGCGCCGAGCGCCGCACGTTCGCATTCCTCGTCGCGACCGGCGTTGTATTCGACCTGCGCCTTCATCGCGAGGAGGTTCGAGTCACGGGGGGTCCTCGCGAGCGCCCGGTCCGTCTCGGCACGCGCCTCGTCGAAGCGATCCAGCGAGACGAGGGCCGAGACGATGTGCGGGAGGAACAGCTCCGGTGCGACGGTATGGTCGCCGCGAAGGTCGCGCCCCAGCCGGAAGTGGAGCAACGCCTGTTCGGGAAGGCCCACCGAGTGATACGCCCTCCCGAGCGACATCTGTACCCGCGCCTTTCCGGGCGCGTTCTGGGCCGCGTCGCTCCAGAGCGTGAGCGCCGTCGCCCAGACCGCGCTTCGTCTCGCCGTCGCGACCGCCGCGCCTGTCAGAAGCAGCGATGCGACGGCGACGCCGACGATCATGCGGCGGGTCGGCGCGAGCAGCCGGACCATTGCCGCGCTGACCGCAGCCACGGCAACGAACACGCCGAGCGCCGGGATGTACAGACGATGCTCCGCGAGCGGGTCGAGCAGCGGGATGACGCTCGAGGAGGGCGCGAGCGTGAGAAGGAAGAAGAGCGCGCCGAAGCCCGCGAGTCGGACCGCGGCAGGTCCGTCCCCGCTGCGCCCCCGCACACTCCGCGCTCCGGCGACCGCGGTCCCGGCGATCGCGACGAGCAGCGACGCATTCGCGAGCACCGCGAGCTCGAGCAGGCCGTGACTCGCGGGAAACTGCCAGTCCACGCACTGCCCTGAAGGCCACGCGAGAAGGCGAAGATAGGTCGGGATGACGCGTATCTCCGTCGCGATGTACTCGGGCACGGCGAGACCAGGCACCGTGAATCCGGCGCTCAGCGTGTCGGAGGTTCCGCGGAGCTGGAGCGCGGCGGAGGCGGCGGTCAACGCCCATGCTGGCAAGGTGGCAGGCAAGCGGCGCCACGCCCGGCGCCACGCGGGCTGCTCCGCCTCGTCCGCGGTGGGCAACAGGGCGGCGGCGAGCAGCCAGGCAGCAGGAAGCGTCGCGACGGTCGCCTTCGCGCCCAGGCCCAGAGCGTGCAGCACCGTCGCTCCTGCGAGCAGGGCGCGACGCCTGCTCAGGCTCGCGGCGCGATCGCTCGCGAGAAAGAGGAGGAACCCACCCAGGAACAACCCCGCCGCGAGGATCTCGGCGCGCTGGGTGACGTACGCGACGGACTCCGTCTGGACCGGATGGAGCGCGAAGAGCGAGGCGGCGACGAGCGCCGGGGCTTCGGGTCGCGAGAGACCCGCTCGCTCGAGGATCGCACGCGCGAACAGGAACGCGAGGACGACGACCCCGAGGTGAAGGGCGATGTTCACGAGGTGCCAGCCACGGCTCTCGACGCCCGCGAGGCCGTTCAATGCGAACGTCGCCGCCGTGAGCGGACGTGGCGAGAGGAGCCACTGGGAAGGCGCAATCCCGGCTGGGTCCGCCACCAGCGGATCCAGCAGCGTCGGGATGTCGTCGAAGACGAACTCGCCGTCGATCGCGGGGAGATAGGACGCGATGGTCGAGGCGAGAACGACGACGAGGAGCGCCCACCACCTTCTCTTCATCGGCACGGAGTAGGCATCACCATTGGTATCGGGGTCAACCTGGGGCCGGACGCAGGATCGAAGCCGCACGTTCCCGGCGAGGCCGGTCGCTGGCGCGGGAAGGGGCCATGACGTTCTGCTGGAATATCGGGCACCTGCGCCGACAGGGGAGCGGTTGGAGCGGGGGGCCGCAGAGGGTAGAGTTCCCGAGGATGAGCCTCGAAGACCTCGCCCGGCTCTCCGTCGCCGACCTCCGCGCCCGGTTCCTCGACACCGACCGGCCGCTGCCGGAGGCGTGCGAGGCGGCGCTCGCGGCCGATCCGCGGGCGGGGGCGCGGGAGGTGCTCCGGCTCGTTCTCAAGCGCCGCGCGGAGAACCGCGCCGAGGGGCAGCGGCTCCGGCACCTGCTCCGCTTCGAGACCGACCTCTGGGAGCGCGGGGTCCTGCACGTCGCGGGCGTGGACGAGGCCGGCATGGCGCCGCTCGCCGGGCCGGTCGTCGCGGGTGCGTGCATCCTGCCGCGCGACTACCGACCGCGCGGGATCGACGACTCGAAGCAGCTCGACCGGCGCGAGCGGGAGCGGCTCGCGGAGGACATCCGCAAGCACGCGATCTGCTGGGCGGTGGCGCGGGCCGAGGTGGACGAGATCGACGGGCTCAACATCTACCGCGCCGGCCTGCTCTCGCTGTCGCGCGCGGTGCGCGGGCTCTCGACCTGCCCGGACCACGTCCTCGTCGACGCGCGGAAGCTCGACGACCTGCGCCTTCCGCAGACGCCGATCATCCACGGCGACGCGCTCTCGCTCACCATCGCCGCCGCGTCGATCCTCGCGAAGACGGCGCGGGACGCGCTCATGGCCGAGCTCGACCGCACGCACCCGGGGTACGGATTCGCGCGGCACAAGGGGTACCCGACCGCCGAGCATTTCGACGCGCTGAAGCGCCTCGGGGCGTGTCCCGTGCATCGCCGCTCGTTCCAGCCGGTGCGCGAGGTGCTCGGGCTCGCACCCGTCCAGGCCGACCTCTTTCCGCCTCCTCCCCCTCCGCCGGACGAGCTCCCCGACGAGGCCT
>DASWCJ010000048.1:0-4879 GCA_036390155.1 Anaeromyxobacter sp.
CGAGCGCGTTCTTCGCCTGGTGGTCCTCGATGACGATCTCGAGCTTTCGGCCGTTCACCCCGCCGGCGGCGTTGATCTCCTCGATCGCCATCCCGTAGGCCTTCTTGAACTTGTCGCCGAAGGGCGCGTCCGGCCCGGTCAGGGGCTGGGGCGCGCCGATCTTGAGGGTCTGCGCGAGCGCGGGAGAGGCGAGGATGGCGTACAGCGCGAACGTCGAGAGCAGGTTTCGCATGGCTCCTCCTTGTGTGGATCAGCGGGGCGCGTCACCCGTGCGTCGGCATGGCGAGCCCGTGCGGGTCGCGGGTCTCCGGCTCCGGCCAGCGGGTCGTGACCGCCTTGGTGCGGGTGTAGAACTTCACGCCCTCGACGCCGTGGACGTGCAGGTCGCCGAAGAGCGACTGCTTCCACCCGCCGAACGAGTAGAAGGCCATCGGCACCGGAATCGGGACGTTCACGCCGACCATCCCGACCTGGATCTCGTGCTCGAAGCGGCGCGCGGCGCGCCCCGACCCGGTGAAGATCGCGGTCCCGTTGCCGTAGGGGTTCCGGTTCACGAGCGCGATCGCGTCGTCGAGGGTCGCGGCGCGGAGCACGACGAGCACCGGGCCGAAGATCTCCTCGCGATAGACCGTCATCTCCGTCCGGACGTGGTCGAGGAGGGTCGGGCCGAGGAAGAAGCCGCGCTCCGCGCCGGGGACCCGCAGCGACCGACCGTCGAGCACGACCTTCGCGCCCTCGTCGACGCCCTTCTGGACGAGGCCGCGGATCCGCTCGCGGTGCGCCGCGGTGACGAGCGGGCCCATGTCGACGCCCGGCGCGCTCCCCGGGCCGACCTTCAGCGCCTCCGCCTTCGCGCGCAGCCGCTCGACGAGCGCGTCACCGACCTCCCCCACCGCGACGACCGCGGAGATCGACATGCACCGCTCGCCGGCGGAGCCGTACGCGGCGCCGGTGAGCGCCTCGGCGGTGAAGTCGAGCTCGCAGTCGGGCAGGACGACCGCGTGGTTCTTCGCGCCGCCGAGCGCCTGGACCCGCTTCCCCGCGCGGGTGGCGGTCTCGTAGACGTGGCGCGCCACCGGCGTCGAGCCGACGAAGCTCACCGCCGCGACGTCGGGGTGGACGAGGAGCGCGTCGACCGCCTCGGCGTCCCCCGGGACGACGTTCAGCACGCCGTCCGGGAGCCCTGCCTCTTGCAGCAGCCGCGCGAGGCGGAGCGAAGTCGACGGCACCTTCTCCGAGGGCTTCAGGATGAAGGTGTTCCCACAGGCGAGCGCGACCGGGAACATCCACATCGGCACCATCGCCGGGAAGTTGAACGGCGTGATCCCGGCGCAGACGCCGAGCGGCTGCAGGGTCGAGTGGCAGTCGACGCCCTGGGCGACGTCCTCCGTGAAGCCGCCCTCGAGCAGGTGCGGGATCCCGGTCGCGAACTCGACCACCTCGATCCCCCGCTGGACCGAGCCGGCGGCGTCGGGGAGCGTCTTCCCGTGCTCCTCCGAGACGAGCGCCGCGAGCTCGGCCCGGTGCGCCTCGAGGAGCTCCCGGAAGCGCATCAGGACGCGCGCGCGCCGGAGCGGCGGGGTCGCGCTCCACGCGGGGAACGCGGCGCGCGCAGCGGCGACCGCCTCCCCCACCTCCTCGCGGCTCGCGAAAGGCACGCGACGGATCGGCTCGCCCTTCGACGGGTCGAAGACCTCGCCCGTGCGGCCGCTCGTGCCGGGCCGCTCCTTGCCGCCGATCCAGAGCGGCAGCTGGCCTTCCTTCATCGCGAACCCCCCAGGTTGCGAGGCTGAACATTCATTTCACCCCGCGGGCCGCCGGGCGCAATCGGATTCGGATGGCGCGCGGCGTCACGCGCGCCCCGAACGGGACGGCCTAGAGGATGAGGAAGCAGAGCGCCATCACGACCGTCGGGATCGCGGCGCCGGCGAGGAGCCCGAGCGGCCTCACGCCGTCCGGGAAGTGCTTCGCCAGCGCCGCCTGGCCCGCAGGGTTCGGCGCGTTGGCGATGACGGTGAGCCCTCCCCCGGTGATCGCGCCGGCGACGACCGCGTATCGGGCCGCGTCGCCGAACTCCGGCACGAGCGACCCGAGGTAGGTGATCGCGGCGTTGTCGTTGAACGCGGTGAGCGCGACCGCGCCGAGGAAGAGTGGCAGCTCGGCGAGGCTCCCGAGCACCGGCTCGATCCACCACCCCTGCAGGGCGCCGTGCACGACGAGGCCGGCGAGGAAGAAGCCGACGAGCAGCGGCGAACGCAGGTCGATGGGATCCTGGTACGGCGCGGTCGCCGCGTGGAAGGCGAGGAAGAAGAGGAACCCGCCGAGGAAGAGCGCGGGCGTGCGCGCGCCCGCCACCGTGAGGGCAAGGAACGCAAGGTGGACCGCGAATACCGCCGCCGGGATCTTCCGGCGCGCAGGCTCGATCGTCCCCGCGACGGGCGCGAGGGAGAGGAGCTCGCGGCGGAGCGCCAGCGCGAACCCGGCGTTCGCGATCACGATCCCGACGACCGCCTTCCACCCGAAGTGGGTCGCCATGAACGGGAGGTCCCAGCCGAACCGCGCCGCCACGATGAGCACCGGCGGGGCCGCGAAGTGGGTCAACGTGCCGCCCACCGAGACGTTCACGAACAGGAGCCCGAGGGTCGCGTAGCGCAGCCGCACCGAGGCGCCGAGATCGAGGACGCGGCGCGACAGGAGCAGGGCGCAGATGATCATCGCCGCCGGCTCGGTGATGAACGAGCCGAGCAGCGGACCGGCGGTCAGGATCGCGAGCCACCACGCGAGCGGGCTCCCGCCGCCGAGCGCCGCCAGGCGCGCCATCGCGCCCTCGGCGAAGGCGAGGACGGGCCGCGTGGAGGAGATCGCCATGATCACGAAGACGAAGAGAGGCTCGGTGAAGTGGACGCTCGAGAGGAAGGCCTCCGGCGCGCGCGGCCCCCTCGTCGCGGCGATCGCGGCGAGGAGCGGGATGCACCAGATCCCGAACACCGCCTCGATCTCGCCGAGGAAGTGGAGCACCTCCGCCCCGAAGTCGTGGGCCTCGGGCCCTCGCGCCTCGGCCCGCCGCCGCATCCGGTTCGACGCCGCGAGCAGGGCGGGCGCGACGAAGGTGTGGACGATCGCCGCGAGGAAGATCGCGGTCGCGACCGCGTTCATCGGCTCGAGCCGGGCCCGGTGCGCGAGCACCTCGCCGAGGTGCATCCCCTCCTCGCCGACATAGGCGGAGAGCGGGAGAGGGAACGCGGCGTCGACGCTCGCCATCGCGCCCTTCTACCACCCCCGCGCAGCGGACCGTGCCTCCGCCTACGGCGCCTCGCCCGGCGAGAGGTAGTGCTCGTGCGGCGACTCGCTCGGGAACGCCGGGATGGACTCGGCCAGCTCCTCGTCCGCGTAGCACCACGCCCACTCCTCGCCCGGCTCGAAGGACTTGATCACCGGGTGCTTCGTCGCGTGGAAGTGGCGGGTGGCGTGCCGGCTGGGCGATTCGTCACAGCAGCCGACGTGGCCGCAGATCATGCACAGCCGGAGGTGCACCCAGGACCCGCCTCGCGCGAGGCACTCCTGGCACCCGCGCGAGCTCGGCTCGACCGGCTCGGGCCGGGGAGTGGCGAACCGCTTCAGGTGGCTGCACATCGGGACCTCCCTGCGCGCGCCGCGCGCTCATCCATCCTAGGCAGTGGCGAGGAACCGGGCGCGGAGCTCCGGCGTCGGCAACCGGCAGGCGGCCCGGCGGCCGAACCAGCGGAACCGGTTCCTGGCGATCAGCCGGTACGCGGCCTCGCGCAGGGGGCGCGGTACGACGGCGAGCGCCCCGGCGAGCCGCCACGGCCCGCGCAGGCGGCGCGCGATCCGCAGCGCGGCGTCCGACCCTTCCCATGACCGGCCGCCCTCGAGGAGCAGCACCGCCTGCGGCCCGGAGGGCGCCGCCCGCCCGAGGCGCGCGAGGAGCGCGGCGGCCGCCTGGGACTGCAGCGGCGCGAACCGGAACCGCGCGTCCGGGTCGTGGTCGATGACGAAGCGGACCGAGGCGTCGCAGAGGTTGCAGACGCCGTCGAACAGGATGATCGGTCCCTCGCGCTCCACCAAGGGTGGCATAGCGGGGCGGCGCCCGCGGCGCGACTCCCCGGCGCGCCCCCCACGGGGACCGGCGCGGGGTACACTCGGGAGCGGGCGCGCGAGCCGAACGACGCGCGCGGGGAGGGGTCCGGATGGCGCTCGACTCGGGATCGGCGGGAGCGATCGCAGCCGCGGTGGCGGTGCCGATCGTGATGAAGGGGCTCGCCCGGCTCTTTCCGGCGAAGGACATCCCCGAGACGGTGCGCTCGGTGGAGGAGCTGCAGGCCCGGTACAGGAAATGGGAGCTCGGGCTCGGCTTCGGCCCGCTCCTCGCCGCCGTGCCGCTCGGCTTCCTTCTCTGGGCGGCGCTCCGCGCCCTCGCCGCGGCGCACGCGGCGCTCCTGCCGGACGCCGAGGTCCGCTGGGTCACGGGCGCGTACTACTGGGCGATCCCCGCCATGTTCCTCGCGCTCGTGCTCGCCGGGAACCTGTCGAACGTCGCGGCGCGCGCGCTCCTGGGCGAGCGCTACCCCGAGTACCTCGCCTATCAGAAGCTGAAGCACGAGATGGACCTCGTGCGCGTCGGGCGCCTGCTCACGACCGGCATCGGCGTCGCGTGCGCGATCTTCGTCTTCATGGGGCTCGACTGGTCGGTCCGGCTGGAGCGGGACGCGCTCGTGCTGAACGGCTACCTGAGCGTCGGCGACGAGCGCCATCCCCTCTCGGACATCCGGGGGATCCGGACCGCCCCCGCCCTCGTTGCGCCCAACGGGAACCGCGTCTTGCGCCGCGAGTACGTGGTGCGCTTCGCCGACGGGCGCTC
>DASWCJ010000049.1:0-7093 GCA_036390155.1 Anaeromyxobacter sp.
GACGTATGCCAGAGGCCTGCAGCGATGGCCTGCACACCGCTCGTCAGACCGGAGACCTGAACGGGCACGGAGCGGTCGGTGGTCGTCCCGTTCCCGAGCTGGCCATACGAGTTGTCTCCCCAACACCGGGCGCCGCCGTTCGCGATGGCACAGTTGTGGCGGCCGCCAGCGGCAATGGACACAACGCCGCTCGTTAGCCCGGAGACGGAGACCGGCACGGAGCTGTTCGTGGTGGTGCCGTTTCCGAGCTGGCCGTTGTAGTTGGCGCCCCAGCACGTGGCGCCGCCGTTCACAATGGCGCAAGTGTGATATGCCCCCGCCGCGATGGCCTGCACGCCGCTCGTCAGGCTGGAGACCTGGACCGGCACGGAGCTGTTCGTGGTGGTGCCGTTTCCGAGCTGGCCGTAGTTGTTGTTCCCCCAACACTGGGCGGCGCCATTCACGATGGCGCAAGTGTGGTAGAGGCCTGCGGCGAGCGGCGCAGTGACATTGATTGTGAGCGCGGTCCTACTGTTCGTGGGACCTGAATCGCCGGTCCTCTCGGGGGCCGGATTCCCCCGTCCGCATCCCCAGCCGAGCATCAGCATCAGCGGGACAACCAGTTTGCTGGGCCGGTCACGCACATGAGCCTCCTGCCTCGGATGCGAAAGCGCAGGGTTTGGGGCGGTAGCTGGATGGCTGCCTGCGGAATCAAGTTGTCTCGTGATCATCTCTGCTCGCTTGGACGTGGCCGCTCGATACGGGGCAGACTTGGTACGCACGCCCGCTGGGCCTGCACGTCCGGATGATGCCGGTGGAGCAAATGTCCTGGACGAGCGCGAGGACCTGCGCCGAGAGGATGATCGGACCATGGCTGCGTACTTTTCGTGGCGTCACTTGAGGTCCTAGGACCACGCGCAACAAACCGACGCGCCGATGTATCCACGAGGAGGACGGCAGGCAGGCGCACGCCCCATCGGACCCTCGATAAGGCACGGCGCCGCGAAGGCCCGGCGGATGGGGGACTCAAGCCGGAGCGTGGACCCCGGCTTGGTGGCCCGATCGCCCGCCTTGCTCGAATGAACGGCGCAGGGAGAAGGCCCGACGGCGGGATGTCGTTATGGGGTGGCTGGGATCCCCTTGATCGGGTTCCCCAGCGTGTCGAGCGGGAAGCTCTTCGCGCCCAGCGTGACGCCCTGGTAGAGCGGCACTTCCTCATCCTCACGCCCGACGAACTCCTGGCCCGGCTCGGGACCATGGTACCTGTTGGTACCTGTCGGTCGCCAAAGTCCCGTTCGCGCTGAAATCGTTGACGGTTCTGGTCGAGCCCGGCAGCCTCGCCCGCCCATGCTTCGTCTTGCAGCGACGGTTATCCGGTGGCTTGGTTCTTCGGTCAGCTACCGCAGCCCTTGGCAGAGGAGTGGCGGAGCGCCTTGTCGGCACGCTACGTGAGCTGCTCGACCACTGATCGTGATGCGACGATCGGCACCTCCGTCGCCTGCTCGGCGAGTACGTCGCGTACTACCTCGAGGACCGCACGCATCTCGGGCTCGACAGAGATGCGCCGTGGGCTCGTTCTCACGCCGCCCCGTACATCACCCGCGGCACCTTCAGCCCGGTGAGGTCCTCGTACAGCGCGTCGTAGCTCCTTCGCATCTGGTCGACCCCGAACTCGTGCTCGACGAGCCGGCGCCCGCGCTCGCCCATCCGCCGGCGACGCGGCGCGCTCGCGAGGAGATCGAGGAGCCCCCGCGCGAGCGCGGCGGGCGCGCCCGGAGGGACGAGGTACCCGGTGCTCCCGTCGCGGACGAGCTCGGGCGAGCCGCCCACCGCGGTCGCGACGACGGGCAGGCGCGCGGCCATCCCCTCCAGGATCGCGTTCGAGATCCCTTCCGCGTACGACGCGGAGACCGCGATCGAGGCGCGGGCGAGGAGCGCCGGGCCGTCGAGCCGGTGGCCGAGGAAGTGGCAGCGCCCCGCGATCCCGAGCTGCCGTGCGGAGCGCTCGAGGTGCGGCCGCCGGACCCCGTCGCCGACGAGGACGAGGTGCGCCTCGGGCCGCTGCCGGAGGACCTCCTTCATCGCGAGGAGGAGGTCCACCTGGCCCTTCACCGGGTGGTGCATGTTGGCGACCGAGACGATCCCGCCCGCCTCCGGCATCGGCGGCACGGGGTCGGCGCGGGCGGCGGCGTCGAACGCCTCGAGGTCGAGGCCGTTCCGCACGACCACGATCCGGTCCGGCTCGACCCCCTCGCGCAGGGCGAGATCCCGGATGCAGAGCGCGTTCACGAGCACGCGGTCTGCCCTACGCGACACCCACCCGAGCACGGGCCGCTTGAACCCGACCACCGAGTGGTTGAGGTCGACCCGGGTCACGATCGCCGGGACGCCCGCGAGGCGGGCCGCGAGCGTGCCGAGCGTGTTCGTGTAGAGGTCCTGGGAGTGGACGAGCCCGATCCCGCGGACGCGGAGGGCGCGCGCGATTCGCGCGACCGTGATCGCGGCACGCGGGCGGAGCATCGACCCGCCCACGTCGAACACGATCGGCCGGTGTCCGAGCGCCTCGAGCTCCGGGACGAGCTCGCCGTCCGCCTTGAGGCAGGCCACCACCGGCTCGAACCGCGAGCGGTCCATCGTGCGGACGTTCAGGACCGTCTGCCGCTCCTGCCCGCCGAGCAGGAACCGGTTCTGGAACACGAGCACCCGGGTCGGTCCGGTCACGACGCCTCCCTCGCCAGCGCCGCCCGCGCGCGCGAGGAGCGGACCACCGCCACCGCGCACGCGAACAGGAAGTAGAGGAACCACGAGAGCGAGTAGCCGTTCGCCATCTCGGTCACGAGGTATCCGGCGAGCGCCGCGAAGATCGCGCGCGCCTCGACCCCGAACAGCGGATCGTCGCCCGCGCGCCAGAGCCGGACGAGGATCCACCCCGAGAAGGCGCAGAAGAGCGCGAACGCGATGACGCCCAGCTCGCCGACGATCTCGAGCAGCACGTTGTGGGCGATGTATCGGCGAGCGCCCGCCTCGAGGGGAGCGAAGTGGCCCCACGCCTGCACGAACGCCCCGGCGCCGACGCCGGTGAGCGGGCGCTCGTCCACGATCACGCCGAGCACCTTCCAGGCGTTCTCGCGTCCCTGCACCGACGCGTCCTCGTCCAGGCTCGCGAGGGTGGCCGAGCGCTGCCAGAAGGTCTCGGGCGCCGCCGCCGCCAGGCCGAGCGCGATCGCCACCGCCGCCACCGCCGCGCGGACGGCGCCGCCCCGGCCTCGCCCGAGGAACAGGAGCACCGCGACCCCCGCGGCGATCGACCCAGAGCGGGAGTGGGTGAGGACGATCGCGGCGAGCTGCGCCGCCGCGACGCCCCACAGGAGCGCCCGCACCCCGCGCCGGCGCGCGGTCCCCGCGCCGTAGAGCGCAAACGGCAGCACCGCGACGAGGGCCATCGCGAGCCGGTTGGGATCGGCGTACGCGCCGCGCCAGTGGGTCCGGAAGCCGTCCACGAGGTCCTCGCCGGTGCGCCAGACCTCGATCGAGCCCAGCGCCGGGCCGAGCGACGCGAGGGCGCCCGTGACGAGGAACCGCCGCAGCCGGGCGCGCCGGTCGACGACGTTCTGCACCGCGACGAACACCACCGCCATCTTCCACGCCTCGCCGATCGCGAAGCGCGTGTCGGGCTCGTAGACGGTCCAGGCGAGCGACGCCGGGATGAACGCGAGGTAGGCCCAGAGCGGCGCGGCCGCCCACCCGCCGAAGCGGAGCCGCTCCCCCGAGACGAGCCGGTGGCCGACCACCGCGAGCCCGCACAGGCCCGCCGCGACGAACGCGAGCCGCAGCTTCTCGAGTGAGGGCCACCAGAACTGCGGGTTCGAGTAGAGCATCACGAGGAAGAGGAGCGCCGCCCCGTGGGCGAGGCCTCCCCAGCGCCGGCTCGCGCGCTCGAGCCACGCCTCGCGGGCGAGAAGTCCCGCGTCGAGCACCGTCGTGTCCGCGTGCGCGGCCACCTTCCCCCCTTCAAGAAGCCTGCCGCGCGGAGTCGTCCGCGCCCGCCGCGTGCGCCACCGGATCCGGCCGCTCGCCCCCGTCCCGCGCCGGCCGGAGGAGCCCGAACACCCCCTCCAGGCTGCAGGTGGCGAGCGCCTCGCTGTAGCCGAGCGGCCCGAGGGTGGAGCCCTCCCAGAGCACCTTGCGGCGGAGCGCGTACGGGTCGCCGCCGCGCACGTTCTCGCGGTCGTCGGTGGTCGAGCCGGTCTCGAACCCCGCCGCGCGGACCGCGCCGCGGATCGCCGGCGAGTGGAGGCCGTTCGGGTAGGCGAAGTGGCGGGGCGGCCGCCCGAGCCGCTCGGCGATCGCGTCACGGCAGCCGGCGATCTCGCGCCGGATCTCCTCGATCGGCAGGAGCGGCAGCGCCGCGTGCCGGACGGAGTGGCCGCCCACGTCGAGGCCGGACGCCGCGAGGTCCCGGACCTCGTCCCAGTCGAGCGGGCGCGCCCCTGGGGGGAGGTCGAGCGGAGAGAGCCCGGTCCGCGCCTCGAGCGCGTCCGCGATCTCGAGCAGGGCGTCATGCGGGACGGCGGCGATGAGCCGGTCCAGCGTCTCGGCGAGGCCCCGGCCCGCGGCCACCGTGAGGAGCGGTTGGAGCGCGCCCGGCAGGCACGCGCGCTCGGGCGGAATGCGGCGCCGGGCGAGCTCGCGCAGCGCCGCGAAGATCCGGTCGTGCGGGAAGCGGTCCCCGCTCCCGGTGAACCCGGTCGCGACGTACACGGTCGCCGGCACGCGCAGCGCGGCGAGCACCGGCAGCGCGACGGCGTGGTTGTCGGCGTAGCCGTCGTCGAAGGTCACCGCGACGAAGGCGCGCCCGGGCCCGCGCGGCCCCTCGGCGAGCACCCGGGCGGCGTCCGACATCGAGACGATCTCCCAGCGCCGGCCGAGCTGCTCGAGCTGGCGCCGGAGCGTCGCCGCCGAGACGATCAGCGACGGGAGCGCCTCGCGCGCGCTCCGCGCGAAGTCGAGGGCGGCGCGGTGGTACGAGAGGAGGAGCACCCGCGCGCCGCCCGCCTGGCGCGTGCGGATCGCCCGCGCCACCCGGTGCGCGCCTGCGACGCGCAGCGTCCCCGCGACGGCGGCCTTCGCGGTCCGCAGCGCCAGCTCTCCCCCGCTCATGTCCCATCCCCCGCGCATGCGCCCTCCCCTCCCCGCGCCCGCGCCGCGAGCGCGCGCGCCTCGAGCCCGCGCCGCAGCCGACGCAGCGCCTCCCACCCGCGCCGTGGCGCGACCCGCCGCGCGACGTCGCGCGCGTCCCGCAGGGCGGCGCGGGCGAGGCCGTCGGCCCCGGCGCGCAGCGTGGGCGCGCGCAGCCGCAGCGTGCAGGTCTCCCGCCGATCGGTGGCCCACTCGAGCTTGTAGGGCTCGGTGCCGCGCAGGAAGTCGTAGTCCGTGAGGCCGCGCGCGTACGCGTCCTCGACCGTCCTCCCGACGAGGACGAGCCCCGGGCTCCGCGCCCGCCAGGCCGGATCATAGCCAGACTGGTAGTAGAAGAACCGGCCGGCCACCTCGAGCCCGTGGATCGCCGCGATGGCCGCGCCGCCCACGTGCAGCCGGTAGAGCCGGAGCCAGCCGCGCACCGCGAGCAGCGAGGCCGCCGTCCGGTGGAAGTCCTCGACCGGACCGGGCGGGATGCCGTCGGATCCCCCTTCGGCCGCCCACCGGAGCCGGTGCAGGCGCAGGAGGTCCTCGACCGCGGCCGGAACCTCGGCCGGGGTCGTCGCGACGTCGATCCGGAAGCCGGGCTGGCGCGCGAGCCAGCGGACCCGCCGTCCATAGGTCTCCCGGCGCGGAACGCGCGCGAGGTGGTCCGCGAACGTGCCCCGCACCGCGAAGCCCGGACAGGTGAAGCCGCGCTCCACCTCCGCCGTCGCGCCCCGCGCCGCCGCCGCGCGCCGCAGGGCCGCGACGCTGGGCGACCCGGCGGGCAGGTCCTCGAGCTCGAGCACGTCCCATCCGTCGATGGCTCCCGCGAGGAAGCGGGCGAAGGCGTCGCGCGCGGCGGGGGCGTCCGCGTCGCGAGCGAGCACGTCGAGCCGGTCCGCGCCGGTCAGGCCGTTTCCGAGCAGGCGCCAGCGGCGGATCCCGAGCGCGCCGGTCCCGCCGGCGAGGAGGACCAGGCCCGCGAGCCTCGCGCCGTCCCGCGCCTCGAGGATCCACGGCGTGTGCCCGGCCCCGAAGGACCGCCACCACGGCGAGAGCCATTCCCACGACAGGAACGGCGACGCGGTAGGGGCGGCGTCGAAGAGGGCCGACCACTCGGGCCGGAGGGCCTCGAGGCGGCGCGGATCGCGAGAGGCCGAGACGGCGAGGCTCACGGGAGCGCCTCCAGCACCGCCCGCGCGACGTGGGACATGTCCTCGGGCCCGAGGTCCTGGTGCACGGGCAGCTCCAGCACGCGGCGCCGCAGGGCCTCCGCCTCCGGGAACGCTCCCGGCGGGCAGAGCGGGTGCGCCTCCCGCCAGAAGTCGACCGCCTCGATCCTCCGCGCCGCGAGCCGCGCGAGGAGCGCGCCCTTGTCCTCGACCGCGAGCGGGTAGAAGAGCGGCGAGGCCCCCGCGGGCAGCTCGCAGAGCACCGGCGGGATGCGCTCGCGCAGCCGCCCGAGCAGGAGGAAGTAGTTGCGACGCCGCGCCGCGACGATCTCCGCGGGGTCGACCCGCCGCGCGATGGCGGTCGCGAGCGGGCTCATCCCGAGGTCGACGAGCGCGGGGTCGAACACCGGCGTGCCGGTCGAGACCGGCCGCAGGCCCGACGCGCCGCGCGCGAGCGCGTAACCGCGGCGCACGGCGGCGCGGATCGCCTCCCCGACGTCGCCGCCGCGCAGCGCGAGGTTCGCGAGGAGCGATCCCGCCGCGTGCGAGAGCGTCGAGACGAGCGGCGCCGGGTCCGGCGCATCGGGCGCGCCCACCACCGCGGGATCGTTCACGACCAACGCGCCGCCGTTCGGCACGGGCAGCGCCTTGTAGAAGCAGAAGATCGCGGCGTCGCCCGCCGAGCCGACCGGCCGCGTGCCCTCCGCGGCGAGGAGCGAGAGCGCGCAGTCCTCCACCACGAGGAGCCCCCGCCGCCG
>DASWCJ010000050.1:0-5312 GCA_036390155.1 Anaeromyxobacter sp.
ATGGGGCTCGGGAAGACGGTGCAGGTGCTGGCGCTCCTCTTGCTCCTCAAGGAGCGCCGCGCGATCCCCGGCCCGCACCTCCTCGTCGCGCCGGCGTCGCTCCTCGCCAACTGGAAGGCGGAGGCCGAGCGCTTCGCGCCGTCGCTCCGGCTCCTCATCGCTCACCCCTCGGTCACGCCGCGCGAGGAGCTCGCCGCGCTCTCGCCCGAGGCGCTCGAGCGCCATGACCTCGTCGCCGTGACCTACGGCTCGGTCCACCGCTACCCGTGGCTCGCCGAGACGCGCTTCGGCCTCGCCGTGCTCGACGAGGCGCAGGCGGTGAAGAACCCCGGCGCGCGTCAGACGCGGGCGGTGAAGGCGCTGCGCGCGCGGCTGCGGCTCGCGCTCACCGGCACGCCCGTGGAGAACCGCGCGAGCGACCTCTGGTCGCTCTTCGACTTCGTGAACCCGGGCCTCCTCGGGACGGCCAAGGAGTTCGGCGCCTTCGTGAAGGGCGCCGAGCGCGCGGCCGCCCCGGACGGCGCCGCCACCGACCGCCCGTCGCCCTACGGCGCGCTGCGCGAGCTCGTCCGCCCCTACATCCTGCGGCGCCTCAAGACGGATCGCGCCGTCATCGCGGACCTGCCCGACAAGACCGAGGTGAAGGCGTATTGCCCGCTCACCAGGCGACAGGCGGCCCTGTACGAGGAGGCGGTCGAAGGCCTCGCGCGCGAGCTGAAGGCCGTGAAGGAAGGCGACGCGATGAAGCGGCGCGGCCTCGTCCTCACCTACCTCCTGCGCCTGAAGCAGATCTGCAACCACCCGTCCCAGTGGATGGGCGATGGCGCCTACGAGCCGGCGGAGAGCGGCAAGTTCGCCCGCCTCGCCGAGCTCGCCGAGGTCGTCGCCTCGCGGCAGGAGAAGGCGCTCGTCTTCACCCAGTTCCGGGAGATGACCGAGCCTTTGGCGCGCCACCTCGGCGAGGTGTTCGGGCGGCCGGGGCTCGTCCTCTCCGGCGCGACCGCGGTGAAGGAGCGGGCCGCGCTCGTCCGCCGCTTCCAGGAGGACGAGGCGGTGCCGTTCTTCGTCCTCTCGCTCAAGGCCGGCGGCACGGGCCTCAACCTCACGGCCGCCTCGCACGTCGTCCACTTCGACCGGTGGTGGAACCCGGCCGTGGAGAACCAGGCGACCGACCGGGCGTTCCGCATCGGCCAGAAGAAGGCCGTGCTCGTGCACAAGCTCGTCTGCCGCGGCACGGTGGAGGAGCGCATCGATGCGCTCCTCGAGGACAAGCGGACGCTGGCCCGCGATCTGATAGAAGGCGGCGGCGAGGTGCGACTCACCGAGCTCGACGACCGGGAGCTCCTGCGGCTCGTGGCGCTCGACCTCGGGAGCGCGACCGCCGAAGCTTGAAGCCTGGCGAGGCTTGGGAGAGCTTGAAGCATGGCCTTCGGTTCCTACGGCGACTTCCCCCCCTACGTCTCCGTCGCCGAGCGCCGCAAGCGCGCCGCGAGGAAGCTCGCCCAGCTCCGCAAGCAGGGCCACGAGCCGGCGCCCATCGTCCTCGCGCCGCGCGGCGCCATCGCGAGCACGTTCTGGGGCAAGGCCTGGTGCGACCATCTGGAGTCCTACGCCGACTACGCGACCCGGCTCCCCCGCGGCCGGAGCTACGTGCGCAACGGCTCGGTCATCGACCTCCAGATCGCGAAGGGCGAGGTCCGCGCGCTCGTCTCCGGGACCGACATCTACGACGTGACGATCGCCGTGGTGCCGCTCGCCGCCGCGCGCTGGAAGGCGGTGCGGAAGGAGTGCGCCGGCCAGATCGGCACGGTGGTGGAGCTGCTCTCGGGGAAGCTCTCCGGCGCCGTGATGGAGCAACTCTGCCACCGCGAGCGCGGGCTCTTCCCGAGCGGGAAGCAGCTCGAGCTGCGCTGCTCCTGCCCGGATGGCGCCTGGCTCTGCAAGCACCTCGCGGCGGTGCTCTACGGCGTGGGCGCGCGGCTCGACGAGGCGCCCGAGCTCCTCTTCATGCTGCGCGGCGTCGACGGCGCCGAGCTCGTCGCCGCGGCGGGCGACGCCGGGGCGCTGGTGGCGGCGGCCGGCGCCGGCCAGGGCGCGATCGCGAGCGGGGAGCTCGCGGACATCTTCGGGATCGAGCTCGAGTCGGCTGCCGCGCCCGCGGCGGCAGGAACGGCGCGCGAACGTCGCTCCAGGCCCGGGGTAAAGGCTCCTCCGCCGCGGCGGCGCTCCGTGAAGCCGCGCCGACGTTCACGCGCGGCGCGCTGAAGGGGTCCCGCCCGTCGCCACCGACGCGCGCGGCGGAGCGCGGTCGGCTCGCCAGATGCCGAGCGCCTTCATCCGAGACTTGAAGGTGGACGGCCTCACGCCGAGCAGCTGCGCGGCCCCGCCCTCGCCGCCGACGCGCCAGCCGGCGCGCGCGAGGGCCGCGAGCATGTTGTCGCGCTCGAGCTCACGCAAGCCCCGCTCGCTCAGGATCTCACCGCCTTGGCGGGGCTCGCCCCGCATCGGCGAGGCGACCGGCTCCG
Organism: Anaeromyxobacter sp.; assembly: GCA_036390155.1. GTDB lineage: Bacteria > Myxococcota > Myxococcia > Myxococcales > Anaeromyxobacteraceae > Anaeromyxobacter. The sequence continues at coordinate 2,526 of DASWCJ010000050.1, forward strand.
TCGCGGGCAGCGCGCGGTCGAGGTGGAGCCGGCCGTCGGCCGAGGTGATGACGGCGCGCTCCAGCACGTTCCGCAGCTCCCGCACGTTGCCGGGCCAAGCGTACGACCTCAGCGCCGCGACGTCGGATGGGCTGAGGGGCGGCAGCGATCGCCCCAGGCTCCGCGCGAGCTGGGTCGCGATCGCGTCCGCAAGGACGATGACGTCGTCGCCTCGCTCCCGGAGCGGCGGCAGCTGCAGCGGGAAGACGCTCAGCCGGTAGTACAGGTCGGCGCGGAACTCCCCGTCGCGCGCGGCCTGCTCGAGATCGCGGTTCGTGGCGGCGATGACGCGCACGTCGACCTTGCGCGTCCGGGAGCCGCCGACGGGCTCGAACTCGCCCTCCTGCAGGACGCGCAGGAGCTTGCCCTGCAGCTCCAGCGGCAGCTCCCCGACCTCGTCGAGGAAGATCGTCCCGCCGTTCGCGAGGGCGAACCGGCCCTCCCGCCGCTGGGTGGCGCCGGTGAACGCGCCTCGCTCGTGCCCGAAGAACTCGCTCTCGATGAGGGTCGCGGGGATGGCCGCGCAGTTGACCTTGACGAGCGGCCGGTCTCGTCTCGGGCTCCGTTCGTGGATGGCGCGCGCGAACAGCTCCTTTCCGGTGCCGGTCTCGCCGAGGAGGAGCACGGTGGCCGACGTCGTCGCCACCTGCGCGACCGCCTGGAGCGCCGTCCGCAGCGCGGGGCTCCGCCCCACGATGTCGCCGAACCCGTGCTCCTCCGCGATCTGCTCGCGGAGGTACTCCGTCGTGGCGGTCAGGCTGCGAATCGTTTGCTCGGCCGCGAGCCGCTCGTCCACGTTGCGCAGGATGAGCGTGTAGAAGGGCTTCCCGTGCACGTCGAACCGGGACAGCGTCGCCTCGGCCGGGAACGGTCTACCTCCCGCCGGCTCGGCGGCGAGCCCGCCGGGGATCCACAGGCACCGCTCGGCGCCGGCGCGACGCTCGAGCGCGTCGATGAGCGCACGGAGCTGCTGGGTGGCCGCGGCCCCGAGCAGGCAGTCGACGGGCTGCCCGTGCACGCGGTCGGTGGCGCAGGCGAACACCTTCTCCGCGGCAGCGTTGAGGAGCGTGATGCGCAGCTCCCCGTCCACCTCGACGATGGCGTCCATCGCGCTGCCGATGAGCCCCGCCAGCTTCTCCTGCCGATCGCGGAGGTCCTCCTCGAGCCGCAGCCGGCGCATCTCCGCCACGGCACGGTTGGCGAACAGCCGGAAGAGCGTGAGGAGCCGCTTCTCGTCCGTCATGGCCCGGACGTCGATCACGGCGAGGTGGCCGAGGAGCCGCTGCTCGACCCCGAACAGCGGGATCCCGAGATAGCTGACGATCTGCCCGGGAAACTGCACCGGGCTATCGGGATAGAGATCGACCACCCGGTCCGTAATGTGGACGAGGCGACGCTCGCGCAGCGTCGTCTCGCACGGCGTGCCGGCGATGGCGTACTCGAATGGATCGATGAAGCGGTCTCCCAGCCAGAACGCGAGCGCGCGCAGGCGGTTCTGGCGCTCGTCGTACTCCGTCAGCCACGCGCCGTAGGTGTCGAGCGCGGCGGCGAGGTTCCGGACGAGCGCCCGGTAGAACGCCTGCCCCGTCTCCGAGGCGGTGCCCTCGACGATGGCTCGCAGCGCGGCATCCTCGTCGATCCGCCGAGCGCTCGCTCCGACCCCTGCTGACAGCTCGACCTCTGCTGACATCTCGGCCTCCGCTCGCCGGCGAGATCTCGACGTAACGGACGACGAGTCCTCGTCGCCGCCGAAAGCTCGTCGGGTCCTCGCCGGGGCGCTGGCATCGCAACCCCGCGGGAAAGGCAGGGTCGGCGTGCCTACCATCCGTGGCACGCCGCCTGCGATGTCGGGGGGAGCCCACGACACGAGAGACCGATCCTCGGTCCCGGGGCGACGAGGAGCACGACATGGAGACGTCGACCGCGACCATCACCTTCGTAGGCAGCGACGGCGCGCCGTGGGCGCCCACCCCGGACATCCTCGACACCCTGCGCAGCCAGCTCCGCGGTGCGCTCTGCTACCCGGGCGAGCCGGGGTACGAGCAGGCGCGTACGATCTGGAACGCGATGATCGACAAGCGCCCCGCCGCGGTCATCCGCGCGGCCGGGACGGCCGACGTCATGCGCGCGGTCAACATCGCGCGCGAGCACAAGCTCCTGCTCTCCGTCCGGGGCGGCGGCCACAACATCGCGGGGAACGCCGTCTGCGATGGCGGACTCATGCTCGACCTCTCCCTCATGAAGTCGGTGCGCGTCGATCCGTCCAGCCGGACCGCGCGCGTCGAGCCCGGCGTGACCCTGGCCGAGTTCGACAAGGAGGCGCAGGCGTTCGGGCTCGCCACCCCGCTCGGCATCAACTCCACGACGGGCGTGGCCGGGCTCACCCTCGGCGGCGGGTTCGGGTGGGTGAGCCGCAAGTACGGCCTCACGGTGGACAACCTCCTCTCGGCCGACGTCGTCCTCGCGAGCGGCGCGCTCGTGCACGCGAGCCCGACGGAGAACGAGGAGCTGTTCTGGGCGATCCGCGGCGGCGGCGGCAATTTCGGCGTCGTCACCTCCTTCGAGTTCCGCCTGCACCCTGTCGGACCGGAGGTGCTCGCCGGCCTCATCGTCCACCCATTCTCGAACGCGAAGCAGCTCCTGCAGGGTTACCGCCGCGTCGTGGCGAGCGCGCCGGACGACCTCACCTGCTGGGTCGTGATGCGCAAGGCGCCGCCGCTCCCCTTCCTTCCGAAGGAGGTCCACGGC
>DASWCJ010000051.1:0-2497 GCA_036390155.1 Anaeromyxobacter sp.
TACGGCGGCGTCGCGGTCGTCCACAACGGCATCATCGAGAACCACCTCGAGCTGAAGGCCGCCCTCGCCAGCCGCGGGCACAAGTTCGCCTCCGAGACCGACACCGAGATCTTCGCGCACCTCATCGCGGACGCGCTCGCCGCCGGCGCGCGCGACCTCGGCGCCGCCGTCCGCGTCGCGCTCGGGCAGGTGCACGGGAGCTACGCGATCGCGGTCGTCTCCGAGACGCGGCCCAACGAGATCGTCGCGGCGAAGAACGCGTCGCCGCTCGTGGTCGGCCACGGCCAGGGCGAGAGCTTCCTCGCCTCCGACGTGCCCGCGATCCTCGAGCACACCCGCGAGGTGAGCTACCTCGAGGAGGGCGAGCTCGCGATCCTCACCGCCGGCGGGATCCAGATCGAGGGGCGCGACGGCGAGCCGGTCCGCCGGGAGCCGCGCCGGATCGAGTGGAGCGCGGTGGCCGCCGAGAAGGACGGTCACAAGCACTTCATGCACAAGGAGATCTTCGAGCAGCCGCGCGCGGTGGCCGACACCATCCGCGGCCGCGCCTCCCTCGAGCAGGGAGACGTCGTGCTCGACGGCATCGAGCTCCCCGAGGACTACGTCCGTTCGCTCGAGCGCGTCGTCATCGTCGCGTGCGGCACCTCCTGGCACGCCGGGCTCTCCGGGCGGCTCATGATCGAGACGCTCGCGCGGCTGCCGGTCGAGGTGGAGCTCGCGAGCGAGTTCCGGAACCGCGACCCGCTCGTCTCGGAGAAGGTGCTCTGCCTCGCCGTGTCGCAGTCCGGCGAGACCGCCGACACGCTCGCGGCGGTGAAGGTCGCGAAGGCCCGCGGCGCGCGGACGTTCGCGATCTGCAACGTGGTCGGCTCGGCCATCCCGCGGGAGTGCGAGGGCGGCACCCTCCTCACCCGCGCAGGCCCGGAGATCGGCGTCGCCTCGACGAAGGCCTACACCACCCAGCTCGCCGCGCTCTTCCTGCTCGCGGTGAAGCTCGGGCGGCTCCGGGGCACCCTCTCCGCGGACCAGGCCCGCGTCCACCTCGAGGCGCTCCGCCACATCCCCGCGTCGATGGAGGCGATGATCCGACAGGAGGCCGCGCTCATGCCGGTCGCGAAGCGCTGCGCGGCCGCGCACGACGTGCTCTTCCTCGGGCGCGGGGCGCAGTACCCGGTGGCGCTCGAGGGCGCGCTCAAGCTGAAGGAGATCTCGTACATCCACGCCGAGGGGTTCGCGGCGGGCGAGATGAAGCACGGCCCCATCGCGCTCATCGACGAGGAGCTGCCCGTCATCGTGCTCGCGACCCGGGAGCCCGCGTACGAGAAGACCCTCGGCAACATGGAGGAGGTCCGCGCCCGCGGCGGGCACGTCTACGCCGTGGTCTCGGAGGGCGACACGCAGGCGGCGAGCCTCGCGGAGGTGGCGCTCCCGGTCCCGCCCGCGCCGCCGCTCCTCACGCCGCTCCTCTCGATCGTGCCGCTCCAGCTGCTCGCGTACCACGTGGCCGACATCAAGGGAACGGACGTGGACCAGCCGCGGAACCTCGCGAAGAGCGTCACCGTGGAGTGATGATCTCCTCCATCGACCGGACGGGGCACGCGCCACCGCAGGATCGGACGTCGCCGCACGAGCGGAGGGCAGCCGCTCGGAGTGTCGGCCGAAGCCGACACTCCTCGGTGTGATGTGGCCGCCCGCCGCCTCTTCGTCGCCCTGGAGCTGCCCGATCCGGTCCGCCGCCGGCTCGCCGCCCTCGCGGATGAGCTCCGCCGGACCGCGGGCCGGGCCGGCGAGGAGGTCCGCTGGGTGCCGCCTGCCAACGTGCACCTCACCCTCCAGTTCCTCGGCGCGGTCCCGGAGGAGCGCGTCCCGGCGGTCGAGGGGGCGCTGCGGGACGCCGCCCGGGAGGCGCGCCCGCTCTCGCTCGCGGTGCGGGGCGTCGGCGGCTTCCCGAACGCGCGCCGGCCCCGCGTGCTCTGGGCCGGGCTCGAGGGGGACCTCGCGCCGCTCGCGGCGCTCGTCGCCGCCCTCGGCGCGCGCCTCGCGAAGCTCGGCTACGCTCCGGAGGAGCGGCCCTTCTCGCCCCACCTCACGCTCGGCCGGGCGCGCGAGGGGCGCGGCGCACCGGGGCTCGCCGGGGCGCTCGCGGGCGCGGCGCAGGAGGCGCCCGCTCCCTGGCGCGCGACGGAGGTGGTGCTGTTCGAGTCGCACCTCTCGCCGCGGGGGCCGCGGTACGAGGCGATCGCCCGGATGGCGTTCGCGGGGTAGCGCGAGGGGGAGCCCGAACAGAACACCCGTTTGGCCGCACCCTCGCCGCCCTGCTTGCGCGCGACGCCTCGTCGCGAGAAAGAAAGGAGCAATGGTGCCTCCGCCGCCCGCCGGCCTCGCGCCGGGCTTCCTCGTCGCGGCCCCCGCCCTCGGCGACCCGAACTTCGCGGGGTCGCTCGTGCTCATGGCCGAGCACCACGGCGAGGGCGCGCTCGGCTTCGTCGTGAACCGC
>DASWCJ010000052.1:0-24668 GCA_036390155.1 Anaeromyxobacter sp.
CGCGAAGGCGAAGACGGCGCGCGTCCCGGTGAAGACGACCCTCACCGACCTGGGCGTGCGAAACGCGATCTTCCGCGGCGCGCCCTCGCTCTGGGAGTCGCCGCCCGACGTCGTCGGCCCGCTCGTGGAGACGGTCGTCCATAGCGTGATCCGCGACGCGGACCTCTCGGTCCACTTCTATCGGGAGCGGCTCGACGCCGCCGACCGGCGATCACCGTTCCAGGAGGTCGACTTCGTCGCGGAGCGGACCGACGGGACGGTGCTGCCGATCGAGGTGAAGTTCCGGCGGAAGATCGACGGCAGCGATCTCGCTGCGCTGCGCCAGTTCCGAGAGCGCTTCCGGTGTCCGTGGGCGATCGTCGTCACCCGCGACACGTGGGCGGTGCTCGAGGACGGAGTGCTGCTCGTGCCACTCAGGGACTTCCTGCTCGCGTACTGAGGCCACCCTCCCCTGAGCTGGGGTCCCAGCCCCGAGATTCGGCGGCCGGGTGGTGCTCCACTTCCTGCCGCCGTACTGCGGCACCTACCACTTCGAGCGAGCGGTGGCCGGGCGGTAGTGTTCTCGGCCGCCGGTGGCGACTCCGACTAGCCGCTAGACACATGACTAGCTAGCAGCTATCGTCTCCGACGTGCCGCCAGGGACGCTGCGCTCCATCGAGCGTCAGCTTGAACCCTGCCTCGGGAAGGGTTGGCTCCGAGGCTGAAAGGAGAAAGCATCATGGCGAAGTACGTGGTCACCTACGAGCGAGACGAGGCGGGCTGGTGGATCGCTGAAGTCCAGGGGGTCGCCGGCGTGAACAGCGACGGGCGCACGGTTGCCGACGCACGCCGCCGGGTGCGCGAGGCGCTCGCCTTGGCGGTCGGCGATGCAGTAGCGGAGGCCGCTGAGCTCGTCGACCAGGTGAAGCTCCCCGGCGAAGCTCGCAAGATCGTCGCGCGTGCCACCGCCGCCCGCTCCAAGCTCGACGCCATCCAGGCCGAGGCTCAGGAGAGCACGGCCACGGCCGTGCGAGAGCTACGCAAGCGGCTCGGCCTGTCGATCCGCGACATCGCCGACCTGCTCGGCATCTCTCACCAGCGCGTGCAGCAGCTCGCCCGCGCACGGTGACCCGTCACTCCCCGGCGCCCCGAACGGGTCACCTTGGAGTGATTCTCCGCACGCTCGGGGCTGGGACCCCGAGCTGGTCGAAGGGGCGAACCGGTGCCTATGGCACCCCGAGCGGCACGGCGTGAGCCCGGAGGTACTCGGCGAGCCCCGCCTTCGTGACCTCGCCGCGCGCGACGGAGAGGACCGTCTCGGCGAGGTCGTCGGGGTCCGCCTCGAGCCAGAGGTCGTTGAGGCCCAGAAAGGCGATCCCGGCGGCGAGCGCGACGCGCTTGTTCCCGTCCACGAACGGGTGGTTCTGCGCGAGGTGGAACACGTACGCCGCCGCCATCTCGGGGACCGTCGCGTGCAGGTGGCGCCCGCCGAAGGTCGCCTTCGGCGCAGCCACGGCGGACTCGAGCAGCGCAAGGTCGCGCAACCCCGAGGCTCCGCCGTAGCGCTCGATCTGGTCCGCGTGGAGCGCGAGCACCTCGTCGAGCGTCAGGAACGCGGGGGCGCGGACGGTCACTCGGCGAGGCGCCGGAACGCACCGGCGTAGCGGTCGTGGGCCCGCGCCATCACCCGCTTCAGGCGCTCGGTGCGGCGCGCGCCGCGGACCGGCGAGATCACGATGACCTCACCATCCGTCGAGACCTCCACGGTCGCGCCCGCGTCGAGGCCCGCCGCCGCGAGGAGCTCGCGGTCGAGGACCAGCGCGACGCTGTTTCCGGTGCGGGTGAGCTTCTTCTTCATGGTACGGACAATATAGCCTGCCCGTACGTACGGCGCCACGCTCGGGTCAGGGCCACGCCATCACGGTCAGGAAGATCGCCGCGCCGTTCTTCTCCGGCGACACCTGGTGCACGATCCGCTGGCCCCTCTCGACGGTGAGCCGCGACTGCGTGTTCCGCGCCGCGAGGGCGACCTCGATCGTCACGGTGTCGCCGCGCCGCTCCTGGAGCGTCACGCCGACGTCGTCCCCGCCGGGGAGCGAGAGGAACTGCACCTTTCCCTGGGAGAGCTCGAGCGACCTCTCCTCGACGAGGTCCCACTTCACGTACGCGAGCGCGGAGAGCTGGCGCTTCTGGTTCTCGAGGCGCGGGTCCACCGCCGCAGGTCCCTGGCGCGAGCCCTTGATGACGCGGATCCGGACCGGGATCGGCTGCGCCTCCGCCAGCGCCGGGGCGGCGAGGAGGGCGACGGCGGCGAGGGCGGCGAGGTAGCTGCGGATCATCACGCCTCCGGGTGCGGGGGCCTCACGATCCGCTCTCCTCGGCGAGGAGCACCACCGGACCGTCTGCGGTCTGGAGCACCGTCGTCGCCTCGCCCTCCGAGGAGAGCTCGAACAGCGCGACCGGCTCGCGACCACCGTCGATGCGAACGTACATGAGGACCGCGAGGGCCGCCACAACTGGAAGGAGCGCCGCCGCCGCGGCGGCGCGGTGCCGCCCGAGCCAGCCGCGGAGCCCGGGGCGCTCGGCGCGCCCGACCCGCGCCATCACCTCGTCTGCGAAGGTGGAGAAGTCACGGGCGTTCGCCCGGGCGAGGAGCGCCTCGGAGACCATCCCGGTCGTCGCGGCGAGGTCGGCGGCGAGGGCGTTGCAGCGCTCGCACGTCGCGAGGTGCGCGGTGAGCGCCGCGGCGTCCGCGGGGGAGAGCTCGCCGTCGCGGGCGCCGAGCATCGGAGCGAACCGGGTGCAGTCGCTCATGACCCATCCTCCTCGCCTTCCTGCGCGCGCACCGAGCCGGCACGAAGCCCTGCGTAGCGCGCGAGCGCGGACTGCATCTTCTTCCGCGCGTGGAAGAGCCGGCTCATCACCGTGCCCTTGTGGATCGCGAGCCGCTCCGCGAGCTCCTCGTAGGAGAGCCCCTCCACCTCCCGGAGCACGAGGATCGTCCGGTGCTTCTCGGGCAGGGTCGCGAGCGCGTCGTGGATCTTCCCGGCGAGCTCCCGCCGCAGGAGGTTCTGCCGCGGGTCGTTGCCGAGCGCGGTCCCGAGGATCCCCTCGCCGCCCTCGGCGAGCGTCTCCTCCGAGACGTCGTCGAGGTCGTCCTTCTTCGAGCGCCGCTCGCGGCGCACCGAGTCGATGGCGAGGTGCGTCGTGATCCGGAAGAGCCAGGTCGAGAAGGCGCTCTTGCCCTCGAACCCGCCGAGGTGGGCGTGGACCTTGACGAACGCGTCCTGGGCGACGTCCCAGGCGAGATCCGCGTCCTTCACGATCCCGAGCGCCACGGCGTACACCTTCCTCTGGTAGCGGACGACGAGGGCCCGGAACGCGGCGGGGTCGCCGGCCTGGGCCTTTGAGACCAGCGAGAGGTCGTCGGCTTCCATGTTTCGGACGGCGGCGCGGAGCGGGAAATTCACGAGACCGGCCGGGGACCGTAGCACAGGTCGGCGCACCCCCCGGACCCGAGTTATCCTGTCGAGGACCGCCGGAATGCACGGCGGAGAAAGCGGTTCGGTTCCCTGCGGATGTCCGTCGCCTACGGCGAGATCGCCCGCGTCCTCGGTGGGGCGCGCAGGCGCCAGGTGTGGATCGTCCTCCTCGCCGCGGCGGGGTTCGGCGCCGCCGCCGCCGTCGTCTGCCTCCTCCTGGGGGCCGCCGCGCTCGGCGCAGGCGCGCGCGGCTGGGTCCGAGGGGTCGCGCTCGGGGGTGCCGCCCTCGCCGCCTCGGCGGCGGCGGGCTGGGCTGCCCTGCGGCTCCTGCGGACCGCGTGGTCGGACGAGGCGGCGGCCCGGACGGTGGGGGCCGGCGAGCCCGCCCTCCGCTCCGCCCTCGTCTCGTCGATCGAGCTCTCGCGCGAGCGCGCGGACGTCCAGGCCTCCGGCCGGTTCTCCGTCGCGCTCCTCGACGCGCACGTCGCCTGGACCGCGGAGCGGGCGCGCCAGGTGCGGCTCGACCAGGCGGTCCCGGCCCGGATCGCGCGCCGCGGCGGGGTCGCTCTCCTCGCCGCGCTCGCCGTCGCGGGGCTCGCCGCGCTCGGCTCGGGCGGCGCGCTCGGGAAGGGCTTCTCGCGCCTCCTCGCCCGCGCCGCCGCGGCGGCGCCCTCTGCCGATCCCATCACCGGCGACATCGAGCTCACCCTCCGCTACCCCGCCTACATGCGGCGCGAGCCGAGGACCCTCTCCGGCACCGGCGGCGAGATCCGTGCGCCGAAGGGGACCGAGGTCGAGCTCCGGACGCGCGCCGACCGGAAGGTGGACCAGGCGGAGGTGGAGGTCACGGCGGAGGGCGACGGCGGCGCTCGCCCCTCCTCGTCCCTCACCCCCTCTCCCCGACCCTCTCCCCCGGCAAGTGCCGGGGGAGAGGGAGGGAGGCGCCACCTCGCGCTCTCCGTGAAGGACGGGCGCGACCTCGCCGGCAAGCTCCTCGTCGAGGACGCGGGCAGCTACCGCTTCCGCTTCCTCGACCGGCGTGGCCGCGCCGCCGCGGAGGGCCCGCCCATCCCGATCGCCGTCGAGCCCGACCTCGCCCCGGAGGTCCGCATCGTCTCCCCCGAGCGCGAGGTCGAGGTGGACCCCGCCGCCGTCGTCCGGATCGAGTGGCAGGCGGAGGACGACGTCGGCCTCGCCGAGGTCGCCCTCGTGGTGACGCCGCCCGGCGGCGAGGAGCGGCGGCGCGTCCTCCGGGCCGGCGCCGACGTCCGGCGCGACGGCGGCACCGTGGACCTCGATCTCGCCCCGGAGCGGCTCGGCGAGGGCGAGGTCCTCTCCTACCGGATCGAGGCGAAGGACGGCGACGCGATCTCGGGCCCGAAGACCGGCGCCTCCGACACCCACCGCGTGAAGATCTACTCCGAGGCGGAGCACCGGCGGCAGGTCCTCGAGAAGGCGAAGCAGCTCTTCGACGAGCTCGTGGCGCTGCTCGCCGATCGCCTGGAGACGCTCGCGGCGGGGCCGGTCTCGACGCCCGACCGGCTCGCGCTCGCCGTGCAGCTCGACGCGCGCACGCGGCAGCTCCACGAGCGCATGCGGGAGGTCGCGCGGGAGCTCCGCCGCGATCGCTCGGCGCCCCGGCCGGTCGCCTCCGCCCTCGACAACGTCGCGGGGAGCCTGCGGCTCGCCGAGCAGCGGGTGAGCGGGGTCCGCGCGCCGATCGCGCAGCTCCTCCGCATCCGCTCGCAGCCCGACGCGAACCTGCTTGGCAACATGGCCGCGGCCGACGGGCAGCTCGACGCCGAGCTGGAGAAGGGGATCCTCTACCTCGAGCAGCTCCTCGACAAGCAGCGCGCCGAGGATCTCGTCCGGCTCGCGAAGGACCTCTCGAAGCGGCGCGCCGAGCTCGGCGACCTCCTCCAGAAGTACCGGGCCGCGCCGAGCGAGGCGGCGAAGAAGGAGCTCCTCGCGCGCATCTCGCGCATGAAGGATCGGGTGAAGGAGCTCCTCGCGCGGATGAGCGAGACCGCGAAGGGGTTCAACGACGAGCACATGAACGCCGAGGCGCTCGCCGAGATGCAGAAGGCGAAGAACCTCGGCGGCGGGCTCGACGAGGTGGAGCAGAAGCTCGCGCAGGGCGACGTCGAGGGGGCGATGCGCGCGCTCGATCAGATGGCGTCCACGCTCGACAAGATGCTCGCCGGGATGCAGCGCACCGCCGGGCTCCCCGACGAGAAGGCGCGCGCCCTCATGAAGGAGATGCTCGCCTTCAAGGACAAGCTCGACCAGGTGAAGGGCGAGCAGGAGCAGACCGCGAAGGACACCGACGCGATCCGCAAGAAGTACCAGCAGCAGGTCGCCGAGCGGTCGAAGAAGGCCGAGCAGAAGCTGAAGGACCTCCAGCGGCTCGCGGGGGAGGCGAAGCGCGACGTGGACCAGGCCCAGCCGGGCGTGAGCTACCGGGCGGAGCCCGAGCTCGACCAGTCCCGCGAGGCGCTCTCCGATCTCGAGCGGGCGCTCGGGATGCGCGAGCTGCAGGCGGCCTTCGAGACCTCGCTGCGGGCGGCGCCGGCGGTCGAGCGGCTCGCGCGCTTCCTCGAGGAGGACGTCCCGCTCGCCGAGCAGAACCCGGCCTACACCCGGCGTGAGCCGCAGCTCGTCCGCGAGGCGCAGCGTCACGCGCGCGACGCGGTCCCGAAGGTGCGCGAGATCCGCGACGAGCTCGGGCGGCTCTTCCCAGATCCGCGGCAGCTGCTCGGCGAGGGCGACCAGAAGAAGCTCGACCAGCTCTCGCAGCGGCAGCGCGAGCTCGAGCGGCAGGCGGGGGAGCTGCAGCAGAAGCTCTCCGAGCTCGCGCAGCAGGCGCCGGTCTTCCCGCCGAACGCGCAGGGGCAGCTCGCGGAGTCGCGCGGGCACATGAACCAGGCGGCGGGCCAGCTCGGCCAGGCGAAGAACCCGCAGCGCGGCCACGGCGAGCAGCAGCTCGCCCTCGACGCGCTCTCCCGCTTCCAGAAGGGGCTCGAGGACGCGGCGCGGAAGGGACAGGGGCAGGGGGACGGTCCCGGGTTTCCCTTCCCGTTCGCCGACTCCGGAGGCGAGCGCGAGGGCGACGGCGGCGACTTCAACCACGAGAAGGTGAAGATCCCGGGCGCGGAGGCGCACAAGGTGCCGGAGGAGTTCCGGCGCGACCTCCTCGAGGCGATGAAGCAGGGGACCCCGGAGCGGTACCGCGGCGACGTGCAGCGCTACTACGAGGAGCTCGTCAAGTGATCGCCCCGCTCGTCGCGGCCGCGGTCCTCGCGGCGACGGTCCCGGACCTCCAGGTGCCGCGGGGCACGTCCGTCGGCGACGCGAAGGCGCGCGACGAGGCGGGGCTCGGACCGCTGCAGGTGCTGAAGCTCCTCGCGGACGAGGACGTCAGCGGCGCCCGCTCGATCGCCGAGCCGCTCCTCGCCCGGAACCCCTCAGATCACGGCGCGCGGCTCGCGGTGGGCGTCCTGCGCATCTACGAGCAGCGCTACGACGAGGCGGTCCGGCTCCTCGAGTCCTCCGAGCTCGGCGACCCGGCCGGCTATCTCACCCTCGCGCGCGCGGCGCAGGGGGTCACGAAGGGCCACGAGCGCTACGAGGGCGAGCGGGTCACGGTCTCGTACCCGAAGGGCAAGGACGAGGTGCTCGTCCCCTACCTCGTCGAGGCGCTCGAGAAGCAGCGGGCCGCCCTCGAGCGCGCCCTCGGCGCGGTCCCGCCCGGCAAGCTCGTGGTCGAGATCGTGAACGACGTGAAGGAGCTTTCCCAGCTCACCACCCTCGGCGAGTCGGAGATCCGCACCTCCGGAACCGTCGCGGTCTGCAAGTTCAACAAGCTCATCCTCCTGTCGCCCAAGGCGCTCCTCAAGGGCTACGAGTGGCTCGACACCGCGGCGCACGAGTACACGCACCTCGTCCTCACCTGGAAGTCGCGCAACCAGGCTCCCATCTGGCTGCAGGAGGGGCTCGCGAAGTGGTTCGAGCAGGACTGGCGCGGCGGCGGCGAGCCGCTCTCGCCCGTCTCCGCGGCGATGGTGCGCGACGCCGCGCGGAAGGGGACGCTCGTCACCTTCGAGGAGATGCACCCCTCGATCGCGAAGCTGCCGTCGCAGGAGCGGGCCTCGCTCGCCTACGCCGAGGTGGTCCTCGCGGTCGAGCGGATGGTCGCGCAGGGCGGGCCGCCGGTGATCGGGACGGTGCTCGACCTCCTCGCCGCCGGGAAGGACGCGCGCGGCGCGGTCGCGACGGCGCTCCGGATCCCGTTCGACCGGTTCCTCGAGGACTGGAAGCGCCACATGGTCGAGCGGCCGCTCCCGCGGGGGGGCGAGCACGAGCTGCGCAAGCTCCGGTTCAGGGACGACCCGAAGCACGGCGGGACCTGGTCGGAGTGGGCCGAGATCCAGGACGAGAAGGCGCGCGGGTACGCGCGGCTCGGCGACATGATGCGCGCGCGCGGCCGCTGGGCCGCCGCTCGGATCGAGCTCGGGAAGGCGTACGAGCGCGTGGGGGCACGGATCCCGATCCTCTCCGACCAGCTCGCGCTCGCCGCGCTCCAGTCCGGCCAGGAGCAGCTCGCCGAGAAGGTGCTCGTCGACGCGATCGGCTGGAATCCCGAGTACCCGGCGCTCCACGTGCACCTCGCCCGCCTGCTCGCGCGGCGGGAGGACTGGGCCCGCGTCCAGGAGCACCTGCTCCTCGCGAACCGGCGGGATCCCTTCGACCCGGAGATCCACGGCGGCCTCGCCCGCGCGCTGAAGGCGCTCGGGGACCCCCAAGGCGCCTCGCGGGAAGAGCGGTTCTTGCGGATACTGCTGCCGGAGGGACCGCACCCATGACGAACGACCCCGCTGCCGCCACGGACCCGGCGACCCGCGACGCGGACCTGAACGCCGTCCACGAGCTCGGCGAGGCGCGCCGGCTCGTCGTGGCGGAGATCGAGAAGCGGATCGTCGGCCAGAAGCAGGTCGTCGAGGCGCTCCTCGTCGCGCTCTTCGCGCGGGGGCACTGCCTGTTCGTCGGGGTGCCGGGCCTCGCGAAGACGCTCCTCATCTCGACCGTCTCCGACGTCCTCGATCTCTCGTTCAACCGGATCCAGTTCACGCCGGACCTCATGCCGTCCGACATCACCGGGACGGACGTGCTCGAGGAGGACCACACCACCGGCCGGCGCGCCTTCCGCTTCGTGCGCGGGCCGCTCTTCGCGAACCTCCTCCTCGCCGACGAGATCAACCGCACGCCGCCGAAGACCCAGGCGGCGCTCCTGCAGGCGATGCAGGAGTACCGGGTCACCGCGGGCGGGGAGACCTACCCGCTCGACCTGCCGTTCCTCGTGTTCGCGACGCAGAACCCGATCGAGCAGGAGGGGACCTACCCGCTCCCCGAGGCGCAGCTCGATCGCTTCATGTTCTACGTGACGGTGAGCTATCCGAACGCCGAGGAGGAGCGCGAGATCGTCCGGGCCACCACCATCGCGACCCGGCCTCCGCTCCGGCGCGTGCTCTCGCCTCACCAGATCCGCGACCTGCAGGACCTCGTCCTGCGCGTGCCCGCGGCGGACCACGTGGTGAAGTACGCGGTCGACCTCGTGCGCGCGACGCGCCCGGGGGAGCCCGACGCCGCCGACTTCGTGAAGGAGAACGTCGCGTGGGGCGCGGGCCCGCGCGCCTCGCAGTACCTCGTGCTCGGGGCGAAGAGCCGCGCGATCCTCGACGGCCGGATGGCCGCGTCGGTGGAGGACGTCCGCGCGCTCGCGCGGAACGTGCTCGTGCACCGGGTCCTCACGAACTTCCGCGCCGAGTCGGAGGGGGTGACGAGCGCGAAGATCGTGGACCGCCTTCTGGAGAAGGTGAAGGGGTAGAGGCGACGTGAAGGCCGCGAGCTTGGACTTGGACTTGGACTTGGACTTGGTCTTGGACTTGGACTTGGACTTGGACCGGTCATTCACGACACAGCTTCGAGAGCATCCGCACGATGGACGCCAGGCGGTCATTGGCGTCCGCGGCGCGGTCCGCGGCGATGAGGCTCAGGGACGCGCAGGCATCCACGATCGCTCCGCACTCCATCGCGGAGCCTCTCGCGATTGCGAAGAAGCGTCTCTGATCCGGAACGGTGGTTTTCCCGGAACCCTCCGCGATGTTCAACGGAATCGAGAGGGACGCGCGCCGGATCTGGTCGCCGAGGTCCCGGTAGACCTGAGGAAGCACCGACGCGATGCCGGTAGCGATCGGAAGAAGCTCGATTGCCTGCTGGTAGACGATCAGGTTCCGGAAATTCATTTGAACAGCACGTGCAGGAGACAGGCCACGTCCAGGACCAGGACCAGGACCAGGACCAAGACCAAGTCCAAGTCCAAGTCCAAGTCCAAGTCCAAGTCGGGCTTCGAGGTGATCCGTGCCTGACCCCCGCAAGTCCCCCCTCGACCCCCTGGTCCTCGCCAAGCTCGGGAACCTCCGGCTCCGCATGCGCGCGATCACGGAGGGAGTCCTGACCGGGCTCCACCGCTCCCCGCACCACGGGCAGTCGGTCGAGTTCGCCGAGCACAAGGAGTACTCGCCCGGCGACGAGATCCGGCACATCGACTGGAAGGCCTACGGGAAGTTCGACAAGTACTACGTGAAGCGGTTCGAGCAGGAGACGAACCTGCGCGCGTACCTCGTGGTGGACGCGTCCGGCTCGATGGGCTACCGCGGCCGCCCGGACGCGCTCACCAAGCTCGAGGTCGCGACCGCGCTCGCCGCCTCCCTCGCGTACCTCCTCTTCCGGCAGCAGGACGCGGCCGGGCTCGTCCTCGTCGGCGACGCCGTCCGCGGCGCGATCCCCCCCCGCGCGACCGCGAGCCACCTCGGCCCGCTCGTCGAGGCGCTCGAGGCCGCCGCGCCCGCCGGACCGACCCGGCTCGCCGCCGCGGTCGACTGGATCATCGAGCGCGCCCCGCGCCGGTCCTCCGTGCTCGTCTTCTCCGACCTGATGGACCTGGACGATCGGGTCCTCCGCCGGCTCGCGCAGCTCCGCCTGCGCCGTCACGACGTCACGCTCTTCCACGTCCTCGACCGGGCCGAGCTCGAGTTCCCGTTCGAGGACCCCACCCTGTTCCTCTCGATGGAGGACGCGCGCGAGGTGGAGGCCCACCCGCGCGACGTCCGCAAGGGCTACCTCGAGGTGCTCGCGCGCTGGCTCGAGGACGTGAAGCGGACCGCCGCCGAGGCCGACCTCGACTACCAGCTCTGCCGGACCGACCGGCCCCTCGACGAGGTCCTGCTCCCGTTCCTCGCGCGCCGCGAGCGGAGCGCGGCCTGATCGCATGAGCCTGGGCTTCGTGAACCCGGCCCTGCTCTGGGGCCTCCTCGCGGCCGCGATCCCCATCGCGATCCACCTCTTCTTCCGCCGCCGGCCCCGGCCCACCCCGTTCCCCGCGATCGACTTCATCCTCCGGGCGCGGCGCGAGACGGAGCGGCGGCTCCGGCTGAAGAAGCTCCTCCTCTTCGCCGCCCGCACCCTCGTGCTCGCCGCGATCGCGCTCGCCCTCGCGCGCCCCCGGCTCGAGGAGCCCGCGGCGGCCGCGGCCCCGGTGATCGCCGGTCCGCGCGCGACCGCGATCGTCCTCGACGCCTCCGGGTCCATGCGCTACCGGCTCGGCGGCCGGACGCTGTTCGAGCGCGCCCGCGCCGACGCCCTCGGGGCGCTCGCGGGGCTCCGCCCGGAAGAGCCCGCGACGATCCTCGTCTGCGGCGCCGCCGAGCCGCGCGCCGAGCCCCCGTCCTTCGACCGCGCCGAGGCGCGGAGCGCGCTCGAGCGCGCCGAGGCGGAGGCGGGCTGGGCGGACCTCACCGGCTGCCTCTCCGCCGCGGCGCGCGCGCTCTCCGGCGCGACGCCGCACGCGGCGCTCGGGAAGCGGATCGTCGTCGCGACCGACCTCGCCGCGAGCGCGTGGCGGCTCGACGTGCCGCCCCCCACCGTCGAGACGCCGGCGGGCGCGGTGCGCCCGGAGGTCACCGTCCTCGACGCCGCCCGCGGCGCCGCCCTGCCGAACGCGGCGGTGCTCTCGGCCGAGGCGGAGCCGGATCCGTCGGCGGGGTCGCGCGGCTACCGGATCAGCGCGCAGGTCGCGAGCTACGCCGGCGAGGCCCGCTCGGACGTCCCGCTCTCGCTCCTCGTCGGCGCGGGGAAGGACGCGAAGGTCGCGATCCGCGCCTTCGCCGAGCTGCCGCCGGGCGGAACGATCCGCAAGACCTTCTCGCACGCCTTCCCGCAGGGCGGGCCCGCCGTCCTCCAGGTCGCCCTGCCGTCCGACGCGCTCCCCGACGACGACGCGCGCCCGCTCGCGCTCGTCGTCCCGCGGGAGGTGCGCGTCCTCGTCGTGGACGGCGCGCCCTCGCCGGTCCGGTACCGCGACGAGGCGTACTTCGTCGAGTCCGCGCTCGCCTCGCCCGCCTCGCCGGTGCGCCCGACGCTCGTCGACGCCGAGGCGCTCGGGGCGCAGGACCTGTCCCGGTTCGACGTGGTGTTCCTGCTGAACGTCCGGGACCCGGGCGCGAAGGCCCCGGAGCTCGCCCGGTTCGTCGAGCAGGGCGGCGGGCTCTTCATCGCCCTCGGCGACCAGATCGAGCCGGAGGAGTACGCGAAGCAGCTCGCGGGGCTCCTCCCCGCGCCGCTGCACGTCGTGAAGACCGCGCCGCAGGGGCGCCCCGCGCGCTTCGGCGAGGTGGACGTGACGCACCCGGCGCTCGCGGTCTTCCAGGGCGAGGCCCGGGAGGGCCTCCTCGGCGTCCGCACCTCGCGCTGGGTGCTCGCGAAGCCCGCCTCGCAGGCGGCGAAGGGCGCGGCGGCCGCGCGGATCGTCGCCTCGTTCGACGACGGCTCCCCCGCGCTGCTCGAGGCACGGCGCGGGAAGGGGCGGGTGCTCCTCTTCACCTCGACCGCCGACCGCGACTGGACCGACTGGCCGATCCGGACCTCCTTCCTCCCCGCGATGCAGCGCTTCGCGGCCTGGCTCGCGGGCGGGCTCGACGACCGGCGCGAGCCAGCGGCCCGCCCGGGCGACGCGCACGCGTTCCGGCTCGAGCCGGGCGAGGCGCTCGCCGCGCTGGTCGGGCCGGACGGCCGCGAGCGGCGTCGCGCCGAGCTCGAGCGCGCCGGGCTCCGCGAGGAGGGCGGCGTCCCGAGGTTCGTGCCGAAGGAGCCGGGGCTCTGGCAGGTGAAGGTGCTCGCGGGCGGCGCGGAGCGGCTCGAGCCACGGCTCGCCTTCGCGGTCGCCTTCGACCCGCGCGAGTCCGACACCCGGCGGCTCAAGCCCGACGAGCTCACCGCCTGGCTCGGCGGCGCCGCCCACGCCAGGGTCGAGGGCGAGGCCCGCGCCGCGGGCGGTGGCGCCCATGTTCCGCTCTGGTCCATCCTGCTCGTGATCGGCGTGGCGGCGTTCTTCCTGGAAGGCCTGTTGCTCGCGTGACCGCCCTCGACCAAGAAATCGCCTCGCTCTTCTGCGTCGGCTTCCAGGGGACGACCCCGTCACCCGAGGTGAAGGAGCTCGTCCGCCGCGGCGTGCACGGGGTCATCCTCTTCTCCCGCAACGTCGTCGACGCGGAGCAGGTCGCGGCGCTCGTCGCGGAGCTGAAGCGGTTCGCGGGGCGGCCGCTCCTCGTCGCCATCGACCAGGAGGGCGGGCGGGTCGCGCGGCTGCGCGCGCCGCAGGGGTTCACCGAGCTCCCGCCCATGCGCGCCCTCGGCGAGCGGGGGGATCCGGACCTCGCCCGCGAGATCGGCGCGCTCCTCGGCCGCGAGCTCCGCGCGGTGGGCATCGACCAGGACTACGCGCCGGTCGTGGACGTGGACACGAACCCCGCGAACCCCGTCATCGGCGACCGCTCCTTCTCGCGCGACGCCGAGGCGGTGGGCCGGCTCGGGGCCGCGCTCGCGGAGGGGCTGCAGTCCGAGGGCGTCGCCGCCTGCGCGAAGCACTTCCCTGGTCACGGCGACACGAGCCAGGACTCGCACCAGGACCTCCCGCGGCTCGCCCACGGGCTCGAGCGGTTGCGGGCGGTCGAGCTCCCGCCCTTCCGCGCGCTCGCCCGCGCCGGCGTCGCGGCGGTGATGACGGCCCACGTCGTCTTCGAGGCGCTCGACCCGCGCCGGCCCGCCACGCTCTCGCCCGAGGTGATGCGACTCCTCCGGGAGGAGGCGGGCTTCAGGGGCTGCGCCGTCTCGGACGACCTCGAGATGAAGGCGGTCGCGGAGCACTTCCCGCTCGAGGAGGCGGCGCCCGGCGCGGTCCTCGCCGGCGTGGACGCGCTCCTCGTCTGCCACCGCGCCGAGGTGCAGCACCGCGCCATCGACCTCGTGCGACGGGCCGCCGAGGACGGGCGCATCCCGAGCGCCCGGATCGCCGAGGCGCGGGGGCGCGTCGCGGCGCTGCTCAGGTACGCCGGGCCAGCGCCGGACCCGGCGCGCGTGCGCGAACGGCTGCGGACGCCGCGGCACCTCGAGCTCGCGGCCCGGATCCCGGCCCGCGCCGCCGGGCACGACCCGACCGCTGCGTGAGCGCGGACTCGAGCCGCTCGAACGCGTCCGCGATCGCCTCGCGCATCTCGCCCTGGTGCCGGAGCACGGCCGAGACGTGGCCCGCGGGCAGCCAGCGGAGCTCCGCCCCCCAGTGCTGCGCGATCCGCTCCGACTCGCGCGGCGGCACGAAACCGTCCTCGGCGGCGCCGACGACGAGCGCCGCCTCGGGCAGGACCGGCGGCGGCAGGGTCGTGACGGAGAAGCGGGAGAGGTGCTCGCACAGCGCGTGCCGCGCGAGGGCGGCGTCCCCGCCCGCGGCGATCGCGGCCCACTCCAGGAGGTGGTGCAGGACGCCCTCGCGCAAGACCGAGTCCGGCGCGCAGGGCGCCGCGACCGGGATCACCGCGCACGGGAAGGGATCCGCCGCGCCGACCATCGCGGCGAGCTGCCCGCCCATCGAGTACCCGGTGATCCCGACGAGCGGGACCTGCCGCTCGTCGCGGAGCCACCGGAGGAGCGCGCGGCCTTCCTGGAAGGTCGCCGCACCCATGAGGTGGAGGTCCGAGATCGATCGGACCGCATGGCGGGGCTGGTTCGCGGGCCGCCTCGCGCCGTAGAACGCGTTCTCGAGCACGAGCGCCCCGAGCCCGTGCTGGAGGAGCGGCGCCGCGAACCGGAGCCGTACCGAGAAACCCTGATCGCCGGAGGCGGCGAGGTGGACCGCGACGCCGCGGACCGTCCCGTCCGGGAGGAGCAGGCGGACGCGCGCGGTGCGGGCGCACGCCGGGAGCCGTTCCTCCGGGCTCTCGAACGAGCCCTCCGAGAGGAGCCCGCCGAACGCGCTCCGGGCCTTCGCGAGCCGCAGCCCGATCTGGGGCGGCGGCCGGGCGGCGAGCGCGACTGGATCGATCTCGTCGCAGAGCGCCCGATCTCCCCACCCGTCCTGGAAGAACCGGGGGCCGCGCGCTGCGTAACCGAATAGGAGGTCGAGCACGTGCATGGCGTTCTTGCCCGGTAAGAAAGATGGAGTCCGCCATGTCCCGCGGGGCCCCTTCAGCCGGTCGCGCGAGCGCCTGCCCGCTGCGTCCATGCACTTCTTACAAGCGCTGGGGTGACGACGCCGACCGGCGGAAGGTGCTCAGGCCCGGTCGAGGATCTTGAGCGCGAGGAGCCCGTACAGCGACCCGTACACGACGTGCTCCGGTCGGCGCGCGAGCTGGATGAGGTCCGTCACGCTGCGGGTGCCGTCCACCTTCGGCAGCAGCTCCGCCTCCCACCGCTCGATCTCGAGGTCGGAGAGCTGGAAGGCGGGATCCTGCGAGGGGAGGAGCCGGTCGTCGGGGGAGAGGAGCCGGAAGAGCCGCTCGGGCTTGTAGAGCTTCTTCACGCCGCGGGTGATGAGGTTCGCGGGGTGGAGGTCGATCTTGATCGCCTCCCTCGCCGCGCGGTCGGTGAAGTGGAGGCGGTACTCGCCCTCCTCCCAGCCGAAGGCGGAGTAGACGATCGCCTTCACCTGCTGGGCGACGTAGTAGAGCTTCTCCGTCTCCTTGAGGAGCCCCATCTCGACGAGGACGTCGCCGGTGCGCCGGCCGGTCTTGTCCGCCGCCGCCTGGCACAGCTCGAGCTGCTGCAGGTTGATCTTCCCGACCCGCACCAGGAACGGGCCGAACCGGTCCGTGACGAGGTTCGAGATCGCGAAGCAGGGACGCCCCTTCTCGAAGAAGAGGGTCTTCTTCACCTTCCCCTTCTGCAGGGTGAGCTCGCCGGTCTGCTGGGTGATCCAGAACGCGGTGACGAGCTCGGGGAGGTTGTCCTGGAGCTGACCCTCGGTGGTGGTGAGCCCGTGCGCCTTCCGCTGCGCGCTCACCTTCGCGGCGGCCGCGGCGCGCTCCCGCAGCGCGGCGGCGCTCGGCGGCGGCGGCATGGGAGGCGGCCTCACCGCGGGGATGGGCCGCGCGGGCGTGTGGACCGGCCCCGCGTGGACCGTGTCGCCCTTCAGCACCGCCGAGACCTTGCCGTCCTCGGTGAGGACGACGCGGCCGGTGAGGTCCATCGCCTCGACCGGCTCCTCCGCCTCGACCGCGACCTCCACGTCGAAGTCGGAGAGCTCGATCGCCTCGCCGTCGTCGGCGCTCGCGAAGGAGATCCTCGCCGGCGAAGGCGTCACGGCCGGGACGAGGCCGCGGAGCGTCTCGATGAGCTTCTTCGCGTCGAACGGCTTCTCGAAGTACCCGGCCGCGCCGTGCTGCGCCCGCGCATCGGACGCGGCGCGGCCGCCCTTGAACACGCCGGTCATGAACACGAACGGGACCTGCGCGTTCCGGAGCGCGTGCGCGACGTCGTACCCCATCATGTCGGGGAGCAGGACGTCGACCACCGCCGCGTCCGGCCGTTCGGCCTTCACGGCGTCGATCGCCGACTTGCCCTTACCGACAGGGATCGCCGCCCAGCCCTCCGCCTCGACCAGGCGGGCGAGCAGCGTGAGGAGCTCCTGATTGTCATCCACGAGCAGGATCTTCGCCGGCACGGCTCGGGACGATACAAGTGGGGCGCTGGCGGATCAATGCACGGATCGATCGCCACTTTCGATCACACCGTGCTACAGGATCCTCCGTCTCCACACCTGGAGGATCCGCCATGCGCCGCGCACTCGTTCCTGCCGCAGCCCTGCTCCTCGCCCTCGCCGCCTGTGAAGAGAAGAAGCCCGCCGCGCCCGCGCCGGCGGCGTCCCAAGCCGCCTCGCCTGGCGGCACGCTCTGGTTCGGCCACGTCGGCTCCATGACCGGGCAGGAGGCGACCTTCGGCGACTCGACCGACAAGGGCATCCGCCTCGCGATCGAGCAGCTGAACGCGAAGGGCGGCGTGAAGGGGAAGCAGCTCGATCTCAAGACCTACGACGACCAGGGCAAGCCCGAGGAGGCGGCCGTCTCCGCCACCCGGCTCATCACCCAGGACAAGGTGACGGTGCTGCTCGGCGAGGTCGCCTCGAGCCGCTCGCTCGCGATGGCGCCGATCGCCGACGCGAACAAGGTGCCTCACATCACCCCGTCCTCGACGAACCCGAAGGTCACGAAGGACGGCGACAAGACCCGCCCCTACGTCTTCCGCGTCTGCTTCATCGACCCGTTCCAGGGGACGGTGATGGCGAAGTTCGCGACGCAGAAGGGCGTGAAGAAGGTCGCGATCCTCCGCGACATCGGGAACGCCTACTCCGTCGGGCTCGCCGACTACTTCCTCGCGAAGTTCAAGGAGCTCGGCGGCACCGTCGTGAACGACCAGAGCTACAAGGCGGGCGACCAGGACTTCAAGGCGCAGCTCACCGCGATCAAGCCCAAGGCGCCGGACGCGATCTACGTCCCCGGCTACTACACGGACGTCGCCCTCATCGCGCGCCAGGCGAAGGAGCTCGGCATCAAGGTGCCGCTCATGGGCGGCGACGGCTGGGACTCCGCGAAGCTCTTCGAGATCGGTGGGCAGGCGATCGAGGGGTCGTTCTTCTCGAACCACTACTCGCCGGACGACCCGTCGCCCCGGATCCAGGACTTCATCTCGAAGTACAAGGCGCGCCACGGGGCCGTCCCGGACTCGATGGCCGCGACCGGCTACGACGCCGCGATGGTCGCCGCCGACGCGATCGGCCGCGCGAAGGACCTCACCGGCGAGGCGATCGCGCAGGCGATCGCGGAGACGAAGGGCTTCCAGGGCGTGACCGGCGTCATCAGCATCGACGCCGACCACAACGCCGTGAAGCCGGCGGTGGTCCTCGAGGTGAAGGGCGGCAAGGCGGTCTGGGTCGCGACCGTGACGCCCGACGCCCCCGCCCCGGCGGCGGCGCCCATGCCGGCTTCGCAGCCCGCGAAGTAAGGGGGGCGCGGCCTCCCTCCTGGACCCGGGCCTGGGCGTGGACTTCGACCTGGACCAGGACGAGGTCGAGGACCAAGTCCAAGTCCAGGTCCAAGTCCAAGTCCAAGTCCAAGTCCGGTCGCTCTCGGGTGACGCTCCCGCGTGACCGAGCTCCTTCAGCACCTCGTCAACGGCCTCTCGCTCGGGACCATCTACGCCCTGGTCGCCCTGGGCTACACGATGGTCTATGGGGTGCTGAAGCTCATCAACTTCGCCCACGGCGACGTGTACATGGTGGGCGCGTTCGCCGGGTACTACCTCGGCGCGGTCCTCGGGACCGACCGCGCCCCCAACGTCGGCCTGGCCGCGCTCGTCGTCCTCGGCGCGATGGCGATCTGCGCCGCGCTCGGGTTCATGATCGAGCGGTTCGCCTACCGCCCGCTGCGGCACCGCGCGCGGCTCACCTCCCTCATCACCGCGATCGGGGTCTCGTTCCTCCTCGAGTTCGGGTTCCAGCTGAACCCGTGGTTCCGCCGGCCCGTCGAGTTCCCGCCCGGACCGGCGCCGCGCTTCTTCCCGCCCCTCGTCGATCTCGGCCCGGCGCTCGAGCTCGGCGACGCGACCGTGCCCCGCATGGACGTGGTCGGGTTCCTCGTCGCGATCGCGCTCATGCTCGGGCTGAACTGGATCGTCTACCGGACCCGCTTCGGCGTGGCGATGCGGGCGGTCTCGTTCGACTCCCAGGTCGCCGGGCTCATGGGGATCCCGGTGAACCGGATCATCGCCGGGACGTTCATGCTCGGGAGCGCGCTCGCCGCGGCCGCCGGGATCATCAACGCCTCGTCGCGCCCCCGCATCGAGCCGCTCATGGGGCTCATGAGCGGCCTCAAGGCGTTCGTCGCGGCGGTGCTCGGCGGGATCGGCAGCGTGCCCGGCGCGATGGCGGGCGGGGTGCTCCTCGGCGTCGTGGAGGAGTTCGTCTCCGGCTACACCTCCTCGCGCTACCGCGACGCGATCGCCTTCACCGTCCTCATCCTCGTCCTGCTCGTGCGCCCCGAGGGGCTCTTCGGCAAGGGCCGCGTGGAGAAGGTGTGATCCGGGCGATCCTCCGCTCGCTCCTGCCGTTCCTCGTCGGCGCCCCGCTGCTCGCGCTCGTCCAGGCGTACCTGCCCGGCGACTACTTCCTCATCGTCTCGACCATCGCGATCAACGTGGTGCTGGCGGTATCGCTGAACGTCGTGAACGGCTTCACCGGCCAGTTCTCCCTCGGGCACGCCGGCTTCATGGCGGTGGGCGGCTACACCGCCGCGAAGATCTCGCTCGCCCTCGTCGGCGTCCACCTCCCCTTCCTGCCGGACGCGGTCAGCGCGCAGGTCTCCTTCGCGTTCGCCCTCGCCGGCGGGATGGGGATGGCGGCGGTGGCGGGCTTCATCGTCGGGATGCCGTCGCTCCGCCTGCGCGGCGACTACCTCGCCATCGTCACCCTCGGCTTCGGCGAGATCATCCGCTCCCTCATCGAGAACACGAGCATGCTCGGCAGCGCGCTCGGCCTGCAGGGCCTGCCGCCCCGCACGAACATCGTCTGGCTCGGGCTCTCGGCGATCGCGACGATCGTGATGGCCCGGCGGCTCGCGGTCTCGACCCAGGGGCGGGCGCTCTTCGCCATCCGCGAGGACGAGATCGCCGCCGAGGCGATGGGCGTCGACACGACCGGCTACAAGGTCCGCGCCTTCACCATCGCCGCCGCATACGCGGGGCTCGCCGGCGGGCTCGTCGGCCACGCGATCCAGCTCGTCACCCCGAACATGTTCACGTTCATCCGATCCTTCGAGGTCGTGGTGTTCGTGGTGCTCGGCGGGCTCGGCTCGATCACGGGCTCGGTGATCTCGGCGCTCCTCCTCGGCACCGCGCTCGAGCTCCTCCGGGGCCTCCAGCAGTACCGGATGGTCGTGTACGCGCTCCTCCTCGTCGCGCTCATGCTGCTGCGGCCGCAGGGGCTCCTCGGGACGCGCGAGCTGTGGGACCTCCCCTTCTTCCGGCGGCTGCCGCGGCTGCGCCCCGTCGCGCCCGCCTCGGGCGGCGCGTCGCCGACGGAGGTCCGCGACGAGGGCGGGCGGGGAGGCGCGGGGTGACCGGCCCGAACCCCCTCGAGGTGGCCGGCGTCACCATGCGCTTCGGCGGGCTCCGGGCGCTCGCCACCTTCCACCTCGTCGTCGGGCCGGGGGAGCTCGTCGGCCTCATCGGCCCGAACGGCGCGGGCAAGACCACCGCCTTCAACGCCATCACCGGCGTCTACGTCCCGACGGAGGGCGAGGTCCGCGTCGGCGGCGAGCGCGTGAACGGGCTCCGCCCGCACGAGATCTGCGCCCGCGGCGTCGCCCGCACCTTCCAGAACATCCGGCTCTTCCGCGAGCTCTCCGCGCTCGACAACGTCCGGATCGCCTGCCACGCCGGGGCGCGCTCGGGCTTCTTCGACGCGCTCTTCCTCACCTCGCGGCACCGCACCGAGGAGGCGCGCATCGTCGCGCGCGCCGAGGAGTTCCTCGCGGTGATGGGGCTCGGGCACCGGCGCGACGAGATCGCGCGGGGCCTGCCCTACGGCGAGCAGCGCCGGCTCGAGATCGCCCGGGCGCTCGCGACGGGGCCGCGGGTGCTCTGCCTCGACGAGCCCGGCGCCGGGATGAACGCCGGCGAGAAGACCGAGCTCATGCAGCTCATCCGCGGGATCCGCGACCGCTTCGGGCTCGCGGTGCTCGTCATCGAGCACGACATGCGCCTCGTGATGGGCGTCTCGGAGCGGCTCCTCGTGCTCGACCACGGCGTCACCATCGCGGAGGGGAAGCCGGAGGCGATCCGGCGGGACCCGAAGGTGATCGAGGCGTACCTCGGCGACGCGTACCTCGCGGAGAAGCACATCGCGCGGCCCGAGGGCGACGGTGGGGCGCCGCGATGACGCCCCCGTCCGCGTCGCCGGAGCCGGTGCTCCAGGTGTCGGACCTCCGCGTCCACTACGGCGCGATCGAGGCGCTGCACGGGATCTCGCTCGAGGTGCGGGAGCGCGAGGTGGTCGCGCTCATCGGCGCGAACGGGGCGGGGAAGAGCACGACGCTCCGCGCCGTCTCGAAGCTGGTCCGGCCGACAGCCGGCTCGATCCGGTTCCTCGGCGAGGACGTGACGCGGCTCCCCTCGCACGCGCTCGTCGCGCGCGGGATGGCCCACGCCCCCGAGGGGCGGGGCGTGTTCCTGAACCTCACCACCCGCGAGAACCTGCTCCTCGGCGCCTACCTCCGGCGCGACGGGGCCGGGATCGCCGAGGACGAGGAGCGGGCCTACGCGCTCTTCCCCATCCTCGCGGAGCGGCGGGGCCAGGTCGCCGGGACGCTCTCGGGCGGCGAGCAGCAGATGCTCTCCGTGGCGCGGGCGCTCATGAGCCGGCCGAAGCTCATGCTCCTCGACGAGCCCTCCCTCGGGCTCGCGCCGCAGGTGGTGGAGCGGATCTTCGGCGTCCTGCGCGAGGTGAACGAGGGCGGCGTCGCGCTCCTCCTCGTCGAGCAGAACGCCCACAAGGCGCTGCAGCTCGCGCACCGCGCGCTCGTCCTCGAGACGGGCGCGGTGGCGATGCGCGGCACGGGCAAGGAGCTCCTCGCCTCGCCCGAGGTGCGGCGGGCGTACCTCGGGGAGTGAGGGCCACCCCTCTCCCTGACCCTCTCCCCTGAGCGGACCTACCTCGGCGAGTGAAGCGGGAATACACTGGGCCCGTGGCTCTCGCCATCGAACAGGTGCTCGCAGCGCTCGAGGCCGAGGGGGTTCGATACCTCGTGGTCGGGGGCGTCGTGGACGCGCTCCGCGCGATCGAGGACGCGAGGGACGAGCGATGACCGATCCGCGGCCCCCGCCTCCCGGCGAGTTCCCACGCGGATTCGAGGGACATCGCCGCGCCCAGGCTGGCGCCGGGCTCCGGCTCACTCCCGCGGAGCGGCTCCGCTGGCTCGAAGAGACGATGGACGCGCTGCGCCGCTGGCGCGGTCGCGCACGGAAGGCGGAGCGCGGCGAGTGACGCCCACCCCCTCTCCCTCACCCTCTCCCCTCAGGGGAGAGGGAATGGGAAGGCCGAGGTCGGCGGCACGAGCGCTCGCAACCTGACCCTCGTGGGGAGAGGGAATGGGAGAGGGGCGCGGGGCGCGCTCAGAACCGGACGCTCGCGATGGCCTCGTCCACGAGGAGCGCGCGGAGCTCCTCGACGGCCGGCCGCCGCACGTCGAGGCGCAGGGGGCGGAGGCCGCAGCGGGCGAGCTCGAGATCCCGCACCTCGCCCCAGGGCGAGCGCACGTGCGCGACGATCGACCCGGGCGCGGGCCCCTCGACGAGCCCCGCGAGCGGCTCGAGCTCCACCCAGAGCGACCGGCCCGGCGGATGCGAAGCCACCCACTCGCGCATGCCGTCCTCGTACTCCGCCCGCTCGGTCGGCTCGAGGTAGTCCCGCATCACCGTCTGGTACGCGAGCACGAGCGCGCTCGTCTCCGCGGCGGAGAGCAGATCGAGCCGCGCCGGGACCGACGCGGCGGTGACCGGCAGGATCACCGGCGCGTCCGGCCGGATGCGGGCCTCGTGGAACGCCGCGAGCGCGGCCTCGAGCCGCTCCTCCCGCGCGCGCTCCCCCGGCCAGACGCAGGCGCGGAGCCAGCGCGCGTCCGCCTCGCGGAAGGCGTCGAGCGGCGCGGGGTCGAGCCCGAGCCGCGCTGCGGGCCGAGCGTCGCGGGCGAGCTCGAGCGGTCCGCCGTCGCTCGCGACCCACACCGGCGGTAGCGCGTCCGCGATGAGGTTCAGCCCGGCGCTCGCGCCCACGTCGGCGAGCGCGAGCCGCCGCACCTCGTCCCCCGCCCGCGCGAGCGCCGCGGGCCAGAGCCAGGCGATCGCGCGCGAGGTCTCGTTCGTCTGGAGCCCGCGGTGGGCGAGCGAGTCGAAGACCCCGTCGTGGGAGCCGTCGAGCGCGGCCGCGAGCGCCTCCGCCGTAACGGCGGCCGGGTCCGGGTGCGGCGCGGCGAAGCCCCGGTGGAGCGGGTGGCGCTCGCCCTCGGCGAGCGCGTCGTTCCGGAGCGCGGCGAGGAGGAGGAGCGGGCGGTCGTACCAGGCGAAGAACCGGCGAGCCTCCCACGCCGCCTCGACGAAGCGGCCGCGGGCACCCGCGAGGACCGCCGGCAGGAGCCGGAGCGCCCGCTCGTACGCCGGCGAGCGGCCGCGCACGGCCTCGCGCTGCCGCGCGAGCTCCTCCTCCAGCCCGGCCGTGCCGATCCGCGCCAAGGCGATGCCCTCCCGCCCGAAGCTAGGGAGGCGGCACGCCGCGCGCCGCGTCGAGGCGCCGCCGCCGCTCCGGCCCGGCCGCGAGGTGGCCCGCGCAGACGAGGACTCCCGCCGCCAGGCAGGCGGCCCAGAGAACGGACGGCCCACCGCCGGCGAGGAGCCCGCCGCCCACGAGCGGGGCGAGCGTGAAGGCGAGCGCCCAGCTCATCGAGAACGCGCCCTGGTAGCGGCCGCGCAGCGCCTCCGGCGCGATCTCAGCCACGAGCAGCGCCGCATACGGGAACCCGACCACCTCGCCGGCGCTCCAGAGGATCATGCCCGCGACGTAGACCGGGAGCGGCGCGAAATGGCCGGCGAGGGCGTTGAGGCCGTACCCGAGCCCGAAGAGGAGCGCAGACCCGGCGAGCCGGCGCGAGGGATCGCCGCGCATCCCGAGCGCCGCCTGCACGGGCTGGAGGACCACGACCACGACGCCGTTCAGGGCGACGACGAGCGCGAACGGCTCCTCGCCGAGCCCGTGCGCGCGCATGTCGAGCGCGAGCGCGTAGCCGAACTGCACGAAGACCGTGAGCCCGACGAGATGGAGGAGGAGGAAGACGAGGAAGGTGCGATCCCGCAGGACGAGCCCGAGCCCCTCGAGCGGCGAGTGGACCTTCGTCCCGGTGGGCCGGGTCTCCGGGACCTTCCGCAAGACGATCGCGGCGAAGAGGAGGGTCGTGACCGCGTCGGCGAGGAAGAGCGCGGCGTAGCTCCGTGCCGCGAGGAAGCCGCCGATCGCGACGCCGACGATCCAGCCGACGTTCGTCGTCCAGTACGAGAGGCTCCAGGCCCGCGCCCGGTCGGGCGACGGCACCACGTCCGCGATGGCCGCGTTCCAGGCCGGGACGTACAGGTAGCTCGTGCCCGCCGCGAGGAAGGTGAGCAGGGCGAGGGCAGGCGGGGACGAGACGAAGCCGAGGGCGCCGACCGTGATCGCGCCGAGCACGAAGGAGAGGAGCATCGTCGCGCGGCGGCCGATCGCGTCGGCGAGGACGCCGCCCACCGGGGCGCCGACGAGCGCTCCCGCGCCGAAGAGCGCGACGATGGGCGCGGCGGAGGCCTCGTTGAAGCCGCGCGCGCGCACGAGGTAGAGCCCGACGAACGTCCCGACGAAGGACGCGACCCGGTTCACGAAGCTGCCGGCGAGCAGCGCCCAGTACACCGCCGGCAGTCCGGAGAGCGCAGCGCGCAGGCGGGTGAGGAGCGAGTACTTGCGAACTCTGGCGCACGGGGGCGAACCCTAGCGCCGGCGCGGACGCGCAGCGAGCCGAAAAAGGAAACGGCCGCCCCGGAGGGCGGCCGTCGTGGACTTCGGGAACGCGCGCTCGACTCGGCGACTAAATGTCGAAGTACAGCGCGTATTCCATCGGGCTCGGGCGCATCCGGACCGGGTTCACTTCCTTGTCGTACTTGTACTGGATCCAGGTCTCGATGACGTCGTCCGTGAAGACGTCGCCCTTCAGCAGGAACTTGTGGTCGCGGCGGAGGCACTCGAGCGCCTCG
>DASWCJ010000053.1:0-16846 GCA_036390155.1 Anaeromyxobacter sp.
CGTGGCTCGCCCGCTCGAGGTGGCGGACGCCGAGCCGCGCCGCGAGGGCGCGTGCCTCGGCCCGCTCGACCGCCGGGACCGACGGCGAGTGCGCGGTGAGCGCGACCGCTCGGTCCCCGAGGACCTCGCGCGCGACGGCGAGCACGAGCGTCGAGTCGACCCCCGCGGAGAAGGCCACGATCGCGCTGCCGCAGCCCGCGATGCGCGCCTTGGCCCGCTCGAGCTTCGCGGCGGAGCCGGCGCGGACGGCCTCGACGTCGAGAGGAGACATGGCTCGCGCGTTCATAGCGCGGTTCTAGACGGGGCGCTCAGCGGCGCGACTTGGCGGTGCGCGCGGCGGCCTTGCGGGGCGCGCGCCGGGCGGCGGCCCTCGCCGGCCCCTTCTTGCCGGCGGACGCCTTCGCCTTCTTCGCGCGGCCGGCCTTCCCGCCCTTCCCGCCCTTCCCGGCCTTCCCTGGCTTGCCGCGCCGGGGGCGCTGCCCGCCGGTCAGGCGGCCGAACTCGGTCGGGCCGACGTACTTGAGGTCCACGAGCGACTGGAAGACGCGCATCGCGGCGTCGGCGACGTTGACCTGGTCGCTGTGGACCACGATGTCGGCGTGGCCCGGAGGCTCGTACGGGGCGTCGATGCCGGGGACCTCCTTCAGCTCGCCCGCGAGCGCGCGCCGGTAGACGCCCTCGGGGTCGCGCTGCTGGAGCTTCTCCATCGAGCAGTCGACGAAGACCTCGACGAAGCGGCGCGCCTCCTTGCGGAGCTGGTCGCGGGCGTCGCGGTACGGCGACAGCGCGGCGCACAGCGCGATCCCGCCGTTGCGCATGATCGCCTTCGCCGCGAACCCGAGCCGCGCCACCGCCTTGGCGTGGTCCTCCTTCGACGCGCCGAGGCCCTCGAGGAGCACCTTCGCGGCGCCGTCCTCGTCGAGCAGCTCGACCCGGCGGCCTGCGGCCGCGAACTTGGTCGCGAGCAGCTGGGCGAGCGCACTCTTGCCCGACCGCCGCATGCCGGTGATCCACACGATGAAACCGGTGGTCTGCTGGACGTCCATGAATCCTCCGGCCGATCGCAGCGCCCACAGGATCAACCCTGAGGCGATTCGCGCTCGGCAGGGGCGGGAGTATACCGTGCGTTCACGGGACCGCCAAATCGGGGCGCACGAGCCGGCAAACGCTTTGTATCGGAATTACGGGACGTTGGGCAATTCGGGCGCCGCCGGCCGGAGGACCACGACGCAATTCCCGGCCGGCGGGTGCGATATCGCCCGCTACGACGCCGGGGCCGGCGCCGTCCCGGCGGGCGTACCGCAGGCGCAGCCGGCGAGCCGCACGGTCGGGCGGGAGGTGGCGACGCCGCGGACGAGGTCGAACCGCCGCCCGGAGATCGTGCCCGGCGCCGACACGAGGAGCAGGAGCTCCAGCGCGGCGAGGGCGGACAGGGCCGCGGCGCCCGGGACCGCCGGACGGCCCGCGCCCGAGGAGCGCGCGCAGGCGTAGCAGGGGGCGCCCGACGGGATCGAGACGAGCGCCCCGCCGTCCGCGTCCGCCTCGAGCACGACGTGCGGGATCCCGGCGCGGCGCGCCGCCTCGGCGGCGTGGAGCGCCTGCGCCGCCGAGGGCGCGGCGACGAGCGTCGCGGTCGGGACGCCGCCCACCGGATACGGCGCGACCTCGACGAGGGACGAGAGGCGCCCGAGCGTGGCGGCCGCGGCGACGGCCCGCGGCGTGCCCACGGACTCGGGACCGTAGAGCCACCCACCCACGTCCTGCGGCGAGACGGTCTCGGCGTCCTCGATCCAGAGCCGCCCCACCCCGGACTGCACGAGGTAGAGGAGCGCCGGCGCGGCGACCGAGTCGGCGCCGACCGCGCGAACCGTGGCGGCCGCGAGCCGCTGCTGCGCCGCCTCGCCGAACCCGGGGACGAGCAGCTGGCGGGCGAAGCGGGCGACGCGCACGTCGTCGAGGGGGGCCGGACGCGGCGTCACGCGAGCGCTCCCGGCGCGAGCGCGCCCTTCTCGATCACGACCCGGAACCCGGCCTCACCCGAGAGCGGCTCGACGCCGATCACCCGATGGCCGTCGAGCGCTGCGCTCCGCGGCACGCTCTCCACCGCCTCTCCCGCCGCGAGCCAGACCTCGACCCGCTCGCCCTGCCCCACCCGCTCGAGCGCGATGCGCGTCTTCACCCAGGTGAGAGGGCACGCGAACCGGCGCAGGTCCATGACGGCGGCGGCGACGTCGGCGCTCACGGGGTCCCCTCCGGCCGCGAGCGGGTGACCTCGCAGGCCTCCGGCGCCGCACCCTCGATCGGCTGCGTCCCGGCGCAGGCGAGACACCCCGGGCGCTTGCGGACGAGGACCAGCCGCGAGCGCCCGCTCCGCGCCTCGAACGTGTAGAGGCGCCCTTCGTACGCGCCCCGCTCTCCGGCGACGAGCCGGAGCGCCTCGGCGCCCATGAGCGCGCCGGCGAAGCCCGCGACGGGCCCGAGGATCCCCGCGTCGGCGCAGGACGGCACCTCGCCCGCCGGCGGCGGCGCCTCGAAGAGGCACCGCAGGCACCCGCCGAGCCCGGCCGGGGCGACCGAGAGGAGCTGCGCGGTGGTCCGCAGGACGCCCCCGTGGACGAGCGGCACGCGCGCCCGGAGCGCCGCGTCGTTGGCGAGGAACTTGGTGGCGAAGTTGTCCGAGCCGTCCACGATCACGTCAGCCGACCGCGCGAGCTCGACCGCGTTTCCCGCGTCGAAGCGCTCGTCGCGGACGTCGAGCCGAACCGCCGGGAAGAGGGCCCGCACGCGCGCCGCCGCCGCGGCCGCCTTGCGGGCGCCGAGGTCGGCCTCGGCGAAGAGCGGCTGGCGATTCAGGTTCGAGGTCTCGACGACGTCGTCCTCGACGAGCGTCAGCTGCCCCACCCCACCCGCGGCGAGGACGAGGAGCGCCGGGCCGCCGAGGCCGCCCGCGCCCACGACGAGCGCGCTCTTGCCGGAGAGGTCCATCGGGTGGCTCGCCTATATCCCGTGCCGGGGGGCGGGGCAACGCCGGCGGCTACACGACGAGCTGCCGCCCCTCGCGCGCCTCGAGCCACAGCTGCGGCAGCGTCACGACGCGGTCGACGACGGCGCCCGGGAGCGCCGCGGGGTCGAGCCCGAGGAGCCGCACGGCCGTGTCGCACGCGACGATCTCGAGGCCGAGCTCCCGCCGAGCCTCCTCGAGGGTCTCGCGCAGCGGGGCGACCCGGGCGGCGGAGGCCCCGGCCGGCGTGCCCTCGTCGAAGCGCCCCTCCGCCCAGAGCCGCAGGGGCTCGAAGAAGAGCGCGAGCACCACCTTCTCCCCCATCGCCGCGGCGGTGACGGCGAGGGTGGTCGCCTGGTACCGGTCCGCCCAGGCGCCGTGATGGAGCAGGACGAGGAGCGGCCCGGTCATCGCCGCGCCCCGAAGAGCTTGCCGAAGAGCCCCTTCCGCTTCCTCGCCGGGGCCGCGTGGGTCGGGTCGATGGGGCGGGCGCCGCGCGGCGCCGTCGGCGCCTCCTCGAGCTGGAGCTTCTCGCGGAGCGACTCGGGCGTGTCGCGGGTCGCGAGCTTCACCACCTGCGCGCGGCCGGACTCGAGGTCCTTCGCGGTGACGGTGAGGAGCCCCTCCTCGCCGACGGCGAACTCGAACCCCACCCGGACCGCGCCGCGGGGGGCGGAGCGGAGCGCGGCGATCCTCACCGCGCCGAGGTACTCGCACTCCGACACCTTCGCGGAGTCGCCCTGGAAGACCTGCAGCTCGAGCTCGGTCTGGCCGTCGCGCGTGGTGGCGATCTCGTGCGCGCGCTTCGCGGGGAGGCTCGTGTTCCGCGGCAGGACCGGCACCATCCGCCCGCCGGGGAGGCCGACGCCGATCCCCATCGCGAGGACGTCGATGAGCACGACCGAGTCGATCCGGGTCGCGGAGTCGGCGAGGAGCGCCGCGCCGATCGCGACCGCCTCGTCGGGGTGGACGCCGTGGTTCGGCTCGCGGCCGAACTCCTGCGCGAGCTTGCGCCGGACGAGCGGCATCCGGCTCTGGCCGCCGACGAGCAGCACCTCCGCCACGTCCTTCGGCTCGAGCCCCTTCTGCGCGAGCACCTCGCGGCAGACCTCGAGCGAGCGGTCCACGAGGCGCGCCGTGAGCTCCTCGAGCTCGGCGCGCGTCACCTCCACGCGGAGGTCGACCGGCTGGTCGTCCGCCGTCCGGCAGAGGTACGGCACGTTCGCGACGGCGCGCTCCGCGCCGGAGAGCGCGATCTTCGTCTCCTCCGCCGCGTCCCGGAGCCGCTGCCACGCCACGGGATCGTCCGGCGGCGCGAAGCCGTTCTTCTCCATGAACTCGAAGACGAGGTGATCGACGAGCTGCGCGTCGAAGTCGGCCCCGCCGAGGAACGTGTCGCCGCCCGTCGAGACGACCTCGTAGACGTCGCCCTGGATCTCGAGCACCGAAGCGTCGAAGGTGCCGCCGCCGAGGTCGTACACGAGGACCCGCTGCTGGAGCCCGCGCCCATAGCCGAACGCGAGCGCCGCCGCGGTCGGCTCGTTCACGATCCGCTCGACGTGGAGCCCGGCGAGCCGCCCCGCGTCGCGCACGGCCGCGCGCTGGTGCTCGTTGTAGTACGCCGGCACCGTCACGACCGCGCGGGCGACCGCCTCCCCGAGCGCCTGGCTCGCCATCTCCCGCATCTCCCGGAGGATGAGGGCGGAGACCTGCTGGAGCGAGTACTCGCGCCCCGCGAATTGAACGGCGGCCTCCCCGTCCGGCCCCTCGACGATCTGGTAGTGGAACCGGTCCCGGCACGCCTGCACGGTGGGGGACGCGAACGGGCGCCCGACGAGCCGCTTCGAGCCGTAGACCGTGTGCCGCGGGTTCACGACCATCTGCGCCTTCGCGGGGTGGCCGACCAGCAGCCGGCCCTGCGCGTCGTAGGCGACGACGGACGGGAAGGTCCGGGTTCCCTGCTTCGAGGCGAGGACCGTCGCCTTGCCGCCGCGCGCGATCGCGGCGCACGAGAAGGTGGTCCCGAGGTCGATGCCGACGATGGGCCCGCTCGGCTTCGCTTGCGAAAGCGCTGGCGGGACGGCGGGCGGTGGGGCGAACGGCAGCGGGGCGATCGACTCACCGGCGGGCTTCGGGGGCTCGTCGCTGCGCGCGTCCGGCCCCTCGGTCGTGCCCACGACGAGCTCGATGAGCGCCCGGCTGTCCTTCGTGAGCTCGGTGAACTTGATCCCCATCCCGGGGTCTCGGGCGGGCTCGCCCGGCGCGGACGGGGGCGTCGTCCAGCGCACGATGCCCTTCCCCTGGATGACCTGCTCGCCTGACTCGAGCGCGATGTCGAGGACGACCTCGGTCCCCGGCGGGCTCTGGTCCCGCGAGCGCGCGAACACGCCCCCGCGGGAGATGTTCAGCGCCCAGCGCTCGATGAAGTCGTCCACCGACGGCAGCGCCAGCCGGAGCCTCAGCTCCTTCGCGATCCGCGTCTCCTGGCGCTGATCGTCGCCCATGCGGCCATCGTACACCCGGCCCACCGTGCGGTCGCCCCCAGCCCTGCGGGTGCACGGGCTTGCGCAGGCGGGGGTCACCCGAAACCTTCCGGTGATGGCTCGGACCTTCACCGTGGGAGGAGTGCCGTGAGGAAGCCCGTCTCGATCGCGCCGGCCCAGGGCCCCCTGGCCGTGTTCCTCCCGGGCCTCGGCGCCGTCGCCACCACGCTCGTGGCCGGGGTCGAGGCGGTGCGCCGTGGGCTCGCGAAGCCGTTCGGGTCGCTCACCCAGCTCGCGACCATCCGCCTGGGACGTCGGACCGAGCGGCGCTCGCCGCCGATCCGCGAGCTCGTCCCCCTCGCAGGGCTCGACGACCTCCGGTTCGGGGCGTGGGACGTCTTCCCGGACGACGCCTACCAGTCCGCGGTCCACGCGAAGGTCCTCGACCGCGCCCTGCTCGATCAGCTGAAGGAGCCGCTCTCCGCGATCCGCCCGATGCCGGCCGCCTTCTCGCCCGACCACGTCCGCCGGCTCGACGGGCCCAACGTGAAGAAGGCGCGCACCAAGCGGGAGCTCGCGGAGCTCCTGCGCGAGGACATCCGCGGCTTCATGAAGGCGAACGGGTGCACGCGTGGCGTGATGGTCTGGTGCGCCTCGACCGAGACGTACCTCAGGCCCTCCACCGTCCACGCCGAGCCCGGCGCGCTCGAGCGCGCGATGGCCGACAACGACCCTGCCATCGCCCCGTCGATGCTCTACGCGTGGGCCGCGATCCAGGAGGGCATCCCGTTCGTGAACGGGGCGCCGAACCTCACCGTCGACGTCCCGGCGCTGCAGCAGCTCGCGGTGCGCCGCGGCGTCCCCATCGCCGGGAAGGACTTCAAGACCGGCCAGACGCTCATGAAGACGGTGCTCGCGCCCATGCTCAAGGCGCGCATGCTCGGGCTCGAGGGCTGGTTCTCGACCAACATCCTCGGCAACCGCGACGGGGAGGTGCTCGACGATCCCGGCAGCTTCAAGACGAAGGAGGTCTCGAAG
This sequence comes from Anaeromyxobacter sp., assembly GCA_036390155.1. GTDB lineage: Bacteria > Myxococcota > Myxococcia > Myxococcales > Anaeromyxobacteraceae > Anaeromyxobacter. The sequence goes on from DASWCJ010000053.1 coordinate 6,523, forward strand.
CTCTCCGTGCTCGAGCACATCCTGCAGCCGCGGATGTACCCGGACCTCTACGGCCACTTCGAGCACAAGGTGAACATCAGCTACTACAAGCCGCGCGGCGACAACAAGGAGGGCTGGGACGCGATCGACATCGTCGGGTGGCTCGGGTACCCGATGCAGATCAAGGTGAACTTCCAGTGTCGCGACTCGATCCTCGCCGCGCCGGTCGCGCTCGACCTCGCGCTCTTCACCGACCTGGCCGCGCGCGCGGGGATGAAGGGGATCCAGGAGTGGCTGTCGTTCTACTTCAAGAGCCCGATGGTCGCGGAGGGGCTCTACCCGGAGCACGACCTCTTCATCCAGCTCACGAAGCTCAAGAACACACTCCGCCACCTCGCGGGCGAGGAGCTCATCACGCACCTCGGCCTCGACTACCCCGCCGGCTAGGGTCCGCCGCTAGGGTCCGCCGCGCCCGAGCGGGGCCTCGACCGGCGGGGGCACCGCGCCTAGGTGGACGGAGGAGGAGCGCGAATGGCCTACGTCGTGGCGGACCCCTGCGTGAAGTGCAAGTACACCGACTGCGTGGAGGTCTGCCCGGTCGACTGCTTCTACGAGGGGCCGAACTTCCTCGTCATCCATCCGGACGAGTGCATCGACTGCGGCGCCTGCGAGCCCGCCTGCCCGACCAAGGCGATCTTCCCGGAGGAGAGCCTCCCCGCGAAGTGGGCCGAGTACGTCCAGCTGAACGCGGACCTCTCGAAGAAGTGGCCGAACCTCACGGTGAAGAAGGACGCGCTGCCGGACGCGGACGCCTGGAAGGACCGCGAGGACAAGCGCGGGCTGCTCGAGGGCCTCTAGCGCCGGCCGCTCCAGAGACGAAGAGGGGACCCGGGTTCACCGGATCCCCTCTCCTGCCTCGAAGTGCCCAGGGCGAGATTCGAACTCGCACGCCTTACGGCGCCACCCCCTCAAGATGGTGTGTCTACCAGTTTCACCACCTGGGCGAAGCGGGGACCTTCTAGCAAAGCGCCGGTCCGGGCGCAATACGGGTGTCGCCGGTTCTCGCGCCCGGTCTACTTCGCCGGCGCCTGCGGCGCGGACGGAGCGGGCGCGGCAGGAGCCGCTGGGGCGCCCGAGGGCGCACCCTGCGGGTGCGAGCCGGGCAGCTGGGAGCCCGGCGCGGCCGGCGCCGGAGCGGGCGGGAGCACGGGGGTGACGGGCGCGGGCGCCGCCGAGCGGGCCTCGCGCTCGATCTCCGAGCCCGACCGCGACGCCTGGTAGGCGAGCGTGACCGAGGTGAGCATGAAGATGCCGGCCGAGACGCTCGTGACCTTCCCGAGCAGGGTCTGCGCGCCGCGGCCGCCGAACACGGTCTGGGCGCCGGCGCCGCCGAAGGCGCCGCCCATCCCGCCGCCCTTCCCGGCCTGCAGCAGGATCACGAGGATGAGGAAGATGCAGACGACGACATGGAGCACGGTGACGAGGGTGATCACGACCTTGAGCCTTTCACGATGGCGAGGAAGTCCTTCGCCTTGAGGGCAGCCCCGCCGACGAGCGCGCCGTCGACGTCGGGCTGGGACATGAGCTCCGCGGCGTTCTCGGGCTTCACCGAGCCGCCGTACTGGATCCGCATGGCGTCGCCGGCGCCGCCACCCAGCTCCCGGAGGAGCTTGCGGATCGCGGCGTGGACCTCCTGCGCCTGCGCGGAGGTGGCGGTCTTGCCCGTGCCGATCGCCCAGACCGGCTCGTAGGCGACGGTGATCGCCGCGAGGGCCGACGCCGGGATCCCGGCGAGCCCGCCGCGGACCTGGCGATCGACGACCGCGAGGGTCTTCCCCGCCTCGCGCTCGGCGAGGGTCTCGCCGACGCAGACGATGGGGAGGAGGTTCGCCGAAAGCACCGCGCCGACCTTCTTCCGGACCGTCTCGTCGGTCTCGCCGAAGAGCTGCCGTCGCTCGCTGTGGCCCACGATCACGTGGCGGCAGCCGACCTCCGCGAGCATCGCCGCGGAGATCTCGCCGGTGAAGGCGCCCTTCGGTTCCCAGTGGACGTCCTGGGCGGCGAGCTCGAGCTGCGAGCCCCGGAGCGCCTCCGCGACCGCGTGGAGCGCGGTGAACGTCGGCGCGACGGCGACTTGCACCGCACCGCCCGACGCGTCCGCGAGGCCCGCCGCGACCTCCTTGGCGAGCGCCACCGCCTCGGGGACGGTGCCGTGCATCTTCCAGTTGCCGCAGACGAACTTCCGGCGCGCCATTCGCTAGCCCTCGAGGACCTTGATGCCGGGGAGCTCGCGACCCTCGATGAACTCGAGGGAGGCGCCGCCTCCAGTGGAGACGTGCGTCATCTTCGCGACGAGCCCGGCCTCCTCGACCGCCGCCGCGCTGTCGCCGCCGCCGACGACGGTGACCGCCTGGCTTTCGGCCATCGCCTTCGCGACGCCGAACGTGCCCTCGGCCCATGGCTTCTGCTCGAAGAGCCCCATCGGCCCGTTCCAGAAGACCGTCTTCGCCGAGAGGATCCGCTGCCGGTAGCGGTCGAGCGTCTTCGGGCCGATGTCGAGCCCCATGAGGTCGGCCGGGACGGCGCGGTCGTTCACGACCACGCGCTGCGCGGTCTCCTTGGGCTCGGCGCCGCACACGTGGTCGACCGGCAGCATCAGGTCGACCTTCCTCGCGGCGGCGCGGTCCAGGATCTGCCTGGCGAGGTCGAGCTTGTCGGCCTCGACGAGGCTCTTGCCGACCTCGACCCCTTGGGCCTTCAGGAAGGTGTAGGCCATCGCGCCGCCGATGCAGACCGCGTCGGCCTTCGCGAGGAGGTTCTCGAGCACCTTGATCTTGTCCGAGACCTTCGCGCCCCCGACGATCGCGACGAACGGGCGCGCGGGGTTGCCGAGCGCCCTGCCGAGGTAGTCGAGCTCCTTCTGGATGAGGAAGCCGGCCGCCTTCTCCTTCACGAACGCCGCCATGCCGGCGGTGGACGCGTGGGCGCGGTGGGCCGTGCCGAACGCGTCGTTCACCCACACGTCCGCGAGGCTCGCGAGCTCCCGGGCGAAGTTCTCCTCGTTCTTCTCCTCCTCCGGGTGGAACCGGAGGTTCTCGAGGAGGAGCACCTGCCCGGGCGCGAGATCCTTCACCATCTTCTTGACGCCGTCGCCGACGCAGTCGTCGGCGAGGATCACGTCCTGCCCGAGCAGCTCGGAGAGCCGCTCGGCCGCGGGGTCGAGCGTCAGCTTCTTCCGGTCCTCCGGCTTCCCCTTCGGGCGGCCGAGGTGCGAAGCGAGGATCACGCGGGCCTTCGCCTTCACCGCGTGCTGGATCGTCGGCAGCGCCGCGCGGATGCGGGCGTCGTCGGTGACCTTCCCCTGCTCGTCGAGCGGGACGTTGAAGTCCACGCGGATGAAGACGCGTTTCCCCGCGAGGTCGACGGCGTCGATGGTCTTCATGGAGGCCGCCTACTTCACGAGGAGCTTCGCGACGTCGACCATCCGGTTCGAGAAGCCCCACTCGTTGTCGTACCAGGCGAAGACCTTCGCGAGCCCGCCGTCGATCACCATCGTCGAGGTCGCGTCGAAGATCGAGGACGCCGGGTTGCCGTTGTAGTCGATGGAGACCGTCGGCTCGTCGGAGTACACGAGGACGCCCTTCAGCGCGCCGTCGGCCGCCTTCTTGAACGCGGCGTTGATCTCCTCGGCCGTCGCCGGCTTCTCGAGCTCGACCGTGAGGTCGACGAGCGAGACGTTCGGCGTCGGGACCCGGACGGCGGTGCCGTTGAGCTTGCCCTTGAGCGCCGGGATCACCTCGGCGACCGCCTTCGCGGCGCCGGTGGTGGCCGGGATCATCGAGAGCGCGGCCGCGCGCGCGCGGCGCAGGTCCTTGTGCGGCAGGTCGAGGAGGTTCTGGTCGTTCGTGTAGCTGTGGATCGTCGTCATCAGGCCGCGCCGGATGCCGAACGACTCGAGCAGGACCTTCGCGACCGGCGTCAGGCAGTTCGTGGTGCAGGACGCGTTCGAGATGATCTTGTGCTTCGCCTTGTCGATCTGCTGATGGTTGATGCCGAAGGCGACGGTGATGTCGGCGCCCTTCGCCGGGGCCGAGATGAGGACGCGCGGCGCGCCCGCCTTGAGGTGGCCCTCCGCCTTCTCCTTGTCGGTGAACAGGCCGGTGCACTCGAGGACGAGGTCGACCTTGTTCGCGGCGTGGGGGAGGTCCGCCGGCGCCTTGATCGCCGTGATCTGGATCTCCTTGCCGTTCACGACGATCGCCTTCTCCGTCGCCTTCACGTCCGCGTCGAGCTTGCCGTGGACGGAGTCGTACTTGAGGAGGTGGGCGAGGGTCTTCGTGTCCGTGAGGTCGTTGATCGAGACGATCTCGAGGTCCCGCTCGTTGCGCTCCAGCGCAGCGCGCAGGATGCAGCGCCCGATGCGACCGAAGCCGTTGATTGCGATGCGAGCCATCGTGGAGTCCTCCCGGAAAGCGGTTCAGGGGCGAAAACGGGCGGCTAACCTACCTTCCGACCCTTGGATCGTCAACGGAAACCCGGAGCCGAAAACACGAGGGGCGGCGCCGGCTTGGCCGGTGCCGCCCGATGGGAACTCCACCGCTTTGAACGCTGGCTACAGCGCCGCGCGCGCCTGGCCGACGACCGCCTCGTTCGCGACCGAAGCCTCCGCAGCTGCGGCGGCCTGCGCGTGGTCGTCCTTCAGGCCCTGCGTGACGAGGTCGATGAGCTCGGTGGAGAGGCTCAGGATCTGATTCGTCGAGTAGCCGTTCCCGCGCAGCTCCTTGAAGAGCGACTTCGCGAGGATCTTCGTCCCCTTGTTGTCGAGCGTTCCAGGAATCATTGCGTTCTCCTCGGGGGAAGATACGAAAGCGGACACGGCCTGTGCGTCCCCCGAGTCAGCAACCCGCGGGCCAATCCCCTTCATCCAGGGACCCATCAGTGATATTCGATGGTTGCGCCGAGGGAGCCCCCGTCCGGTCGCACGCTGGACTGCGTAGCGCCCTTCGCACCCCACCCGCGACGCGCGGAGCAAGCGCGTAGCACCCTACGCGGCCAACCAGGAACCATGCGCCTCCGGGTCACGAACATCCCGCTCTGGCTCGACGAGGACGACGCACAGGTCGTCGCACGCGCCGCCGAGCGTCTCGGGATCGGCCGGGAGCACCTGCGCGATCTCGTCGTCGTGCGTCGCTCGCTCGATGCACGGAAGAAGGGGCACCCGCGCTGGCTCCTCAACGTCGAGGTCACGATCGAGGGTGAGGTCCGGAGCGGGGCGCCCGACGTCACGCCGGCGCCCGACCCCGAGCCTCCGCCGCCGCGCGCCAGGCGACCGGACGTGCCACCGCTCGTGCTCGGCGCCGGACCGGCCGGGCTCTTCTGCGCCTGGGCGCTCCTCGAGCGGGGGGTGCGGAGCGTCGTCGTGGAGCGCGGCAAGCCGGTGAGCCCGCGCCGGCGCGACGTCGCCCTGCTCATGCGCGAGGGGGCGCTCGATCCCGAGTCGAACATGAACTTCGGCGAGGGCGGCGCGGGCGCGTACACGGACGGCAAGCTCGGGACCCGGATCCACCACCCCGCGGTCCGCAAGGTGGTCGAGCTGTTCGCCCGGTTCGGCGACGCGGCGCGCATCCTCGCGGAGGGGAAGCCCCATGTGGGCTCGGACGTCCTGCCTGCCGCGATCACCGCGATGCGCGAGGAGCTCGAGCGCGGCGGCTGCACGTTCGTCTGGGGCGCCCGCGCGGTGGACCTGGAGGTCGCGGGCGGGCGGTTCCAAGGGCTCCGGCTCGCCGACGGACGGACGCTCGACTCGGATCGGCTCGTCCTCGCGCCCGGGAACAGCGCCCGCGAGCTGTTCGAGCTGTTCGCGCACCGCGGCTGGGCGATCGAGGCGAAGCCATTCGCGGCCGGGTTCCGGGCCGAGCACCCGCAGGCGCTCATCGACCGGATCCAGTACGGGACGGAGCAGCGCCACGCGAAGCTCCCGCCCGCCGACTACCGGCTCGCCGACAACCCGAGGATCGAGGGCGAGGCCCGCGGCGTCTTCTCCTTCTGCATGTGCCCGGGCGGGGTCGTGGTCCCGACGCCGACCGAGCCGGAGATGCTCTGCACGAACGGAATGTCCAACTCGCAGCGCTCCTCCCCCCTCGCGAACGCGGGCATCGTCGTCGCGGTGTCGCAGGCGGACTACGCCGCCGAGGGGTTCGAGGGGCCGCTCGCGGGGCTCGACTGGCAGCGGAAGTGGGAGCGCGAGGCGTACCGGCTCGGCGGCGGCGGCTACCACGCGCCGGCCCAGCGGCTCTCGGCCTACCTCGCCGGGCGCCCGGGCGCACCGCCGGGGAAGACGTCCTACCGCCCCGGCGTCGTCGCGGCCGACCTCGCGCGGCTCTACCCTCCCCGCATCCGCGAGGCGCTCCAGGCGGGGATCACGGCGTTCGGCCGGCGCATGCGCGGTTTCGTCACGGACGACGCGCTCCTCATCGGGATCGAGTCGCGCACGAGCTCGCCATGCCGCATCGTGCGCGGGGAGGACCTCGTTTCGCCGTCGATCCGCGGCGTCTACCCGGCCGGCGAGGGGGCCGGGTATGCGGGCGGGATCGTCTCGTCCGCGGTGGACGGCCTCAAGGTCGCGGAGGCGATCTGCGCGGAGCTCGGCCCGGCATGACACGCCGGAGGTCCTACCGGGTGCGGAACGCGGCGGGCGAGGAGCTCGTCGTCCCGAGCCTCGGGGTGCTCCACGATCTCTACGACCACGGGTTCCTCGAGGACGAGGACCTCGTGCGCGCGGACAACGCGACGCAGTGGGTGCGCGCCGGCGCATTCCCCGCGCTGCACGGTGTGCGTGAGCGGAAGGGCGACCCGCGCGCAATGGCCGCACTCCTCTTCGCGGCGATCGCGCTCGTCGCTGCGCTCGCGCTGCTCCTCCGCTGATTGATCGCACCGACGGCTCTCGCCTTCGGGCGCGAGCCGGAGCGGGAGACGCTCGCCTGCGGAGGGGGCGATCGATCGAAGGGATCGCGTGCCCCGCCCGGGTGCGCGTCACGCGCTACGCACGGCGCACCGCGGCGCGAACTTCATTTCGCGCCCAGTGCGGGCCGACCGGAGAATCTATCGCCCGTAATCGTCCTGCACGCGCACGACGTCTTCGACCTCGGGGGTCGAGACCTCGAGCACGTCCACGTCGGTGACGGCCCGCATGCGATGCACCGTGCCCGGCTTCACACGGTAGCTGTCGCCCGGCTTCATCGGGTGATCGACGAGCTTCCCGTCCACCTGGAGCACGAGGACCATGTCGCCGCTCCAGAGGTGGATCGTCTCGTCCTTCTTCACGTGGTACTGCAGCGAGAGCTGGGACCCCGCCTTCACGTGCAGGAGCTTCCCGACGTACCGGTCGGTCTGCGCCCACCAGAGCTCGTGGCCCCAGGGCTTCTCGACGCGCTTCGGCTTCTCGAACGTGCTCATGCCTTGGACCTTGTCCTCACTTCGTGGGAGCGACGATACCCTTCGCGCCGGTCTCGCGGGCGACGTCGCTGAGGTAGCGCTGCGCGGCGTCCTTCGTCTCGAACGAGCCGACCCGCACCCGGTAGAACCGCCCCTTCCCCTTCACGAACGCCTCCTCGACGCGGGGGTTGAGCGAGGCGAACCGCGTCGCGATCCGCTCGGCCTCGGTGCGATCCCCGGCGGCGGCGAGCTGGACCGTCCAAGGCTTGAGGGGCGGTGCGAACGGGGCGGGCTCGGGCTCGGCCACCGGCGCGGCGGGCGACGGCGCGGCGACCGGAGCGGGCGCGGGCGGCTGCGGAGACGCGGGCGCGGGCGCCGGCTTCGCGGCCGGAGAAGCAGGCGCAGGCTCGGACGACGGCTCCGGGGGCGGCGGGGGTGCCGGCTTGTCCTTCGTGAGACGGTCGTGGAAGGTGAGCGGCTCCGGCTTCGTGGGCGTCGCGGCGGGGGCACGGTCGAGCGCGTCCAGGTCGCCCGGGCGCGGCGCCTCGCCCCCCTGGCGTGCGCCGAGCTGCTTTCCGACGTTCAGGCCGAGGACGAACACCAGGCCGAGGACGACGAGCGCCCCGACGACGATCGAGGCGACCTGCTTGCCGTCGAGCGAGAGCTGGAACTTCTCTCGCGGCCGCACCCGGAGGTTCCCTTCACGCATCGGACGAATTCTAGGCCCCCTCGCCGTCGTCGCGAGTTTCCGGACTCTCCATCCGGTCGGGCGCCGCGACGCCGAGGATCGCGAGGCCGTTCGCGAGCACCTGCCGGAGCGCGAGGCAGAGGAACAGGCGCCCCGCGGTCTTCCGCGGATCCGGGCCGATCACCCGCTCGCCGGTCTTCTTCCCCTGCGTGTAATACGAGTGGAAGGCCGCGATGGTCTCCTGCAGCCAGAAGGCGATCCGGTGCGGCTCGTACGCGAGCGCCGCGCCGGCGACGAGGTCCGGGAACGAGGCGATCCGGCGGATGAGGTCCTGCTCCTCCGGCGCGACGAGCGTGCGCGCCGCCTCGAGGTCGAAGCCGGGGACCGGCACCCCCGCCTCCGCCGCCTTGCGGGCGATCGCGGCGAGCCGCGCGTGGCCGTACTGCACGTAGAAGACCGGGTTGTCGAGGGTCTGCCGCTTCGCGAGCTCGACGTCGAAGTCGAGCTGCGCGTCGGCGCGCCGGGTGAGGAAGATGAACCGCGTCGCGTCGCGGCCGACCTCGTCCACCACCTCGCGCAGCCAGACGACGTTGCCGGCGCGCTTCCCCATCTTCACGGCCTCGCCGCCGCGGGTGAGGTTCACCATCTGGATGAGGACGACGTGGAGGTCGGACGCGGCGTGGCCGAGCGCCTGGAGCGCCGCCTTGAGCCGCGGGACGTACCCGCCGTGGTCCGCGCCGAGCACGTCCACCAGGGCGTCGGCCCGCTGCCGCTTCTGAGAGTGGTAGGCGATGTCGGCGCAGAAGTAGGTCGGCGTGCCGTCCGCCTTCTTCACCGGCCGGTCCACCTCGTCGCCGAACCGCGACGAGCGGAAGAGCGTGAGGTCGTCGGAGGCCGAGACCCCCTCCTCGTCCGCCTCCTGCGTCACCTGCCCCGCCGAGCCGCCCGCCGCGCCCTTCTTCGACTTCGGGGGCGGGAGCTTGCCGACGTAGACGAGCCCCTTCGCCTCGAGGTCCGCGAGGAACCGCTCCACCGTCCCGCTCTGGTAGAGCGCCTTCTCCGAGGACCAGACGTCGAACGCGATGTCGATCGCGCCGAGGTCGCCGCGGATCAGCTCGAGCACGAACGCGACCGCGCGATCGCGGAACGGCGCGAGCCACTCCGCCTCGGGCGCGTCCAGGTAGCGGTCGCCGACCTCCGCGCGGATCGTCCGCGCGATGTCGATCACGTACTCGCCCGGGTACCCCTTCGGAGGAAACGTCACCGACCGGCCCGCGAGCTCCTGGTAGCGCAGGTGGACCGAGCGCGCGAGCGTCTGCACCTGCGCGCCGTAGTCGTTCACGTAGTACTCGCGGGTGACCTCGTGGCCGCTCCAGGCGAGCAGGCGGGCCACCGCGTCCCCGGTGACGGCATTCCGCCCGTGGCCGACGTGCATCGGGCCGGTCGGGTTCGCCGAGACGTACTCGACGTTGACCCGCTTCCCCTCCCCGACCCGGGATCGGCCCCACGCGGCACCGGCGGCGACCGCGCGCTCGAGGGCGCGGAGCCAGACGTCCGGCGCGAGCCGGACGTTGATGAAGCCGGGGCCGGCGATCTCGAGGCCGACGACCTCGCCCGCGGCGTCCTGCGCGCGGACCTCGTCGAGGATCGCCTTCGCGAGCTCGCGGGGCGGCTTTCCGGCAGCTTTGGCGAGCACCATCGCCGCGTTCACCGCGAAATCACCGTGCTTCGGGTCGCGGGGCGTCTCGACCGAGAAGGCGGGCCCGCCGGCGGGCCAGCGCCCGTCCGAGGCCCCCTTCTCGAGCGCCCGGCGGAAGATCTCGACGACGCGATCACGGACCATATGGAGGCCGCGTCATACCGGGCGCCGCGGAAGGGCGCAAGGCGGCATCGGACCGGGGGTTCGACGCCCACCTCGCGAAGCCCGCCCCGGTCGAGGCGCTGGCTGCGCTGCTCGGTTGAGGCGGCGACTCGCTTCAGGGGAAGCAGTCGAACGCGCCGCAGCGCCGGCAGCGCCAGGCGCGGGCGGCGGTCTCGGCGCTGCAGCGGGCGCAGCGAAGGGGCCGAGCCTTGCGCAGCAGAGCCGCGACGAGCAGCTCGTGCCGCGCGGCGAGGTCCTCCGGGCCCGGCGCCGCGGCCTCCCGGAGCAGCTCGCGCATCGCGACGGTCACCTCGCCGGTGCGGTCGAGCTCGAGCGCCGCGCGCGCCCCCTCGAGCGCCTCG
>DASWCJ010000054.1:0-5618 GCA_036390155.1 Anaeromyxobacter sp.
CGCGCAGGTCCAGAACGCGCTCGACCGCCAGGCCGGGATCCCGGCCGGCCTCGCGCTGCCGGTGCCCGGGGCCGCGGTCGCGGAGGAGCCCGCCGCGCTCGGCGCGAACCCCGCCGCCGTCGGCTTCGTCGGCAAGCCCGCGATCCAGTGGTTCCACGAGTCGGGCGTGACCGAGGGCTCGCTCGCGGACGGCCTCTACGGCGCGACGCTCGTCGGGCCCCTCGGGATCGGCTATTCGGCGGAGTGGGTCCGCCCCGGGAGCGGCTCCGCGCGCTACCGGCGCGGCGTGTTCGCCCTCTCGCTCGGGGACGGGAAGTCCACCTCCCTCGGCGTCGGCTGGAACACCTACTGGTCGGCGGACGGCGCGATCGACTCGCTCGCCGGCTGGAGTGCGGGGCTCACGGTGCGCCCCTTCCGCCAGCTCTCGCTCGCCGCGGTCACCCTCGACCGCGACGCGTGGCTCGGGGACGTGAAGCTCCCTGCCCGCTACGACTTCGGCCTCGCGGTGCGGCTCCTGCGCGACGACCTCACCCTGTCCGGCGACGTCGTCGCCGACGATCGCGCGAAGGACAGCTTCCACGTGACCTCGCTCGCCTTCGGGCTCGGCTACGAGGCCTGGAGCGGCGTCGCGCTCGGCGCGCAGGTCCTCGTGCCGGTGGGAGACACCCAGGGCGCCTCGCACGACCCGTCCTACGTCGCGATGCTCTCCTGGAACGCCTCGCATCTGGGGCTCACCGGCGGCCCCGCGGGGACGCCGTCGCGCACCGGCTGGCTCGCCGGCGTCCGCACCTCGGCGGAGGCGTACCCCGGCCCCGCGCCCGGCGGCCGCGCGCCGACCATCGAGATCGAGCGCGAGCTCCGACCCGAGCGGATCCCCTTCCTCGACCTCGGCGATCCGGACCCGTACGGCACGCTGCTCGGGCGGCTCGAGGCGCTCGCGAGCGACTCGTCGGTGCCGGCGGTGGCGGTGCGCATCGGCGACCTGCCGATCGGCGCGGGACGCATCGAGGAGCTCCGCGCCGCGCTCGTCCGGATCGGCGCGAAGAAGCCGGTGCTCGCGTACGTCACCGGCGGGAGCACGAAGGAGTACTGGCTCGCGACGGCGGCGACCGGGGTCGCGATGCCGCCGGGCTCGACGCTCGAGGTGACCGGGTACGCGACCTCGCGGCTCTACCTGCGCGAGGCGCTGGGCCGCGCAGGGATCGCCTTCGAGGTGATCGCGATGGGCGCGTACAAGAGCGCGCCCGAGCCGCTCGTGCGCGACGCGCCGTCGCCCGCGTCGAAGGAGATGACCGAGTCGCTCCTCGACGACGGCTACGCCCGGTTCGTCGCCGACGTGGCGGCGGCACGGCGGCTCGCGCCCGAGAAGGTGCGCGCCCTCGTGGACCAGGCGCTCTTCGGCTCGCGCGAGGCGAAGGAGGCGGGGCTCGTCGACGCCGTCCTCTGGCCCGACGAAGTGCAGGGGTGGCTCCGCACCGCGGCCGGCCACGGGCTCGCGCTCGGCGGCCCGTACCGGCCGGGGCCGGTCCGGTCCGCGCGGCGGTGGGGCCGCCCGCCCGTCGTCGAGATCGTCCGGGTCGACGGAACCATCGTCCCGGGCCGCTCGCGCGGCGGGATGCTCATCGGCGCCGTCGGCGCGGAGACGGTCGTCGCGCAGCTCCGGGCGGCGGCGGCGGATCCGGAGGTGAAGGCGATCGTCCTCCGCGTCGAGTCGCCCGGCGGCGACGGGCTCGCCTCCGACCTCATCTGGCGCGCGGTGCAGAAGGCGCGCGAGCGGAAGCCCGTGATCGCGTCGATGGGGGACGTCGCGGCGAGCGGCGGCTACCTCGCCGCGGCCGCGGCGGAGACGATCGTGGCGGAGCCGACGACCCTCACCGGCTCCATCGGCGTGTTCGTGCTGAAGCCCGAGCTCTCCGGCCTGCTCGCGAAGCTCGGCATCACGCGCTCCGCCTGGTCGCGCGGCGAGCTCGCGGAGGTCGCATCGCTCGGGAAGCCCTGGACGGCGAAGGAGCGGAAGGCGATCGAGCGGCAGATCGAGGCCTTCTACGCGATCTTCGTCGACCGGGTCGCGGAGGGCCGGAAGCTGCCGCGCGAGAAGGTCCAGGCGGTGGCGGGCGGCCGGGTCTGGACCGGGCGCCAGGCGATGGAGCGCGGCCTCGTCGATCGGCTCGGCTCCCTCGACGACGCGATCGCGATCGCGCTCGCGCGCGCGGGGCTCCGGCGGGACGACGCCGCCGTACGGCGCGCCGGCATGGGGCTCGCCGATGCGTTCGCGAACGGACCGACCCTGGGCGCGGGCCCCCTCGAGCGCGCGCTCGAGGTCGTCCCCGAGGTCCGGGCGCTGGCCGCGCTGTCCGAGATGGGCCCGGTCCTGGCCCTTCCGGTCGAGTGGGTGGCCCCCGTCCGATGAGGGGGCCGCCGGCGGGATCAACGAGGGCTCGCGCCCGGGTCCGAATTCTGCTATGCAATGAGTTGTCTCCGCGCCGCGCGGGCAGTAGGTTACGAGCGGCGAGGCGACGTACCCCCGGTCGAGCGGCTGCTGGCTGCAGGTTTGGACGCCGCGATGCGCGGCGCGCCAGCGACGGGACCGGGGGAGGCAGTTCGCGGGCCACCGAAATCCAAGCAAGGCCGCGAACCAAGCCGTTCCAGACGCGATGAAGGCGCGCGGGGGGTCTCCTCCTCCGCGGCGCACAGCAGGAGCAGGATGAGCGACAACGAGCAGACCCCGACACCGGTGGTGGTGAGCGGGGCGCCTCAGACCCCCCAGACGCAGGCGGTCTCCGCCGACGGATCGGACTCGTCCGGCCAGCCCGGCGGGCAGCCGGGCCAGCCCGGCGCGCCCGGCCAGGGACGCAGGCGGCGCAGGCGCCGTGGACGGCGCGGCGGCCGCGCGCAGCCCCAGGGCGGCCCGGGTGGACCACAGCTCGCCGGGACCGGCGGCCAGCCGCAGGGCGGCCCGCCCGCGAACGGCGCCCCCGCCCCGACCCCGCAGCCCGGCCCGCAGGCGGCGCCGGAGGTGACGGAGGAGGTCGAGGGGGTGCTGCAGTTCGAGGGCAAGGGGAACGGCTACCTCCGCGACCCGAAGCGCAGCTATCTCCCGCAGCCGTTCGACGTCGAGGTCCCCCGCTGGCTCGTGGACCGGATGCACCTGCAGCCTGGCCTCGCCGTGAAGGGCGTCGCCGCCGTCCGGAACATGAAGCGGGTTCTCACCCGCATCGACACGCTCGAGGGCGCGGACCCGGTCGCGGTCGCCCGCCGGACGCACTTTCAGAACCTCACCGCGACCGATCCCACCGAGAAGCTCGTGATGGAGACGCGGTCGGACGAGATGATCGGCCGGGTCCTCGACCTCATCTCGCCGATCGGCCTGGGCGCGCGCGGCCTCATCACCTCGCCGCCGAAGGCCGGCAAGACGATCATGCTGCAGCGGATCGCGCAGGCGATCATCTCGAACCGCCCGGACGTGCACCTCACGGTCCTGCTCGTGGACGAGCGGCCCGAGGAGGTCACCGACATGAAGCGGAACATCAAGGGCGAGGTGGTCGGCTCGTCCAACGACCGGCCGACGGAGGAGCACATCCAGGTCGCCGAGATGGTCCTCGAGCGCTCCAAGCGGCTCGTCGAGGCCGGCAAGGACGTCGTCATCCTCCTCGACTCCATCACCCGCCTCTCGCGCGCCTACAACAAGGAGGTCGAGTCCTCCGGGCGCACCCTCACCGGCGGCGTCGACTCCCGCGCCCTCGAGCGCCCGAAGCGGCTCTTCGGCTCCGCCCGCAAGGCGGAGGAGGGCGGCTCGCTCACCATCATCGCGACCGCGCTCATCGACACCGGGTCGCGGATGGACGAGGTGATCTTCGAGGAGTTCAAGGGCACCGGGAACATGGAGATCGTGCTCTCGCGGCAACTCGCGGAGCGGCGCATCTTCCCCGCCATCGACATCGGCGCGACCGGCACCCGGAAGGAGGAGAAGCTCTTCCTCCCGAAGGAGATCGAGAAGGTCCGCCGGCTGCGCGGCGCGCTCGCGTCGCTGAAGCCGGTCGAGGCGATGGAGCGGCTCCTGAAGAAGCACACCGAGTTCGACACGAACGAGGAGTTCCTCGGGTCGTTCTGATCGGACGCTGTCCCGCACGCTCGGTGGGTCACCGGGACCCTCCTGCCCCTCCCCTCGGCGGGGCGTCGGCGGTGGGTGCGTCCCGGGTGCCGAGCGGCTATCATCGCCGGACGATGGACCTGCGGCTCGCCTCCAGCGACTCGAACCGCCCCGGGACGCCGAGCACCGATCGCGTGCTCATCGTCGACGACGACGAGCTGATCCTGAAGGCGCTCGCGCGGATCCTCGAGTCCGCCGGATACGAGCCCCGCTGCTACCAGGGTCCGGAAGAGGCCCTCGCCGCGATCGAGAGCGACGCCCCGGTCGTCATCATCTCCGACTACATGATGCCGGGAATGGACGGGGTCACGTTCCTGAAGCAGGCGCGGGCCCGGTTCCCGGCGGCGGTCCGCATCCTCTGCACCGCCGCCGAGGACTTCCGCATCGCCGCACAGGCTGTGAACTCCGGCGAGGTCTTCCGGATCATCTCGAAGCCGTGGCACCAGCAGGAGCTGCTCTCGACCGTGAACCAGGCGGCGGAGGCCTCCCGGCTGCGGCGCGAGAACGATCGGCTGACCGCCGAGGTCCAGCGGCAGAACGGCCAGCTCCGCGAGATCAACCTCCGGCTCGAGGAGATCGTGCGCGCCCGCACCCAGGCGCTGCTCGAGGGGCTCATCGCCGCGCTCGACTACCGCGACGCCGAGACCCAGTGGCACTCCCGGCGCGTGTCCCTGTACGCCCGGCGGCTCGCGCAGCAGCTCGGGATCCAGGAGCCGGACCTGCTCGTCATCGAGCACGGCGCCCTCCTGCACGACATCGGCAAGATCGGCGTCCGCGACCGGGTGCTGCTCAAGCCGGGCTCGCTCACGAGCGAGGAGTGGGTGGAGATGAAGCGCCACCCCGAGCTCGGCTGGGCGCTCCTCCAGCGCGTCGACTACCTCCGGCCCGCTTCCGCCATCGTGCTGCAGCACCAGGAGAAGTGGGACGGGACCGGCTATCCGAGCGCCCTCAAGGGCCCGGACATCGTGATCGGGGCGCGCGTGTTCCACGTCGTGGACACCCTCGACGCCATCACGAGCGACCGGCCGTACCGGAAGTCCCGGCCGTTCGAGGAGGCGCGGCAGGAGATCGTCCGCTGCTCCGGGACGCAGTTCGACCCGGCGGTGGTGGAGGCGTTCCTCACGGTGCCAGCCGAGGAGTGGGAGCGGATCCGGCTCGACGTCGAGACGGTCGCGGTGCTCTCGGCGGACCTCGCCGAGAGCCCTCACTCCCATGACGAGCTGCACGCCGCGCTCCAGGGCACGCTGCGGGCGTAGCACCATCGCCGGTCACTTCGCGGTGCCGGCCTCTCGAGGTCGCGCACATCGTGGTGCGGCTCCATCTCGACGATCTCGGCGCCCGGACCGAACGCCGCCGAGGCGGGCCGGGGAAGGCGCCGTCCTCCTGCGCCGCCGCCAGAGTCGCGACCGGCGCCGGCCTGACGAGAGGGCCCGGAAACGCAGACGCCGGCGCACGCCCGGGCGCGCCA
>DASWCJ010000055.1:0-16722 GCA_036390155.1 Anaeromyxobacter sp.
CTCCTCGCCGACTCGTACGCCGCGCTGCCGCGCCACGAGGTCGGCCGCGTGAGCGAGCTGCTCCAGGCGCAGCTCCTCCAGCCGCTCAACGTCACCCCGATTCAGCCCCGCCTCGCCGAGAGCAACCTCCTCCTCGCCGGCGGGGGCGGGCCGGGGTCGCCCTCGTTCAACGAGCTCAACCCCCTCTTCGAGCGCGATCACGTCGTCGCGCAGCTCGGCGCATTCGGCGGGGACCGCTCGACGGGAGGGTTCGAGCCGATCGTGGCGGGCGTCTACCGGAACCTCTCCTTCAGCGCCGGCTATACCCGGTTCCAGACGGACGGGTTCCGGGTGAACAGCGATCAGAAGGACGACATCTACAACGCGTTCGTGCAGGCGGAGCTGACGAGCGAGACGAGCGTGCAGGCGGAGTATCGGCGGCGGGAGGTCGAGCAGGGCTACCTGCAGTCGCAGTTCTTCCCCGATCTGATCCATCCCAACTCGAGGCAGCAGTGGGACCAGGACACCTATCGCCTCGGCGCGCGCCACGCCTTCTCGCCGGGGTCGATCGTCCTCGCGTCCGCGATGTACCAGAGGAAGTCGTTCGACGCTCGGGACCGGAACATCGATCCGGTGCTGCAAGCGTTCGACCTGCGTCAGCCCCACGAGGCCGGCTCGGGCGAGGTCCAGCACCTCCTCCGCTCGCGATGGGTGGACGTCGTGAGCGGCGCCGGGTTCTTCCGGGTCACCGGGACCGACGTGGTGTCGCAGACGCTTGCCCTCCCGCCGCCGCCCTCCGGGCCGGGCACCATCACCTCCACGCAGGACGTCGACCGGGGCGTCCGGCACGGGAACGCGTACGCGTACGCCCACCTCCACCTCGTGGAGTCGCTCCAGGTGACGGTCGGCGCGAGCGCGGATCGCCTGAGGAGCGTGACCGAGGACGACCGGGACCAGCTCAACCCCAAGGTGGGAGTCACCTGGTCTCCGTTCGCCGGGACGACCCTGCGCGCGTCGGTGTTCCGCGTCCTCAAGCGGACCCTCATCACCGACCAGACGCTCGAGCCGACGCAGGTGGCAGGGTTCAACCAGTTCTTCGACGACGTGAACGGGACGAGATCGTGGCGGTACGGCCTGGGCGCCGACCACAAGGTCTCATGCAACCTCTTCGGCGGCGTCGAGGCGACGCGGCGCGACCTCGCCGTACCGGTGCAGGTCGCCTTGCAGAGGTCGGTCGGGAAGCGGGAGACGAGCTGGAGCGAGTACACGGCGCGCGGGTACGTCTTCTGGACGCCCCGCACCTGGCTGGCGCTCAGGGCGGAGTACTCGTTCGAGCGGCTCGACCGCGTTCCGGTGAGCGACGCGATCGGCGCGACGGTCGGGGTGCGGGAGGCGAACACCCACCGTGTCCCGCTCGGCGTCGCCCTCTTCCACCGCTCCGGCCTCGGCGCCTCCGCCACGGCGACGTACTACAGCCAGCGGGGATCCTTCGGCGACAGCGCGCCGTTCACCGACGGCAGCGATCGGTTCTGGCTCTTCGACGCCGGCCTGAGCTGGCGGCTGCCGCGCCGGACCGGGACCATCGCCGTCGTCGCGACCAACGCCCTCGACACGAAGTTCAACCTCTACGAGAACGGGATCAGCAACTGGAACTCGACGGTCCAGCCGGCGACGGCTGTCTTCGCCCGCGTCACGCTCGCCGGTCCGTGAAGTGTCATGAACAGGAAGAGCCGGGATCCCCCCGCGCTCGAAGGAGGAGGAGAGATGCTCGCCCGCTCGATGATCGCAGGTGCCGCACTATGTGCCCTCGTTGTCGGTTCGACCACACTCGCGGAGGTGCCTGACGCGAACGGTCCCCTCAGGCTGACGGAGAAGCGCTACACCGACGATGCGGGGCGGACGCTCGTGCTCCGCTTCGGCGGCGCCGAGAAGGGGAAGGCGGTGCAGGCCCAGGCGACCGACAAGCAGGGCAAGGCCCTCGAGGTCGTCGAGATCCCGGTGAAGGACGTGACCGTGTGCCTGCCGAAGGCCGGTGCCTCGAGCGCCGCGGGCGCCCAGGGCGGCAAGGGGCCCTGCCAGCCCATGGTGTTCGTGACCGACGGAGCCTCCATCAAGATGGGCACCGCGACGTGCACCTGTCAGGTGTACAACGGATACCTCTACTGCTACGGCAGCACGTGCGGCTAGCTCGCAGACCCCTCGCATCCTTCCACGCCGCCGCACTCACGCTCGCCGCGTGCCTGCTGGTCTTCGCAGACACGCGGCGCCAGAATCGTCGGTTGATGTGAGATACGCGTTCTGCTTTGCTGGAGATTCAACAGACCCGTTCCGCGGAGGCAACGAATGGCTCGGAAGTTCCTCGTTGGGATGTTCAGCATCGTCGTGCTCGCCGGCTCGTCCAGCGCCGCCGCCTCGACGCCGAAGGCGTCCTCTCCGGCCGAGACCAAGGCCGGAAGCGTCGCCATGACAACGGGGGCGAATCCCTGGGCGGCCTACGCCCAGAGAACGCAGCCGGACGACGGACCGAAGAGCGTCTGCTGGTACTATCGGAACGGGCAGCTCGTGTATTACCAGTGCTGAACTCGGCCAGGCCAGGCCAGCGATGCCCGGGAGCACGAACCGGGTGATTCGTCCCGCCGCACTCACGATCGGCGCGTGTCTGCTGGTCTTCGCGCTCCAAGCGCTCCGGATCCCGATCCTGGAGCTCACCGAGCTCAGGACCTACGACCTCCGGGTCCAGGCACGCGGCGCGCTGCTTCCATCGCCCGCCGTCGCCATGGCGGTCATCGACGAGCGGAGCCTCGCTACCGAAGGACGCTGGCCGTGGCCCCGCGAGCGCCTCGCCGCGGTCGTGGACGCGCTGTCGCGGGACGGCGCCCGGGTGGTGGCGTTCGACGTCGCCTTCCCCGAACCGGAGAGCGAGGCGGGCGACGGCGCGTTCGCGGCCGCGATCCGGAGGTCGCGCGCCAAGGTCGTCCTCGGCTATTTCCTGCACGGACGCGCCCGCGCCGCGACCGCCGACGAGCTTCTCGACGCCGCCGAGATCGAGCGGCGCGTTCGGCGGGTGGGCGGCTCCCGGTGGCCGGTCGTCCGCACGCGCGAGCCCGAGATCGCGCTCGTCGCGCTCGTCGACGCGCTGGCCCCGCAGCCGAACCTCGACGCGCTGACCGCGGCGGCTGCGTCCTCCGGGTTCATGGGTCTCGCGAGCGACCTGGACGGGGTGCTGCGCCGCGCGCCACTCGCGGTCCGCGTCGGCGAGAATCTCCTCGCGCCGCTGCCGCTCGTCGCCGCGTGGGAGTTCCTGGGCCGGCCCGAGCCGGTGTTGTCGCTCGGCCGCGACGGCGTCGAGTCCGTCCAGCTCGGCGAGCGCCTCGTCCCCGTGGACGAGCGCGGACGGCTCCTCGTCGACTACCTCGGCCCCCCGGGAACCATCCCTGCCTTCTCGATTGCGGACGTTCTCCGCGGCGCGGTCGCCCCCGGGACGTTCACCGACAGGCTCGTCTTCGTCGGCGCGACCGCGGTCGGCACCCACGACCTGCGCACCTCGCCGTTCAGCCCGGTCCACCCGGGCGTGGAGATCAACGCGACGATCGCCGAGAACGTGCTCTCGGGGAGGTTCCTCTCCCGGCCGGACTGGTGGATCCTCCTCGATTTCGTCGCGGCCGCCGGGCTGTCGGCGCTCGTCGCGCTCGGCGGGGCCCGCGCGCGCGCGCTCGGGGGCGTGGCGCTGCTCGGCGCGCTCTCCGCTGGCTGGGTCCTCGTCGCGGGATGGCTCTTCGTCCGCGGCGGGATCTGGGTGAGCGTCCTCTACCCGCTCCTCGCCGCCGCCCTCGTCCACACCGTCCTCGCCGGCTACCGCTACCTCGGCGAGGAGCGCGAGCGGCGCCGCATCCGATCGACCTTCGACCAGTACGTCGCGCCCGCCGTGGTGGAGGCCATGCTCGAGGATCCCGGGCAGCTCCGGCTGGGCGGAGAGGAGAGAGTCCTCACCGTCCTCTTCAGCGACCTCGAGGGGTTCACGTCGCAGTGCGAGCGGCTCGCCCCGCGCGAGATGGTGGAGATCCTCGGCACGTACTACGGCCGGATGACCGAGTCGATCTTCGCGCACGGCGGGACGCTCAAGGAGTACGTCGGGGACGAGCTGATGGCTTTCTTCGGCGCCCCGCTCGAGCAGGAAGATCACGCCGCCCGCGCCTGCGCGGCGGCGCTCGAGATGGGCGAGCGGCGCCGCGCGCTGAACGCTTCGTTCACGGCGGCGGGACGGCCGGCGCTGCGGGCGCGGACCGGAATCAACACGGGCTCGATGCTGGTCGGCAACCTGGGATCGACGTACCGGTTTGCCTATGGCGTGCTCGGCGACGAGGTGAACCTCGGCTCGCGGCTCGAGGGGTTGAACCGGGAGTACGGGACAGAGCTCCTCGTCGGCGAGGGCACCGCGCTCGCCGCAGGGCCCGCGTTCCTCTTCCGCGAGGTCGATCTCGTGCGGTTGAAGGGAAGGTCGCGGACGGTGCGGGTGCACGAGCTGGTCGCGCGCACCGCCGACACGTTGCCGGAGGGACGCCGGAAGGCGCTCACGACGTACGGGGCGGCGCTGGCGGAGTACCGCGCACAGAGCTGGGGCGAGGCGCTCGCGCTCTTCGAGGAGGCGCTCGCGGTCTGGCCAGGCGACGGGCCGTCGCGAGCCATGGCACGGCGGTGCTGCGCCCATCTCAGATCGCCGCCTGCGGAGGAGTGGGACGGGGTGTTCGATCAGGGCGCCAACGCCCTCCGCGAAACCGGCTGAGCCGCCGGCGCGCGGGCGGCCGCTGGACGATGCTCATGCCCCGCGGGTACGATCTCGGAGCGCGCGGAGCGCCAGGGGCGTCTCGTGATCGAACGATTCGAGGGCAAGCGAGGCAGGCGCCTCCTGCTCGAGGCGATGAAGGGGCAGCAGCTCGTCGCGGGGAGAGCTTCGGTCGCCAGGGCGCTGGCCGACCGGGTGACGCTCGCCGAGCTCACCCCGGGCGCGGTCCTCATCGAGGAGGGCGGGTCGGACAACGACCTCTACTTCGTGCTCGCCGGGCGCGTGACCATCCTCGTCGGGGGGATCGAGATCGGGACGCGCGACGCTGGAACCCACGTGGGCGAGGTGGCGCTCCTCGACCCGAAGGCGCCGCGGTCCGCGACGGTCGTCGCGCGGGAGCCGACGGTCGTGGCGAAGATCACGGAGCGCGACTTCACCGCGGTCGCCTCCTCCGCGCCGGCGGTGTGGCGCGGGCTCGCCGCCGGGCTCGGCTCGATCCTGAGCGAGCGGAACCGGCGCCTGGCCGATCCGGACGCGCTCCGGGCGCGGGAGCCCGGCGACGTGCCGCGCGTGGACGGCGGGACGATGACGGCGTTCCTGAACGAGCTGTTCGCGGAGGAGGACGATCGCTCGGGCTGGGACGCGGTGCTGCGACCCGGTGCGGTGATCGGCCGGTTCGAGCTCGTCCGCGAGCTGGGCCGCGGCGGCTTCGGGGTGGCATGGGAGGCGCGCGACCTCAAGCTCGGGCGCGAGGTCGCCTTCAAGGCGATGCGCCGGCGAAGGCCCTCCGAGCAGCCCGGCCATCGGCTCTTGCACGAGGCCGCGGCGGCCGCCCGGCTCTGCCACCCGAACATCGTGACGCTGTTCGACATCGGCCACGGCGAGTACGGCCCGTACCTCGTCCTCGAGCTGCTCCGTGGCGAGCCGCTGGAGCGCCGCCTCGCCGGTCCACCGCTCTCCGTCGGGGAGGTGATGCGCATCTCCTCCCAGGTCGCCGCCGGGCTCGCCCACGCGCACGCCCAGGGCGTCGTCCACCGCGACCTGAAGCCCGGGAACGTCTTCCTCTGCACGTCGGGCGAGGTGAAGCTGCTCGACCTCGGGATTGCGCTCGCCGTCGGCGCGCGGAACCCTGGCGGCGGCACGCCGCACTACATGGCGCCCGAGCAGCGCCGCGGGGCGCCCGAAGACGAGCGGAGCGACGTGTTCGCCCTCGGCGTGCTCATGTACCGGATGCTCGCCGGCGCGCTGCCCTTCTGCGAGTCGGAGGACGCCGACGCCGAGCTCGGGGACCCTCCGCCGCTCGCCGTCGCCGCCGTCCCGGAGCCCGCGGCGCTCATCCTGCGGATGCTGCAGGTCGATCCGACCCGGCGTCCGCGTGACGCCGGCGTGGTGCTCGCGGAGCTGGACGCGATCGGCGACCGGCTCCGCGGCCCGCGAGGTCGCGGCGCGCCCCCGCTCGCAGGTGACGAACCCCGCGCGAGGAGGCCGGGCCGCCAGGACATCGGCGGGACCGTGAGGAAGCGTCCCCGCTAGCCTTGCTCGACGCCGCCGGCCAGCCGCACCCCGAAGCTTCGGCTCCGCGCGTACGTCCCGGTAGCCCCGAGTGCCCCTCACGGGGTGCGCGGGGGCGCGCGGCAGGGCTCGGATGGAAGAGCCGAGGGCAGGGACCTCGTCATGGTGATGGGGGGGTATCACCATGCCGGGCGGCCCCTGCCCCCAGCCGAAGCGACTTTAGGTCAAAGTGGACCTCTGCGGAAGGGATCCCGCGCCGTCCGTCAGGGCCTCGGCTCCTCCGCGTGCCCCTCGTCTCCGCGCCAGCGCTCGCGGTCGGCGCTCGCCCGGGCCGGACTCGCCGGCTGGTGCAGCCTCACGAACGCGAGCGCCACCTCGGCGACCTCGCGCCAGCCGGCGTCGATCGTGAGCGAGTGACCGCGGTCCGGGATGGACCGGAACGACGTGACGCCCGGGTTCCGGCGCTGACGGTGGTAGGTCGCGCGGGCGATCGCCCCCGGGACGGTGTGGTCCTTCTCGCCCGAGATGACGAGGAGCGGGCCGCGATCCGGGTTCGTCGTGTCCACCTTCGCCGCCGTCCAGGGGTTCAGGTTCGCGGTCGCGGCCTGGAACAGCGGAGCGCCAGGACCGGCGACGGAGTAGGTCTCGTACAGCCTCCGCGCCTCTGCCTCGCTCAGCGCGTTCGCCCAGCCGTAGCGGAACTGCTCGAACGTGAGCGCGACCGCGCGCCCGTAGTTCGCGGGGTTGCCGAGCACGGGAAACGCCGACCGGAGCGCCGAGAACGGGAGCGGGAGCACGCCGCGGAAGGGCGCCGGATCGATGGCGACGCAGGCGCTCGCGATCCCCTGCCCCGCGAGCCGCTGCGCGATGAGCCCGCCGAACGAGTGCCCGATGACCGCTGGCGGCGACTCGAGCTGCTGGATCACGTCGGCGAAGTGGTCGGTGACCTGCTCCACCCGCTTGTGCGCGAAGACCTCCGGATGGCGCCGCGCCTCGTCGACGGTCTCCGGGTCGTCGGGCCAGCTCGGCGCGAGCGTCACGTACCCGCTCTCCTCGAACAGCTCTCGCCACGGCTCCCAGCTGCTCGCCAGGAGCCACAGGCCATGTACGAACACCACGGCTTCGAGTCCCGACTGGTTGGCCCGTGCGATCTCCTGCTGCTCCCGCCTCGAGATGGCGCTCATGAGCTCTCCTTCTCCCGCCGTTCCTGCTTCGCGCTCGTCCGCCGGACCTGTGCTTCCCCCGGTGGCCGCGCGCGCGGCTCCTTCGGGTCGTGGCGCCGCTCCGGCGTGCGAGGGGTAGAGCGGCGGGCCCGTGACCGGGCAGTGGAATCGGCCTCGGTCCTCGCCGCGCGCGGAGGGAGCGGGCGCCGGGGCCGGCCGTCGCCCACCTTTCGCGATCATCAGGAACGCGAGGGCGGCGCCGCCGAGGAAGGCGCCGGCACAGAGGAGCATCGCGACGCGGTGGGTGGGCGCGAGCGCCGCGGCGTCCGTGAGACGGCCGCTCCCGATCCCCGCCGCGAGCGGCAGCACCGCGACCGCGAAGAGTCCCGCCGCCCGGGCGACGGCGTTGTTCACGCCGCTCGCGATCCCGGCGTGGCGATCGTCGAGCGCCCCCAGCGCGACGGTGGTGAGCGGCGCCACCGTCAGCGCGAGCCCGAGGCCGAGCAGGATCACCGCGGGCAGCACGTCGAGCGCGTAGGAGGCGCCGACGCCGACGCGCGCGAGCAGGACCATCGCTCCCGCGCAGAGGATCGGGCCGACGGTCATCGGGACGCCCGGGCCGATGCGCTGGGCGAGGGCGCCCGCGCGGGCCGAGAGCAGCAGGGTGATCCCGGTGATCGGGAGCATGGCGGACCCGGCGGCGAGCGGAGAGAACCCCGCGACGACCTGCAGGTTCAGCACGACGAGGAAGAACGCGCCGCCGAGCGCCGCGTACACCGCGAAGGTGACGAGGTTCACCGCGGTGAAGGTCCGGGAGGCGAAGACCGAGAGCGGCAGCATCGGGTGCGCCGACCGCCGCTCGGCGAGCAGGAAGCCGAGGGTGGCCAGCACGCCCACGCCGAGCGCCGCGATCACGGCCGGCGAGCGCGCGCCGAGCGCGGGCCAGGCGGTGAAGCCGTAGCTGAGTCCCCCGAGCCCGAGCGCACCGGTGAGGACGCCGACGACGTCGACGCGCCTCGGGGCAGCGGGGTCGCGCGTCTCCGGGACGTGGCGCAGCGCGACGGCGACGACGAGCGCGGCGAGCGGAAGGTTCACGAGGAACACGAGCCGCCACGAGGCGACCTCGACGATCCAGCCGCCCAGGAACGGGCCCAGCGCGCCCGCGATGCCGCCCAGGCCGGACCAGGCGCCGATCGCCCGCGCCCGGTCCTCGGTCCGGAAGGACGCCTCGAGGATCGCGAGCGCACCCGGCGTGAGGAGGGCGCCCCCGACCCCCTGCAGCACGCGCGCCGCGATGAGCGTCCCGACGCTCGGCGCGAGGCCGCAGAGCGCGGACGCGACGGCGAACCAGCAGACCCCGACGACGAAGATCCGCCGCCGGCCGAACCGATCGCCGAGTGAGCCGCCGAGCAGGATGAGCGAGGTGAGGCTGAGGGTGTAGCCGTTCACCGTCCACTGGAGCCCGGCGGCGTCCGCCCCGAGGCTCGTCCCGATGCGAGGCAGGGCGACGTTCACGACGGTGGCGTCGATGAAGGCGAGGCCGGAGCCGAGCACCGTCGCGACGAGCACCCAGCGGCCGGCGGGCTCTCCGTAGCGCACGAGCGGCGGCGGAGGACCGGCTCGGATCATTCGCGCTCCTTCCTCCCACGGGGCAACGGGGGCTCGTCGCAGAAGGTGGCCCCCGGCTCGGTCCTTCGCGCGCCCAGCACGGGGCGGAAGCGCTCGTTCTCCTCGAAGGTCCCGGCCGCCGCCCGCCCCTGGCCTGCGCGACCAGGCCCCCGCTCCTCTCGACGCCGTACGACGAGGCGCGAGCGCGCCTCCGTGGCATGCTCTGACCGTGGACCGGCTCCTCCTCCTCGACCGCTCGGACCGCGAGCCGGGCGATCCGTCGATCCTCGACGGCACGCTGCGCGGCCTCGGCCGGCGGCCGCCGCGGATCCGATGCCCGCTCTGCCGGTGGCAGCCCGTGAAGTCGAGCCGCTGGTACTGCTCGCACTGCGGGGCGAGGTGGAACACCTTCGAGACCGGTGGGGTCTGCCCCGGGTGCACCCACCGCTGGCTCGTCACCGCCTGTCT
This sequence comes from Anaeromyxobacter sp., assembly GCA_036390155.1. Classification (GTDB taxonomy): domain Bacteria; phylum Myxococcota; class Myxococcia; order Myxococcales; family Anaeromyxobacteraceae; genus Anaeromyxobacter. The sequence continues at coordinate 9,514 of DASWCJ010000055.1, forward strand.
CAGCTGCCAACGGTACTCCCGCCATGCGGACTGGTACGAGCGCGGCGAAGGTGCACCCGGAGCGTGACCCTGCGCCGGCTCCCTAGCATCGGCACCAGCTCGACGATCTCGTCGCCCGGACCGAACGCCGCCGAGGCGGGCCGGGGAAGGCGCCGTCCTCCTGCGCGGCGCAGGAGGACGGGGGCCATGCCCGAGGCCCGACGGGAGCGTTCGCCGGAAGCGGCCCGCACCGCGAAGTGACCGGCATTGGCGCTAGCCCACCGGCGCGAACATCCGATCCACGTAGCCCCGCAGCGCCGCGCCGAAGTCCGGCTCGAGCGGCTCGCGGTAGACCATCGTCGTCGCGATCTCCGCGGCGAGGATGGCGGAGCGGTACTTCGGGGGCAGCCGCGCCAACCGCCCGCGGAAGGCGGGCGTCTCCCGGATCATCCGCGGCAGGTGCGCGAGGAGCGCCGCCTCGAAGGCCGGCTGACCGTGCGTCTCCCGGTGGGCCTCGAACCAGGCGAACAGGCGCGCCTTGTGCGCGTTGATCTCCCCGGAGAGCGCCTCGGAGATCTCCGTGAAGGGGCGCTTCCCGCCCGCCTCGCGGTGGCGCCGGAAGATGAGCCTCGCCTCGTCCTGCGCCCGCCGCTCCAGGATCGCGAGGACGTCCTTCACGTACTCGGCCTTGTGCGCGAGGAACTCGCGCTCGTCGAGGAGCAGGTTGCCGATGATCTCGTACGACGACGAGATCACGCCGCACTTGTTGGCCGAGGCGTCGCGCAGCACCACCGCGCCTGTGGCCTGGAGCTGGAGCCGGGCCTCCGGCGTGACGAACGAATTTGCGCCCTCGACGATCACCGGCGCGCTCGGCTTCCCGTCCGGGAGCAGGTAGCGACGCCAGGTCGTCCCGTCGATCGTCTCGGGGCGTCCACCGGCCGGGATGAAGAGGTCGGCGGCCACGCGGTAGATCGCGTCGTCGTACTCCTGGTGGAACTCGTCGATCGTGACCCAGTCCTCGCGGAGCCCCTTCGCGGTCCGCTCCACGCGCCGGTGCAGCTCGCGGAGCCCCTCGGTCCGGCGCTGGGTGCGGTAGAGCAGCACGCCGCCCGGCGACAGCCGCTCCGGATCGAAGCCGTCGGCGTCCTTGCGGAGCACGATCCTCGCGAGCTCCTTGCGGTCGAGCCCGGTGGGATCGACGAGCGCCGCCGTGCCGTCCACGATGAGCCGGATCGCCGCGCCCGGGCTCCGCTCGAGCAGGATCCGCATCGCGTTCCCCGCGACGTCGCCGTTCGGGCCGCCGGTGAACTTCACCGAGAAGGCGTCCTTGCGGAGGTCGACGCCGCGCTCCGCCATCGCGATCTCCGCGAACGCGACCACGCCGGTGGAGGTTACGCCGAACTCCTTGTGGTTGATGCCCACCTTCTTCGACGACATGATGCCGCCGCCGAGGAGGTACCCGCGCTTCACCGAGAGCGCGGCGATCTCCTCGATCATCGCGTCGTGCATGTTCTCGTCGGGGCCGAGCTCGATGGGCTCGTCCTCACGGTAGTAGTCCACGACGCGCGGATCCCTCGCCACGCCCTGCTCCGTGACGAACAGGTCGAGGAAGGCGTTCGCGATCCCCCGCTGCGCCCGGTACAGGAAGAGCGTCCGCGCCGTCGGCGTCCGGCTGTACGCCGGGACGTTCAGCACCACCACCATCTTCGAGCCGCCCTCGTAGATGTCCTTGTTCTTGAGGTGCTGCGTGTGGGCGAGGACGTAGTTCTCGCGGAAGACGCGGTTCGCGACCGTGACGTAGTCGTCGCGCCCCTGCGTCAGGATGGTGCGCCACCCGCCGCGCGCGATGTCGGCGAACCCGATGTGGAACCCGATCCCGTCGCGACCGAGGAAGAAGGTGACCCGGAACGGCCGCGCCTTCGGCAGATCCTCAGTGAACTCCGCGCCGAGGTCGTCGAGGTAGGCGGGGTCGAGCCGGAACGCGAGCGCCTGCTTCTCGTCCACGAAGAAGTTGGTCTTCAGCGTCCGCTTCACGAACACGAGCGCCGTCCGGAAGAGCGAGCGGCGGAAGTCGTCGAGGGCGCGGTGGCCGGTGTTGTGGCCCTCGACCTCGTGCTCCACCTCCGCGAGCAGCTTCGCGTACGCCGCCTCGCGGTCCGCTCGATCCGGGTCGAAGCGGGCCTCGAAGAGCCGCACGAGCCGGAGCGACACGTCCGGGTGGTAGTGGAACGCCCGGACGACGTCCTCGAAGGTGTAGCGGGCGGTCTGCGCGTGCGCGCAGTTCGCGTGGCTGAACCCGATGAACGCGTTCACCAGGCCGGCCTCGTCGGCCGCCATCACGTGCGGCAGCACGAAGTCCCGGTACATCGGCGACGCCACGTCGAGGAGCTGCGTCGCGAACACCTGCCGCCGCAGCTTGCGGAAGAGCTCCGACCCGCGGGCGAGCGGCTCGCCCTTGCGGTGGGCGAGCCGGAAGAGGGCGAGGAAGTAACGCTGGCCCTCGCCCGCCGCGGAGACGGCGAGGCAGCGGCGCATCCCCACGTCGAGCGCGTTCATCGCCTCGGTCACCTGCATGAGGAACCCGCGCCGCGGCGGCCCCGCGACGGCGAAGCGAAGGGTCGCGACCTTGCCGTCCCCGTCGTCGAGGAGATCGAGGAGGTACCCGCCCCGCTCCCGGCACTCGACGAGCATCCAGGCGAGCTCCGCGACGCGGGCCGGCTTCGCGAGCCGCACCGCGTCGGCGTTGCTCGCCCAGAGCCGCCCGAGCGCCTCGTCGAGGGCCTGCTTCCCGAGGCCCGGGTGCTCCGTCTTCGCGGCGGCGCCGATCGCGTCCCGCACGGCCGTCGGGATCTTGCCTCCCTCCGCGACCGCGGCGCTCTCGCGCGACCGCGCGAACTGGTAGCGATGCACCTCGAGGGCGAGCCCGGGGCCGGGCAGCGGCGAGACGGAGTGGAAGATCTCGGTCGCCGCGATGTCGCGGTCCACGAGCCCCTGCAGCGTCTCGAAGACGGAGCCGGGCCGGTCGAGCCGGGCGAGGATGACGTCGTGCTCGCGGTCGGCGAGCACCACCTCGCGGTCGGTCGCGAGCCGGTCGAGCGACGCGGCGAGGCCGGCGAGCACCGGCGCGTCCTCGCGGAGGGTCGATCCGAACGCGTCCGGCACGTGCTCCCGCAGCCACGTCCAGCCGGACCGTCCCGCCCGGCCGAATGCGGCGAGCGCGGCCTCGACCTCGGTCTCGACGGCGCTCGCCGGGACCGCGGGGCTCTTTGTCCTCGCCTTCGCCTGCGCGCGAGCGTGCGCCCGCGGACGAGGGGGGCGCTGCGGGCGGCGCTTCGCGGGGGGGCCGTTCGCGGCCATGTCGCTCTCCTGGAGGCCCGCGCGCCGGTACGGCCTCCCGACGAGGCGGGCGATCCGGATCATCCGGGACCGCCGGACTCGAATCCAGCAATTCCGGAGCCGGTTGGCGCCCGTCCGGCCCCCGACCCGACCGGGGGCTGGGGCGAACCGGCGCGGGCGCGGGTTCCTGGTCGGCGACGGACCCCGGGTCGGCTTCGACCCTCACTCGAGGTACGGATGCGCGCACCGTGAACGATAGACGTCCCAAGGAACATTCACGGCTTGCGCCTCGGCATCGGCGGCGCTCGCGCTGGATCCACGTTTGCACTGGGCGTACGGCTTCCACCCCAGGAGGCCCCATGAACCGCATCGTCGCGCTCGCCGCCGCCCTGCTCCTGCCGCTCGCCGCCGCGGCCGCTTCCCCCGAAGGGAAGAAGGTCCTCTTCGTGAACTCGTACCACCAGGGCTACCCCTGGAGCGACGGCGAGGAGGCCGGCGCGCGCCAGGCGCTCGCGGGCAGCGGCGTGAAGCTCGACTTCTACCGGATGGACACGAAGCAGCACGGCGACGAGAAGTGGCTGAAGGACCAGATCCAGAAGGTGAAGGCCTACGTCGACGAGCACAAGCCCGACGTCGTCATCGTCTCCGACGACAACGCCACGAAGGCGATGGTCCAGCACTTCAAGAACGTCTCCCTCCCGTGGGTGTTCTGCGGCGTGAACTGGGACGCGTCGGTCTACGGGCTCCCGTTCAAGAACGCGACCGGGATGAACGAGGTCGCGCTCACCACCCAGCTCATCGACTCGCTCAAGTCCTACGCGAAGGGGAGCCGGGTCGCCTTCCTCACGGTGGACACCGAGACCGAGCGGACCGAGGGGCGCTACTACAAGAACCAGCTGAAGCTCACGTTCGTGGCGGAGAAGTACGTGAAGACGTTCGCGGACTGGAAGGAGAGCTTCAAGAAGATGCAGGGCGAGGTGGACGTACTCCTGCTCGGCAACTTCGCGGGCATCAACGACTGGAACGAGGCCGCCGCCGCCGCGTTCGCCGCCGAGAACACGAAGATCCCCTCGGGCGGCATGTACGACTTCATGATGCCGTACGCGATGCTCGGCATGACCAAGATCGCCGAGGAGCAGGGCATCTGGGCCGGCAAGACCGCGCTCGCGATCCTGAAGGGCGCCTCGCCGTCGAGCATCCCGGTCGCCGCGAACAAGGAGGCGAAGCTCTACCTCAACGTGAAGCTCGCCTCGAAGGCCGGCGTCGTCTTCAAGCCCGACCTCGTGAAGAAGGCCGAGATCCTGAAGTAGTCGACGCCGGGGGAGCCGCACATGAGCATCCGGAGCAAGGTCGCCCTCATCCAGTCGGCGATGGTCGCGCTGTCGCTCGCGATCGTCCTCGGCGTCATCTACGCGTCGGTCGCCTCGCTCGTGCAGGAGAAGGACGACGTGTACTACCGGGAGAAGCTCGGCGCGATCGTCGCCCAGATCGGCGCCGAGCACGCGAGCCTTGCCCGGAGCGGGCTCGGCGACGTCGACGCGTACGTGGCCGGCGCGCAGAAGGCGCTGCTCGAGGCGCTCGCCAAGGAGCAGGCGGGCGCGCCCTCCACCGCCGCGCTGTTCCTCCTCGATCGGGACGGGAAGGCGCTGCTGCAGCGCACCGGCGCGGCCGACCTCGGGGCGGCCGCCGAGCTCCAGGCGGAGCTCGCGCACGCCGGGCAGGGCGACGTCACGGTCCGCGTGGACGGCCGGGCGATCTGGGTCCGCTTCGACCGCTTCGCCCCTTGGGGCTGGACGGTGGGCTACGCGGTGCCCGAGGACGTGAAGTATGGCGCGCTGCACCGCTTCGTGCGGGTGCTCGGCGGGATCAGCGTCGCCGCGCTCGTCGCGATGATCGGGGTGACCTGGATCGCGGTCGGCCGGATGCTCCGGCCGCTCGGGCGGATCGTCGAGGCCGCGTCCGCGATCGGCGCGGGCGATCTCCGCGCGGAGATCCACGGGTCCACCCAGGACGAGGTCGGCGTCGCCCTCGGAGCGATGCGGGACATGGCCCACCGGATCGCCGCGGTGATCGTTCAGGTGCGCGGGGGCGCCGGGGCGCTGACCGGCGCGGCGCGGCAGGTGTCGGCCACCTCGCAGGCGGTCTCGACCGGGACCGGGGAGCAGGCGGCCTCCGTCGAGGAGACGACCTCGAGCCTCGAGGAGATGAACGCGTCCATCGCGCAGAACGCCGAGAACAGCCGACAGACCGAGCAGATGGCGACCTCCGGCGCGAGGAACGCGGAGGAGAGCGGAAAGGCGGTCCAGGAGACGGTCCGGGCGATGAACGAGATCGCCGATCGCATCTCGATCGTCGAGGAGATCGCCTACCAGACAAACCTCCTCGCGCTGAACGCCGCGATCGAGGCCGCCCGCGCCGGCGACCACGGCAAGGGCTTCGCGGTCGTCGCGCAGGAGGTTCGCAAGCTCGCGGAGCGCGCCCAGAAGGCGGCGGGCGAGATCGGCGGCCTCGCCGGCTCGAGCGTGAAGGTCGCGGAGCGCTCGGGACGGCTCATCGACGAGCTCGTGCCCGCCATCCGCAAGACCGCGGACCTGGTGCAGGACGTCTCCGCGGCGAGCCAGGAGCAGGCCCGCGGCGTCGCGCAGATCAACAAGGCGATGGCCACCGTCGACCAGGTGACGCAGCGGAACGCCTCCGCCGCGGAGGAGCTCTCGTCCACCTCCGAGGAGATGGCGGCGCAGGCCGCCTCGCTCGAAGATCTAATGAGCTACTTCAAGGTCGCGGACGCGCGGGCGCAGCCCGAGCCGCCCGCGCGGGCGCCGCGCGCCGCGGGGGCGCAGCGCGCGCTCGGCCGCCTCGCGGCCGCAAAACCCTAGAGGGCCCCCCTCACGGGTATCCGGCGAAACCGGCCCGGATCTCGTGGAGATCGCCTCACGCCCCATCCGCGACACGAAGTCCAGCTCGATCGGCGAGCGGGCACCGTTACAATCGTCTCAGAGTTGCACCAGCAAAGGAGGCCGTGATCACAGAGCCGTCGCAGTCACACCACAGCTCGAAGTCACGCCCGGCCTAGCGCCGGAATCGCGCTCGAACGAAGCGAGCGCCAGCTCGAAAAAGAGCGAAATGTGAGAGGCCCGCCAACGCGGGCCTCTCCGTCTTGCGGCACCCCTTCTAGCGCGGCGAGGCCGCGTCGGGAGGCGCCGACGCCGAATCGCGCGTCGTCCGCTCCGGCTGGCCGGAGAGCCGGCGCAGGATCGTCTCCGAGAACGCCGGGAGGTCGTCCGGCTTGCGGGAGGTCACGAGGTTCCCGTCCTCGACCACCTCGCGATCGACCCACCGCGCGCCCGCGTTGATGAGGTCGGTCCGGATCGACGGCCAGGAGGTGACGGTGCGCCCCTCGGCGACGTCGGCCTCGACGAGCATCCAGGGAGCGTGGCACACGGCCGCGACGAGCTTCCCCTGATCGAAGAACGCGCGCGTGAACGCGACCATCGGGCGGCTCATGCGAAGCTTGTCCGGCGAGTAGCCGCCGGGGATAACGAGGGCGTCGAACTCGTCGGCCCGGACTTCTCCGGCGGCCCGCTCGATCGTGACGTGCTCGCGCCCCTGCTTCCCGGTGATCTTCTTCCCGGCCGCGAGCCCGACGAGGACGACCTCGTGCCCCGCCTCCCGGAGCCGGTCGTACGGCTGGCGCAGCTCCACGTCCTCGAACAGGTCGTCGGCGATCATCGCGATTCGGGCCATGGGAGGAGGATGTCCCCGGGGGCCTCGCGGGAGCACCCCCTCGTGGTGACGAAAGCGACGGCGTCCCGTGGGTCGGGCGCTTTCCCCCAAGGCCGGGCCCGTGCTTTCCTGTCGTCCTGCCCATGGCTGGCCGCTCCGAGTCGTTCCTGC